>CAMKRY010000017.1 GCA_946415345.1 uncultured Bacteroidales bacterium | reverse complement strand
CCTACGACCAGTACTTCTCCGGCGAGATGCAGAACTACCACGTCTCCGACGAGGATCTCGCCAAGTTTATCAAGAGCGCCGATGCGCTGAACTAGGGGTCAACACTGCTCGTTTTGTAAATAACTGATAGATAAGTAATTGGCATAATTAAATTGTTAACCCCCTGGTTTTTTGCCGGGGGGTTAACATTTTAAAAGATGTAACTAGTTGATTCTCAATTGATTGTTAAATAGATTTTGTTGACCCCTTCTGTAAAAGAGTCTCCAACTGAGCGGTGAAGATCTCGCGCTCTTCGGGCGTGAGGAAAAAGACTTCGATGGGCAGTTGGAAGAGGCGCTGTTTGAGCGCGTCCGGAATCCGTTTGGCATCCACGATGCGCTGGGCGTCCTTTTCGGTCGTGCAGACAAGCGCGGTCGGGTTCTCCCGGATGGCCGCCTCGATCGTGCGGATGTCCGCGCCGCTGTACTTGTGGTGATCCGGGAAACGCATCCGGCGGACAATGCTGTACTTGTCGCTCAGGAAGTTGACCATGGGCGTGTCCTTGGCGATGCCCGTGAAGAGAATCAGGCGCTTGGCGTAGATGAAGCGGGCGTCTGCCTCGGGGAAGACGGGGGTCATTTCGCCGTAGTCGATGCCGGTGAAAAACAGGCTGACCTTCTTCCCGGCTTTGTTGACGGCCTCACAGGTCGTTGGATTGAAGTCCTTGAGTCCCAAGTTGTTCGCCCATCGGGAGCGCTCCCATGCATCCAGGTAGGCAGGGCATTTCGTCACGATGAGGATGTCGGCGGCTTTCAGACGGCAAGGCAGGTCGCGCAGGCGGCCGAGGGGCAGCAGGGCGTCCTTATGCACAGGGCGGTTGTAGTCCACCAGGACGACATTGACAGTGGCGCGGAGCTTCCGGTACTGGAAGGCGTCGTCGAGCAGAATGATGTCGGCCCCGGGGATGTCCTTGTCCATGCAGCGGCGGGCTTTTTTGCTGGTCTGCAGCTCTTCCGGGTGGGTCAGGAAGCGGCAGCCTTCGATGCGGTCTGCATCGTCGGCAACCGTGATGACCGGGAATTTCTTGGCAATCTGGAGGGGCTCGTCACCGAAAAGGGCGGCCGAACCGCTCCGGTCCACCTTCTGGAAGCCCTTGCTCCTGCGCTTGTATCCGCGGGACAGGACGGCGATGTTGCTGTAGGCCCAGCGGTCGCTCGCCAGGAGTGTCCGGAGAATCATCTCCGCGTGCGGAGTTTTCCCCGTCCCACCGACCGTCACGTTACCGACACAGATGGTCGGTACCCCGGCCTCGGCGGACTTTTTCCAGCCGTGGTCATACATCCAGTGCCGCGCACTGAGCGTGATATAATAGGGAGCAAGAAGTATCTTTTCAATCATAGCCTACAAAGTTAGCAAATTTCGCAAAACCACCGGATTGACACTTAAGAAAAAATGCCACCGCTGCTTTTTCTTTCCTGCTTTTTCAGGCCATTGGTCCCTATATACGGTTTTTCGTCCCAGTGCCTGTCGTTTTTTCTCTTTCTTAAGCACTTAGTTTATTGGTAATTTGCCCAAGTGGGGCGGGCAGCCTATCTTCGGCGCAAAAAAGCCATGCAGCGAAAAGACTTTACAGACCCTTTCGGCGGAAAGCCCGGGGTATTCTTCTTTACAAGCAGCCATCTGGAAACAAATTATCTGTTTAAAGAGGACGATGATTTCAAATATGGAGTAAACACGCTTGCCATCTGTCTTCCTGGAAGTGAAGTCTCGCTACTCTGCTACTGTCTTATGGTTAATCACCTGCATCTTTTGTTATATGGAACGTATGACGACTGTGTTTCATACTACGACAAAGTAATGGTACGGTTGGCGGTGTGGCTAAGAAGAAAGCGTGGTTTACGTGGCCTGCTTACTACGGGAGATGTAGATATCCAGGCGATAACGGAGCCAAAACAGTTCAGAAATGTTGTTTTGTATATACTCAGGAATCCTTATCGGGCGCGTGTGAGTTCTCCTTTCAGTTATCGCTGGAGTTCTATAGACACGTATTTCAATCCATTCAGGGATGCTGTATCGGGTATCCAGGTATGTGATATGAACGTAACACAAGTATATAAGTTGTTTGGAACTCGAAAAGAGTGTCCTGCCCATTATGAAGTACTGGACGGTGTCGTTTTGAATCGATGCTTTGTGGAGTATCCTAAGGTCGAGAAGCAGTTGGGTGACAGCCTCGTTTTCTTCGATGCTATGAGGCTATATGATCTGGAATCTGCTGTCCGTCTCTCTTTTGGTTTGGAGGAAAAGGTTCGATTCTCGGATGCAGAATTAATGGAAAGACTGCGTTTGGTCTGTAAAGAAGAGTTCCATGTCAGTGATATTACGCGTTTGGATCGGAAGTCCATATTGCTTCTGGCCCGTATGGCCGCAAGAAGGTATGGAGCAGGAAAAAAGCAGATCGGCCGTGTAACCGGTTTGTCTCAGGAGATACTGAACACCTTGCTTTGAGAGTCTGAGGGGTTAGCAACACAATACACGAATCGTTTTGATTATCAATAGTTTACAAATATGTAAATGCTGACCCCCTGGCAAAAAGAGAGGGGGTTAACAATGAGGGGATGGATAAATACTTGATATACAAATAGTTTGTTTTCCAGGATTGTTGACCCTGGTAAAGTGCCGGCGGGAAGGTGCCGGGGAAGGAAAGGGGGAAGGAGGAGAAAGGAAAGCGCCAGGCTGCGCGCGGGGAGAGCGGGGAGCGGGGCGGTTTTGGGAAATACCTATATTTTTGGTACTTTTGTAGACTGCACATAATTGATTCGCGAAGCCATGACCCATAGAGCCCTCCTTCTCACGGCCTTTGCCGCCGTCCTTCTCGTTTCCTGCAAGGAAGACCCGCAGCCGGAAAAGCTTCCCTATTGGCAGGACATCAACGTCACCAGCATCAACGCCGAGACCCGCCGGACCGAGACCGTCTTCTTCCCGACCCGGGAAGCGGCCCTGCAGAAGGGTTTCCGCCAGAGTCCCAATTACGTGGACCTCAACGGCATCTGGGACTTCCGTTACTTTGACGACCACCACGACATGGAGGCTTTCGTGGAGGACAGCCTGGCGACCGCCGTCTGGAACCGCATCCTGGTCCCGGGAAACTGGGAAGTCCAGGGCTATGGCGTAGCCATTTACGTCAACCAGCCCTATGACTTCTGCCCGAAGGATCCGCAGCCGCCGACCCTGCCGGACATCGTTCCCGGCGGCGTCTATCATCGGACCTTTACCGTCCCGGCGGAATGGGCCGGAAGGCGTGTCTACCTCAATCTCGCCGCGGCGAAATCGGGCGTCTATGTCTATGTCAACGGCAAGGAAGTGG
The DNA here is from genome assembly GCA_946415345.1 of uncultured Bacteroidales bacterium. GTDB lineage: Bacteria > Bacteroidota > Bacteroidia > Bacteroidales > UBA932 > Cryptobacteroides. Next base: position 22,341 of record CAMKRY010000017.1, on the reverse strand, counting down.
GCTACAGCGAGGATTCCAAGTCCCTGGCCCGCTATGACATCAGCCGGTATGTCAAGGAAGGCGACAATGAGCTACTCCTGAAGATCTACCGCTACAGCACGGGCTCCTATCTCGAGTGCCAGGACTTCTGGCGCATCAGCGGCATCGAGCGCGACGTCTATCTCTCCAGCGAGGCCAAGGACGCCACCCTCAGGGACTTCCGCGTCGTCTCCACCCTCGACGAGACCCTCACCGACGGTCTTTTCCGCCTCCGCGTGGAAGGCGACATCCCCGACTTCGGCTGGCAGCTGCTGGACCGCAAGGACACGCTCGTTCTTGAGGGCCAGGGCGCCGTCCGCGACACGGCTGTCTTCGAAGGGCTGGTCCCGAACGTCCGGAAATGGTCCGCGGAGACCCCGGAACTCTACCAGCTCGTTCTTCGCGTCGGCGACGAATACACCCGCTTCCATGTCGGTTTCCGCCGCCTGGAAATCAAGGAATACCCGATCAATGACGGGGAGCGCACGGTCCATTGCCTGTTCGTGAACGGCCAGCCCGTCAAGTTCAAAGGCGTCAATCTCCACGAACACAACGAGTTCACCGGCCACTATACCGACCGGCAGCAGATCCTCCAGGACCTCACCCTCATGCGCGGGGCCAACATCAACGCCATCCGCACCTGCCACTATCCCCAGCCGCGCGAGTTCTACGAGCTCTGCGACTCCCTCGGCTTCTACGTCTATGACGAGACCAACATCGAGTCCCACGGCATGGGCTACAAGCTCGACCGCACCCTCGGCAACAACACCGACTGGTATGCCAAGCACGAGGACCGCGTCCTCAATATGTACTACCGCACGGCCAATTATCCCTGCGTGACCCTCCTCTCCCTCGGCAACGAGGCCGGCAACGGAGAGAACTTCTACCGCTGCTACAACCTCCTGAAGGAACTGGAAAAAGACGGTCAGAACCGTCCCGTCTGCTACGAACGCGCCGAGCGGGAATGGAACACCGACATGCTCGTTCCGCAGTACCCCGGTGCCGACTGGTTCCGGGCGATGGGCGAGAAGGAAAACGACCGCCCCGTCTGCCCGTCCGAATATGCCCATGCGATGGGCAACAGCACCGGCTCGCTGGATCTCCAGTGGGACGCCATCTATGCCTGGCCGCACCTCCAGGGCGCCTTCATCTGGGACTGGGTGGACCAGGGCCTCGCCGAGACCGACAGCCTCGGCCATAAGTACTGGACCTACGGCGGCGACTACGGCAAGGACGCCCCCTCCGACGCCAACTTCCTCTGCAACGGCATCGTGAACCCTGACCGCAACCCGCACCCGGGCTACTGGGAGGTCCGTCACGTCTACCAGGACGCCGCCGTGGAGGCCCGCATCCCCGAAAAGGGCGCCTTCCGCCTGGTGAACCGCTTCTATTTCCGCGACCTCAACGATTATAAGCTCAGCTACACCATCCTTGCCGACGGCGAAAAGGTCAAAGAGGGCGTCTTCGCGTTCAACGAACTCGTCACCGTGGGGCCGCAGGGCTATTTCGACTTCACCCTCCCCATGCCGAAGTTCGAGGCGAAGAAGGAATACTTCATCAACTTCTCCCTGACGGCCCTCCACAATGGTCTGCTCGTGAAACAGGGCCAGGAAATCGCCGCCGACCAGCTTCTCCTCCATGCCCCCGAACTGGCCCCGAAGGCTCCCGCCAAGGTGCCGGTGAACGTCTATGAGAACGAGGAACGCATCGTCCTGACCGCCGGGATGGCGGAGCTCGAATTCGACCGCGGCCTCGGGCGCATCACCTACTGGCGCATCGACGGGGACGACCTCGTGGATCCGGCCTTCGGTATCCGCCCGAACTACTGGCGCGGCCCGACCGACAACGATTACGGCAACGGACTGCCGGGTCGCGACCAGGCCTGGAAGCAGGCCTCGCTGGCTCCGGAGGTGGATTCCCTGGTGGTCTCCGACCGTGGCCGCATCACCGTCCGCTATAAACTCCCGAACGGCGCGAAACTGATCGGAACCATCGAATTGCTCGCCGGCGGGGCGCTGCGTCTTCGCAGCCGGTTCCTCGGCGGCGACCGCCCGGACCGCCCGGTCAAATGGAGCGAACAGAAGCCCGAGCAGGCCAATGACGTTCCCCGCATCGGCATCCGCACCCGGGTGCCGCAGGGGCAGTGGAGCCGTTTCCGCTACTATGGCCGCGGTCCGGTGGAGAACTATTGCGACCGCTTCGGAGGTGCCTTCGTGGGCGTCTATGCCTCCACCCCCGAGCAGGAATTCTACCCCTATGTCCGCCCGCAGGAAACAGGTCACCACACCGGTCTGCGCTGGCTGGAAGGTGATACCTTCACGGTGCAGGCACTGGACAGTCCTTTCGAGGGCAATGTCCTGAAGCAGTATCTGGAGGACCTCGACTCCGAGGAGGCGACCTGGCGGGACTACCAGTGGACCAACTTCGACCCTGCGGCGGAGAAAGATCCCGCCAAGGCGAAGAACCGCCTGCGCCGCCAGACCCATCTGGACGACATTCCCGTCCGGGAAACCGTTGAAATCTCCATCGACGGCTTCATGGCGGGCGTCGGCGGCTACGACAGCTGGGGCTCCTGGCCCGAGCCGGAGCGCAATCTCTGGGACAACCGCGACTACAGCTGGGGGGTCCTGCTGGTTCCGAACAAATAAGCATGAAGAAGGCTCTTCTTCTCGCCGCGCTGGCGGTGCTGTCCTGCGGTGCCCCCAAGCCGATGGCCCCCGCCCCGTTTGGCGCCGTGCCCTCCGCTGGCCAGCTGGCCTGGCAGCGGCAGGAGATGCTGATGTTCTTCCATTTCGGTCCGGCGACCTTCTCCGGCTATGACGGTGAAAACCCCTCCTGCGGCGGCGAGCCGTGGAGCGAGGCGGTGCTGCTGGACCATTATACCCCGGCCGCCATCGACGCCGACCAGTGGGTGCGGGTGGCGCGCGACTGCGGCTTCCGCGGCATCATCGTCACCGCCAAACACCACGACGGCTTCTGCCTCTGGGACAATCCCGTCAGCACGACCGACATAGCGAATCCCGCCTGCCGGAACCATACCGACGTCCTCGCGGAGCTTCGCCGCGCCTGTGACCGCTACGGCCTCAGCATGGGCATTTACCTTTCGCCCTGGGACCGTATGGTCGAGGCGGAAGGCGTTGGAGCGGAGGAATATGAGGCCCGTTACAAGACCGCCCTGGCCGATCTGATGGCCCGGTACGCCCCCGTTTCGGAGATTTGGTTCGACGGGAACCATGCCGGTGATTTCGACTGGGAAGCGGTGAGCCGGGTCGTGCTCGACGCCAATCCCGACTGCGTCATTTTCTCCAACGGCGGCCCCGGCTGCCGCTGGGTCGGCAATGAGGCCGGCATAGCGGGGGAGACCTCCTGGAGCACGATTGACATCGCCGGCCGCGGTCTGACCCCGTCCTCCCTGCCCGGTGATTACTGGAACTATCTGGCCACTGGCGACCCGGGCGCCGCCGACTGGTGCCCGCCGGAGAGCGATTTCTCCATCCAGCGCACCGGCGACCCCAACGGCTGGTTCCATGGCTCCGACGATCCCCGCCGGACGGCCCGGGAACTGCTGGACCTTTACTATAAGACCGTCGGCCGCAACAGCCTCTTCCTGCTGAACGTCCCGCCGTCGGCGGAAGGCGTCCTGGATAGCACAGACGTAGCCATCCTGACGGAATTCGCCCGCCTGCGGGAGCGGGTTTTCGCGCAGAACCTGGCCGAAGGAGCGAAGGTCTCCGCGGACGGATGGATGACGGAATACCGTCTCGACGGTCCCCGGACCTTTAATCTCCTGCAGCTCCAGGAGGACATTTCGCTGGGCCAGCGGGTGGCAGCGTTCACGGTCGAGTATCTGGCGGACGGTCAGTGGAAGGACTGGGCGGACGGGACGACCATCGGCTACAAACGTATCCTGACGGGCCCCGGGGTCACGACGGAGTGGGTCCGCGTCCGCATCACTTCGGCCCTGGCCGACCCGCAGCTCAGCGGCTTCGGACTCTTCCTGGACGCTGATCAGGGCCGCTGAATCTGCTGTTCGGGGGCGATTTTGACCTGTTCGTCGGAAAGGCTGGATGAAAAATTGTTAAATTAATTTAGCAAATTCCGCTTTTTTCTTATATTTGGGGAGGAAAACCACTTTCCTCTACCCAAAGCACTATGAACAAGCATATCACCATCAAGGACATCGCGAGGGAGGCGGGTGTTTCCGTCTCGTTGGTTTCCTTCGTGATGAACAACCGCATCGGCGCGGACGGCAAGCGCAAATACCGCGTCAGCGAGGACACGCGCATCCGCGTCCTGGAGGTGGCCCGCCGCCTCAACTACCAGCCCAATTCCGCCGCCCGCAATCTCCGGCAGGGACGCACCCACGTCATCGGGGCGGTGCTTTCCGACATGTCCAACATCTTCTACGGCTCCATCGCCCGCCAGTTGGAGGACATCGCCCTCGAGCACGGATACACCCTCCTGATCGGCAGCACGGACGAGAATCCCCAGAAATTCGAAAGTGTCGTGCGGACCTTCCTCGAGAAGGACGTCGAAGGGTTCATCATGGTCCCCACCGAGGGGAGCGAATCGACCATGGAATACCTCCAGAACGCCGGCGTCCCGACGGTGGTCATCGACCGCCACTTCCCTTACGTCCATGTCCCCAATGTGTTTACGGACAACGAGAAGGCCATGGAGACGGCCTATGCCACCCTCGTCGGACAGGGAGCCCGGCGCATCCACATGGTCTCCTACGGCATGCGCATCTCCTCCATCATCGACCGCGAAAACACCTTCTGCCGCTGCCTGGCCGGGGACGGCGTCGAGCATCCGGAAGAGAGGATTTCCCGCATCTCCTTCGACATGAAGCCCGAAGAGCCGAAGCTGATTGTGGACCATCTGCTGGCGGACGGCTGCGACGGCCTCGTCATCGCCTCCAACATGCCAGCCGTGTCCATCATCAAGGCCCTGTTCCAACGCAAGGTCAAGATCCAGAAAGACATCCGGATCGTCTCCTTCGACTACTCCAATGTCTACGGCCTCTTCGATCCCGCCATCCCCTATATCCAGCAGCCCCTGCAGGATATCACCCGGAAGGCCTGCGACATCCTCTACCACCTGATCGAGCTGCGCGGCGAGGGCCGGGACATCCGCGGCGAGAATGCCACCTATGTGTTCGAAGGAACCCTGATCCAGGAATAAATGAAACGAATCGCCCTGCTGGCCGCCGTCCTTCTGACCGGCCTATCCCTTTCGGCGCAGGCCCCCGTGGACTGCGTCAATCCTTTCATGGGCACCACGAATTACGGCGCCTGCAACCCCGGCGCGCTGGTCCCGAACGGCATGATGAGCGTCACGCCCTTCAACGTCATGGGCTCGCAGCTCAACGCCCGGGACAAGGACGGCGACTGGTGGAGCACGCCCTATGAGCAGGAGAACCGCTACCTGACCGGCTTTTCCCATGTCAACCTTTCCGGTGTGGGCTGCCCCGACCTCGGGTCCATCCTGACGATGCCGACCACCGGCGCCCTTCAGGTCGACTACCATGTCTATGGCAGTACCTATGAGAACGAAATCGCGACCCCGGGCTACTACTGCGTCGATCTCACGAGCGGCATCCGGGCGGAGCTGACCGCCACCTGCCGCAGCTCCATCGAGCAGTACACCTTCCCCGGCGGCCAGGGCAACATCCTCGTCAACCTCGGCGAGGGCCTGACCAACGAGAGCGGGGCCATGGTCCGCCGCGTCAATGCCGCCGAAATCGAGGGCACGAAACTCATGGGCACCTTCTGCTACAACCGCCAGGCCGTGTTCCCGGTCTATTTCGTCCTCCGCATCAGCCGCATCCCCGACAGCGCCGGCTACTGGAAAAAGCAGCGCCCGATGACCGCCGAAGCCGCCTGGGACGCCGATGCCGGCAAGCATAAGATTTATACAGCCTACTCCCGCGAACTCTCCGGGGACGACATCGGCTACTGGTTCCATTTCGACAACCTCAAGCCCGGTGAGAAAGTGCAGCTGCAGGTGGGCGTTTCCTTCGTCAGCATCGACAACGCCCGCGAGAACCTCGATGCGGAGCAGAGCGGCTTCGCATTCGACAAGGTCCGGGAGGCCGCCCGGGCGCAATGGGCCGCCGATCTTGGCAGAATCCAGGTCGAAGGCGGCACGCCGGAGCAGCGGACCGTGTTCTATACGGCGCTCTACCACTGCCTCATACACCCGAGCGTCGTCAGCGATGTCAACGGCCAGTATCCGCTGATGGAATTCGGCAACCCCGAGGCGGAGGACAGCTTCCGCATCGCAACAGGACCTATGGGTCAGCAGCAGCGGAAACTGCGTCAGAAAGGCATCGGTACCTGTTATGAAGGCGTCCGGTACTCGGTTTTCTCCCTCTGGGACACCTGCCGGAACCTCCACCAGTTGCTCTCCCTGGTCTATCCGGAGCGGCAGGTCGATATGGTAAACAGCGTCCTCGCCATGTACCGCGAATGGGGCTGGCTGCCGAAATGGGAACTCTTCGGCCGCGAGACCTGGACCATGGCCGGCGATCCCGCCATTCCGATGATCGTCGACAGTTGGTTCAAGCTGGACGCCTTGCATCCCTTCGACATGCTTTCCGCTCGCAAGGCCTTCCTGAAATCGGCTGAAACGCCCGGCGCGGACAACCGGATGCGGCCGGATGTGGACCCTTACCTGGAGCGCGGCTATATCCCGCTCGGAAAGGACCACAACGGTGATTTCTCCGTGTCCCACGCCCTGGAATATTATATGGCCGACGCCGCCCTGGCCCGTTATTTCGATGCCATTGCGAAGACGGAAGGGGACGTCATTGCCAGCGAATGCGGGCAATCTGTAACGGAGCTGGCGGCGAAGTACCGCAGCCGGAGCCTGGGGTACAAGCATTATTACAGCATGGAATCCGGCACGCTGCGGCCGATCTGCCAGGATGGCTCTTTCCTCTCGCCCTTCGACCCGAAGCAGGGCGCCAACTTCACGGCCACGCCCGGCTTTCATGAGGGAAGCGCCTGGAACTATACCTTCTATGTCCCGCACGACGTGGAGGGCCTCGCCAAACTGATGGGTGGTACGAAGGCTTTCGTGGGGAAGCTCCAGAAGGTCTTCGACGAAAGGCTCTACGATCCCACGAACGAGCCGGATATCGCATACCCCTATCTTTTCAGCCGCTTCAAGGGCTATGAAAAGCGGACCTGGACACAGGTGGACCGCATCCTTGCGGAGTACTACAAGAACTGCCCCGACGGCCTGCCCGGCAACGACGACGCCGGCACCCTGTCGGCCTGGGCCGTGTTCTCGATGATGGGCTTCTATCCCGACTGTCCCGGCGACCCGTCCTACACCCTGACCCGCCCGACCTTCGGCAAGGTGACCGTCACCCTCGACCCCGCTTACCTGCAGGGAGCGAAGCCGGAGCTCGTCGTTACCCGAAAGAACAAGCCCTCCAAGGCGCTCCTCGGTGGGAAGAACCGCGGCTTCCGTGTTTCCCACGACGCCCTCGTCTCCGCCGGCACCGTTCAGTGGAAATAGGCCGTTGAATGGAAGTATTTGATAATTAATAAGATAAACAAACGCCTACCCCTTCTGGTAAAGGGGAGATAAATGGATAAAAAACAATAAACCAATGAGATACATTCAACGGCTTTTTGTGCTGGCCCTGGTTGCGCTGGCCGCCTGCACCCCGAAACCCGCCGCCGAGGAGATTCCCGACCTCGCCGCCTATGTCAACCCCAAGATCGGCACCGGCGGCCACGGCCATGTCTTCGTCGGGGCCAATGTCCCCTTCGGCATGGTCCAGCTGGGCCCGACCAGCATCACCCAGGCCTGGGACTGGTGCTCGGGCTATCATGATTCAGAGAATTCGGTCATCGGATTCAGCCACACGCACCTTTCCGGCACGGGCTGCGGCGACCTCTTCGACATCACGCTCATGCCGGTGACGGGACCGACCAAGGCCGAACGAGGTACCTTGGAGGATCCCGCCTCGGGTTCCTGGTCTCCGGGCGACCGGACGAAGGAAATTGCTGAACCGGGCTATTACAGCATCCCGCTGACCCGCTACGGCATCCTGGCGGAGCTGACCGCCACCTCGCGCGTGGGTTTCCACCGCTACACCTTCCCGGCCTCCGACGATGCCGCCATCGTCTTTGACCTCGAGAACGGCGGCTGCTGGGACCGGCTGAAGGGATCGGAGTTCGAAACGGAGACCAATGCCGAAGGAAAGGTCGTCGCCGTCAGCGGCTATCGCTATTCGTCGGGATGGGCCCGCGACCAGCGGGTCTTCTTCCGCGCGGAAGTGTCCCGTCCGGCGGAGGCTTTCACCCTCCTGGAAAACCCCGCCTATGCCCGTTTCGAACTCGGTGAGACGGCCGAGGGCGAGCAGGTGCTCGTCAAGGTCGCCATCTCCCCGGTCGACACCGACGGCGCCGCGGCGAACATGAACGCCGAACTCCCGGGCTGGGATTTCGAAGCGACCCGCACCGACGCCCGCCTGGCCTGGAACCGCCAGCTGGCGAAGATCCGCGTTGAGGGCGACGACGAGGCGAAGACCCTTTTCTATACGGCGCTCTACCATACGATGGTCGCTCCGTCGGACTACAGCGACGTCGACGGGCGCTACCGCGGCAGCGACAGCGTGGTCCGCAGCGGCGATTTCCGCAATTTCACGACCTTCTCGCTCTGGGACACCTACCGGGCCGCCCATCCGCTGATGACGCTGATTCATGCCGACCGGATGGACGATATCGTGGCGACGATGTACCATATCTACCTCGAGCAGGGCGACCTCCCCGTCTGGCACCTCTGGGGCAATGAGACCGACTGCATGGTCGGCAATCCGGGCCTCTGCGCCTTTGCCGATGCGGTCGTCAAGGGTTTCCGCGGCGGACTGACGGACGATGAGATCGTCGACGCTATGGTCACCACTGCGACGACCCCCGACCGCGGCCAGGACCTCCGCATGAAGTTCGGCTACATCCCGGCCCGCGTGCCCTACACGCCGGAAGGCTGGTTCTTCGGCGAGAGTGTCGCCAATGACATGGAATATGCCATAGCCGACGGGGCGCTGGCCCAGTGCGCCGCCTTCCTCGGCCGCGATTCCCTGGCCGCCGAATATACCGAGCGCAGCCACTCCTACCGCCATTTCTGGGATCCCGAGACGCAGTTCATGCGCGGCCGCCAGCTGGACGGTTCCTTTACGGAGCCCTTTAATCCGAGCCATGCCAGCACCCAGGGGGCCGATTATACCGAGGGAACCGGCTGGCAGTATATCTGGCTGGTACCGCAGGACGTGGACGGCCTGGTGGAACTGTTCGGCTCCCGCGAGGCTTTCCTGGCCAAACTGGACGCGCTTTTCGAGGCTCCGGCCGTCATCGAGGGTGAGAATGCCTCACCGGACATCACGGGCCTGATCGGCCAGTATGCCCACGGGAACGAGCCCGGTCACCATACCATCTATCTCTATACGATGCTGGGCGAGCCCGCCAAGGCCGCCGACCGGCTCCGTCAGGTTTACCGCGAAATGTATTTCAACGCCCCGGATGGTCTCGCCGGCAATGAAGATGTCGGCCAGATGAGTGCCTGGTACATCCTCTCCACGCTCGGTTTCTATCAGGTCGAGCAGGCCGTTCCGCGCTACTGGTTCGGCGCTCCGCTCTTTGAAAAAGCGGAAGTGAAGGTTCCCGGCGGCACTTTCACCGTTATCGCCGACGGTCTTTCCCCGAAGCATCCCTACATCCAGAGCGTGAAGCTCAACGGCAAGCCGTATGACAAGGGCTACATCGAATACAAGGATATCGTCGCCGGCGGCGAGCTCCGCTTCGAGATGGGCGCCGGGCCGGCCCGCTGGTATGAGATATAGAAAAAAATGCTATCTTTGCCCTTTGAAAAGAAATACTTCCGATTATGATCAAAGAAATTACCAATACCAACCTCGCCGAGGTGCTTGCTGACGACAAGCTCGTCATCGTCGATTTCTGGGCAGTCTGGTGCGGTCCCTGCCGCATGCTCTCCCCGATTGTGGACGAGATCGCCGAGGAAATGGCCGACAAGGTCTCCGTCGCCAAGTGCAATGTCGACGAAGCCGACGAAGTCGCCATGAATTTCGGCATCCGCAGCATCCCTACCCTTATTTTCTTCAAGGGCGGCCAGCCGGTCGACAAGCTCGTCGGCGCCCTTCCGAAGGCAGAACTCGTCAAGAAAATCAACAGTCTTTTATAAGATGAAAAAGCTTCTTATCGCAGCGGCCCTGCTCCTTGGCGCGGTCGCCGCTTCCGCCCAGAGCTTCGGCGTCACGGCCGGCTTTACTTCCTCGAACACGGACGTAAAGAACTTCGACCCCAAGTCGGTCAGTCTCTATCATGTCGGTGTCGTCTATGAGATTCCCCTCGTCGGCGGCTTCATGATCCAGCCCGGCCTCACCTACCAGATGAAGGGCGCGACGCTCGACAAGTATGTAGACGATACAAAGACCATCAAAGCCAGCACGCTGGAAACCAAGGTCGGTTACCTGGAGCTGCCCGTCCAGATCCAGTGGGGCCCGGACCTCGCCCTCTTCCGTCCGTATGTTTTCGCCGAACCGTTCATCGGCTACGGTATCAATGTCTCGAACGAGATCGGTTCGGATTTGCTGACCAGCAAGGAAAAGCGTCACGAATGGGCCGACAACGCCATGAAGCGCCTCGAGTACGGCTGCGGCTTCGGTATCGGCATCGATTTTATGATGCTCCAGCTCTCCGTTCAGTACTTCATGAACATGGGCGGTCTGGCTGACGACAATGGTGAAATTACGGCTGATGTGGCGAACGAAGCCATCAAGACCATCGTCAACAACGCCTACGACAAGAACAACTTCAGCGGTATCAAGATTTCCGCCGTCTATTTCTTCTAGCGTATGGTTTCCGAGCTCCGTCACTTCCTCGGGGAGGACTGGGTCCGGACCGAAGCGCTGATGACGCAGTATCTCTCCAGTGACGTCCGCCTGCTCAACCAGGTGAATACGTCCTTGCTGGACAGCAGCGGAAAGAAACTCCGCCCGATGCTCTGCCTGCTGGTCGCGAAAGCGGTCCGCGGGCAAGTTTCTGAAGATGCCCGCCATTTCGCCGCCGCGATGGAACTCCTCCACAATGCAACCCTGCTGCACGACGATGTCGTCGACGGCAGCGAAGTGCGTCGTGGCCGGCCGACGCTGCAGGCGCTGATGGGCGGTACGGCCTCCGTGCTGACGGGCGATTACTGGCTCGTGAAGGCGTTGGAATGCATTCTCGACGCAGCAGGGGAGGAACGGGACGAGGTGCTCCGCATGTTCTCCTGGACGCTTTCTTCGCTGGCTTCGGGCGAGATCCTGCAGCTGCAGATGGCCCTCTCGGGGGAGACCCGGGAAGAGGAGTATCTGCGCATCATCCGCTGCAAGACGGCCTGCCTCTTCGAGACGGCTGCCGTGTCCGGTGCCCTGTCCGCTCTGGGGCCGGATACAGAGGATGTTGACCGTCATTGCCAGCGTATGCAGGCAATCTCCTCGGTCCGTGCCTTCGCGCTGAACCTGGGCCTGGCCTTCCAGATCCGCGACGACATCCTGGACTATACTGGCGGCGCCGAGCTCGGTAAGCCCGTCGGGCAGGACCTGATGGAGCAGAAAATCACCCTCCCGCTGCTGGAGGCCCTTGCCGCCGCACCGGAGGAGGAGGCTGAAATTCGCCGCAAGGTCCGGGAGATTGGCGAGCACCCCGAATACCGCGAGGACATTGTCGCTTTCGTCGCCGCGCACGACGGCATCGCCCGCGCCTCCGCGCGGCTGAATGGGTTTATTGAAAGGGCAAAGGAATCCTTGACCGTCATGCCCGGCCCCGACCGGACATCTGTAGACTGGCTATTGACGCTGGCGGACTATACTGCCCTAAGACAGGTTTAGCCGTTCTAAGCAACTACTTACTGTAAATAGCTGTGAATAAATAAATTGCTAAGAACGCACCCAAAGAATTATTGCTTCGGAGATGGCTGATGGCTGAAGGAGCGGCGGGGGCCTTCGGCCTCGCGCCAGAAGTCCGCATCGAAGTCGGCGGGGGAGACGAGCGGGCCGTCGTGGTCCAGCGTAAAGCGCAGATAGGTGATCGGCAGGCCCATTTCCAGGAACATGTTCTCGTAGAAGGTCTGGATGTCCGTGACTTCGCCGGACAGGCGTCCGGAATGATAGATATCGTTGTCACAGATTTCCGTATGCAGGCCGTTCGCGGCGATGACGGCGCGGGTGTACTCGTGGAGGAAACGGCTGTCGGTCTTGAGGTGGACGAGGCCGCCCGGGCGGAGGAACTGGCGGTAGCGCTCCAGGAAGAGGGGTGAGCTCAGGCGCTTGTTTTCGCTGCCGCGCAGCTGGGGGTCGGAGAAGGTCAGCCAGATTTCGGAGATTTCGTCCGGACCGAAGAAAGCGGTGATGAATTCGATGCGGGTGCGGAGGAAGGCGACATTGCGAAGGCCCTTCTCGGTGGCATATTTTGCGCCTTTCCACAGGCGGGCGCCCTTGATGTCAACACCGATGAAGTTCATTTCGGGATGACGCTCGGCCAGGGCGATCGTGTAGTCGCCCTTGCCGCAGCCGAGTTCCAACACGATGGGCTGGTCGGCGGGGAACATGTTCCCGTTCCAGTGGCCCTTGATCGGGTGGTCCTTGATATGGAGGCCGGGACCGGCATTGCGGTCGAGGACCGTGTCGGCGGCGGGCTGGAGGAGACAGGCGAAGGTCTCGTTTTCGGCGAATTTGCGGAGTTTGTCGTGGCCCATGGGTCAGTCGTGGTTGAGGATGATGCCGACCCCGGTCAGGCCTTCCGGCGCGTTCGGGGCGGTGAGGGTCAGTTCCCATTCACCCGGAAGGGTCGGTTTCATGCCGCGGCGGTAGGTCTCGTCGAAGCTGAGGGACAGCGGGGTGTCGCGATGGAGCGGCACCTGGACATGCTCGCCGTACTGCTTGCCGTCGGGGGCCGTGAAGCGGATATCCAGCGGCAGGACGTCGAGTCCCTCGAGCTGCTCCCGTGTGCCGTCGATGCGGCCGTAGAAGCCGAGGTCCCAGACGAGGGTGGTATCGGAAAGGTCCAGCGTAAAGTGGTAGGCCGCCGCATCCTCCTCCGCCGGAACGAACTGCTCGACCGACTTCGGGTTGCTGCAGGACGCGAAAATTGCCAGCGCGCAGATTCCACGGACAAGCCGTGGAATGACGGTATACTGCCGCAGGCGCTGGACAAGCCGTGGAATGACGGGAACGTCATGCCCAGCGTATGCAGGGCATCTATGCATTGCCGCCGGAGGGTTTATTGCCGCCCTTGCCGCGGTTTTTGCCGCCTTTGCGGCGCTTTTTCTTCTTGCGGGCCTCGTCGAAGCGGGAGATGCTGTCGTCGCCGACGGCGGTGACGAACTCCGGCGCCTCGGGGGCGAATCCGGCCTTGAGCGATTCGGGGCGGATGCCGTTGCGGTTCATCTTGATGATCTCGACGACTTCCTCGGCCGGCAGGGGATAGAGCTCAGCGAGAGAGCCTTTCTCGTAGGAGAAATACATCATTTCCTGGAGGATGTCGGTCTTCATGAGCCAGGCGGGGCCGTCCTCGAACTCGAGCGGCTCGCTCACGCGCGGGATGCGGGACTGGGCGTCCATGTAGGTCGCGACCTCATAGTTGAGGCAGCATTTGAGCTTGCCGCACTGGCCGGCGAGCTTCTGCGGGTTCAGCGAGAGGTCCTGGACGCGCGCGGCGGAGGTGGTGATGGACTTGAACTCGGTGATGTAGTTGGCGCAGCAGAGTTCCCGGCCGCAGATGCCCAGGCCGCCGATGAGACCGGCTTCCTGGCGGGCGCCGATCTGCTTCATCTCGATGCGGATGCGAAACTCCTCGGCGAAGACCTTGATCAGCTGGCGGAAGTCTACGCGGCCGTCGGCGATGTAGTAGAAGATGGCCTTCGTGCCGTCGCCCTGAAACTCCACGTCGCCGATTTTCATCTCGAGGCCGAGCTCCTTGGCGATCTGCCGGGCGCGGATCATGGTCTCCTCCTCTCGGGCGATGGCCTCCTGCCACTTCTCGATGTCCATGGCCTTGGCCTTGCGGTAGATGCGGCGCAGTTCCTCTTTAGGGCGCTTTTCGCCCTTGCAGGCCATCTGGCGGGCTACGATCTGGCCCTCCAGCGTGACGATGCCGAGGTCGTGCCCGCTCGTCGATTCGACGATGACGAGGTCGCCGACCTTGACGCTCTGGCCGGAGGTATTGACATAGATTCCCTTTCGCGTATTCTTGAAACGAACCTCGTAGAGGTCGTCGAACTGTTCCTGACCGACGCCCTTGAGCCAGTCGTACACCTCCAGCTTGCAGCAGCCGGGCTTGTAGGTGCAGACCGTCTCGCCCGAGCCGCCGTCCCTTTCGACGGAGCAGCCCCGGAAGCAGTCGAATTTCACGTTTTCGTTATCGAGATTGTGCATAGCGCTACAAATTCCTGTATAATCGGTCGACCAGGTCGGTGAAAATGATCTTCTGGTTGACGTTTCTTTCTATCAAAGTGACCGCACGGTCCAGCTGGGTGGCGGCCGTGCGCGGGAAATTCCGCTTCAGCGTCCCCGCCAGCCGGCGGTAGTAATCCATTTCCTCGTCAGGTACCCCGGCGAGCCGGTCCAGCCCTTGTTGCAGGAGGAACACGTCCCGCAGGCACTCCCCGGCGTAGCGGCAGAAGGCCTTCTGCTTCTCGCGGGAGGACAGTGCGGAGAGCGATTCCCCGACCTCCAGCGCCATCAGGAGGTTCTTTTCCAGCAGCGCGTCCATCAGGTCGTTGAATAACGATGAGATCTCTCCACTCTCTTCGTTCGGTCGAGGTGACAAGCCGTCTCCTGTCATTTCGAGCGCAGTCGAGAAATCTCTTTTCGGCGGTAGGACACGGATCGACAGGCAGCGGGAGGAAATGGTCTTCAACACCTTTTCGGGCGCATGGGTAATCATGAGGAACAGCGTCTCCTGCGGCGGCTCCTCGACGATTTTCAGCAGACGGTTCGCCGCTTCCTGGTTCATTTTTTCCGGCAGGAACATCACCACCGTGCGCCAGCCGCCCTCCACGCCCGTCAGCGACAGTTTGTCTAGGATAAGTCGGGCTTCGCCGACGGCGATGAGACCGGACTTTCCCTCGATGCCGAGGGCCTGATAGAGCTCGCTTTCCGTGAAGCAGGGATGCTCCAGCGCCAATTCCCGGAACCACTGCATGTAGCTGTCCGAGGTGGGCTTTTCGGAAGTGGAAACCTTGCTGCCGCCGGTTACCGGGAAGACGAAATGGATGTCCGGATGGATCAGCTTCGCGACCTTGGGAGAGCCGTCGTAGAGCGCCTCCAGGAAAGCCAGGGCCAGGGGAAAGGCACCGCCACCGTCATTCTCGTAGAGGAGGATGGCGTGCGGCACGCGGCCCGTCGCGACCATGTTCTGCATGGCGGTGACCGTCCTGTCGTTTCCTGTGATGGTGTCGAAGAGCATCCTTATCGGCGTTAAAACTTGTAAAAGTACGAATTTTCCGCCGGAATTCAAAAAAATGCGCTACCTTTGAATTCCAAAACCTATAATGAACACTATGACGAACCTTCTTTCTCCGCTTGCCAAGTGGAAATTCTGGAAAGAACTCATTATCATGACGGTCGGTATGATGATCGCCGCCTCCGCCGTTTACTATTTCATGATGCCGTCGAACCTGATCGTGGGTTCCATCTCCGGTCTCTCGCTGGTCATCACCCGCATCACCGGCTGGGAGATGTCCATCATCGTCATGGCCATCAATGCTTTCCTGCTGGTGCTGGCCTGGCTGCTGATCGGCAAGGAATTCGGCGCCAAGACAGTCTATACCGCCATGATCCTGGGTCCGATGATTGACCTGTGGGATGTCATCTGCCCCGCCTCGAACCTCATCCCCGAGGGGGCGACTTCCGTGATGGGCGAGCCCTTCCTCGATATGATTTGCTTCGTGCTGGTGCTGAGTCTTTCGCAGACCATTATGTTCAGTATCAATGCCTCTACCGGCGGTCTGGACATTCTGGCGAAGATCGTCAACAAGTATCTCCATTTCGATATCGGTGCGTCCGTGGCTGTCGCCGGCGCCATCATCTGCTGCACGGCTTTCGCCATCAACCCGTTCCACCTGGTCGTCCTGGGCCTCATCGGTACATGGATCAACGGCCTTACCATCGACTACTTCACGGCCAGTTTCAACCGCAAGAAGCGCGTCTGCATCATTTCCAAGGATCATGAGCTGATCCGGAAATATATCATTGAAAAGCTCCACCGCGGCTGCAGCCTCTATCCCGTCGTCGGCGGTTTCTCCGGCGAGCAGGGCTTCGAAATCCAGGTTCTGCTGACCAAGGACGAGTTCTCCGACCTGATGGCCTATATCCGTGACAACGAGATCCAGAGTTTTGTCACGGCCGGCAACGTCAGCGAAATCTACGGCCGCTGGGCCCGCGGAACCCACCATCACAACAGCTAGATGAGGAGTCAGCGCCGCCCGCCTCTCCCCGTTCCTCCTCCAGCCCCTCTTCCGGAGCCGGAGGTGTTGGACCTGACGGCGCTCCGCGAAAGCTGCCTCTCCGGCGAAACCGACCTCATCTGCGTCCTCGGCCCGACCGCCTCGGGCAAGACCCGCTACGCCGTTTCCCTGGCGAAAGCATTGGGAAACAGCGAGATAATATCCGCCGATTCCCGGCAAGTCTACCGCGGCATGACGATCGGCACCGGCAAGGACCTCGCCGAGTATGGCGACGTTCCCTACCACCTGATCGACATCGCCGAGGCGGGGGAGCGCTATGACCTCTACCGCTACCAGCAGGATTTCGAACGGGTCTATGCCGACATTCGCGCCCGGGGGGCCTTCCCCATCCTCTGCGGCGGCACCGGCCTCTATATTCAGGCGGTGACCCATGCCTTTGCGCTCCAGAACGTCCCGGCGGACTGGGACCTGCGGCGCGAACTCGAGGAGATGGACCCGCTGACGCTGCTGGAGGAATACCGCACCCGCTGCGGGGAGCCCGATGCGACGACCCTGGCCTCCCGCCGGCGCCTGATCCGCGGCCTTGAGGTCGCTTATGCCCGCGAGAACGGCCTGCCGGACGGATCCCAGGTCCGTGCGACGCAGTTCTACCCCAAGAATACCTTCTTCATCGGTACCCTCGTGGACCGCGAGGAGCGCAACCGCCGCATCGACGCGCGGCTT
This sequence comes from uncultured Bacteroidales bacterium, assembly GCA_946415345.1. Classification (GTDB taxonomy): domain Bacteria; phylum Bacteroidota; class Bacteroidia; order Bacteroidales; family UBA932; genus Cryptobacteroides. Next base: position 5,118 of record CAMKRY010000017.1, on the reverse strand, counting down.
GACGCCCGCCTGCAGGAAGGGCTGGTGGAGGAAGTGAAAGGCCTGCTGGACAGCGGTCTGGGGCCGGAAGACCTCATGTATTACGGTCTTGAATACAAGTTTATGACGCAGTATCTGCTGGGTCTGCTGGATTACGATTCCATGCGCCTCCAGCTCTCTACCGCCATCCACCAGTTCGCCAAGCGGCAGATGACCTTCTTCCGGGGCATGGAAGCCAAAGGCGACCGGATTCACTGGGTGCGACCGTAATTTTCGGAACCGTTGTTTGCTTTTTACGTAGAAAGCGATTATATTTGTGTGTTTACGTATAAAAATTACCAGCCATGTTTGATTTTGATCTCTTGACTCCTGCAAAGAAGATTTCCCTTTGCGCCTCCGCTGCAGTCGCTTATCTGATGCTGACCGCTTTTGTTGCCTCCCTGACCGAATCGGCTGCCAACATTGAGTGGGCATGCTGGCTGGGCTACTATTCCATCCTGGGTTATGGGGTGATGCTGGTTGCAGGCGGGCTTGACCTGAGGACCAATTACAAAGACATGTGCCGCGTGGCGACCTGTGTCTTTGCCCTGGCCGGCGTCGTCGGTTTGGTTTCCGCAACGCAGCTGTTTCCGATGATTATGTTCATTCTGGCCTTCATCACTTCCGCCGGCGTCGTAGTCCTCGATTACCTGAACGAGCAGAAAATCAACATTCTTTATTCGATTATCTGTCTGGCATTCCTGATGCTCATGATCTTCTGGATCCTCATTGTCGCGGGTTCCACCAAGGCGACGGTCGTACTGATGGCCTTTGATTTCCCGACGGCTATTTTCGCTATCGCTGCGGGTTATAATTGCTATTTGATTTTGAAAGATTAACTTTTGTTTTTATTAACCAACTAAAACTCAATTATTATGAATCAGGTTGAATTGAAAAAAGCGGCCCATCTTGCCTTTATCGGCCAGCTTCTCAACGCCATCTCCGCCCTTATCGTTCTGATTGGTTGCTGGACTATGGTTAAGTCGGGTAGTGTTGATAGCTTCATTGGCGGTGGTGTCTTCACCATCTTGGGTGGCCTTCTTGGTATCGGTGCCTTCGTGGTGTACTTTATCGCTGCACTCAAATTCCCTGCCCATGTCGATGCTGAAGACAAGATGGGTGCCCAGTTGTTCATGGCGAGCGCCTGCATCTCCCTGGCCGCTGCCGTGTTCTTCTTCCTTCCGACCTTCGCAGCGATCCTCAACATCCTCAGCACGCTGAGCGCCGCTGCCGGTTTCTTCCTCCTCAGCAATTCCAAGCACATCAACGCAAAGGTCCCGTTCCTGATCCTTGTGGGTACGGCGGGTCTTCTGTTCCTCAATACGATCTTCTCCCTCGCTTCTGTCGGTGACATCATCTTCTACCTCCCGGTTATTATCTACGGTGCTGCCTGCTACGCTTGGAAGCAGATTGAGACCTCTCTCGAATAATCCTATCCTGATTATATCCCCCTGTGGGGCCGTCTCAAAAGAGGCGGCCTCATTTTTTTGCACGTTTGTTTCAATTTTTTTTGGAAGTAAGAAAAAACTTTGTACCTTTGCCGCCCGAAAAATATGTGGAGAGATTTGGATTGCTTGCAACCACACTAAAAAATGCTAAAATACGTTTCATATCAGTGTTTTGTGTTTTTGGCTCCGCATAGTTATATGCAGAGCTATTTTTTTATACCCTGAAGGACATGAAGGACACTTACCTCTTTACTTCGGAATCGGTCTCCGAAGGCCATCCGGACAAGGTTGCCGACCAGATCAGCGACGCCATTCTCGACGAATTCCTCCGCCAGGATCCCGAATCGAAAGTCGCCTGCGAGAGCTTCTGCTCGACGGGCATGGTCGTGGTGATGGGCGAGGTCAAGTCCGAGGCCTACGTCGACATCCAGACGACGGTCCGCAACACCATCAACCGCATCGGCTACAACAAGGCCGACTATATGTTCGACGGCAACAGCTGCGGCGTCCTGAGCTCGCTCCACGAGCAGAGCGCGGACATCAACCGCGGCGTCGAGCGTGCGAACGCCGAGGAGCAGGGAGCGGGCGACCAGGGCATGATGTTCGGCTACGCCTGCCGCGACACCGAGGACTACATGCCGCTGCCGCTCTACCTGAGCCACAAGCTGCTGGAGGTGCTCGCCGCGATCCGTCACGACGAGCTGCACCTGATGCCCTACCTGCGTCCGGACGCCAAGAGCCAGTTCACGATCGAATATGACGCCGCGACGAACCAGCCGCTGAAGGTCCACACCATCGTCCTGTCGACCCAGCACGACGAGTTCGACACCGATGAGGCCATGCTCGCGCGCATCCGCAAGGACGTCGAGACCATCGTCCTGCCGCGCCTGAAGGCCCTCCTGCCGGCCGAGACCGCCGCGCTGATCCACGACTACATCCTCCATGTCAACCCGACGGGCAAGTTCGTCATCGGCGGCCCCCACGGCGATACCGGCCTGACCGGCCGCAAGATCATCGTCGACACCTACGGCGGCAAGGGCGCCCACGGCGGCGGCGCCTTCTCCGGCAAGGACCCGTCCAAGGTAGACCGCAGCGCCGCCTACATGGCCCGCTACATCGCCAAGAACCTCGTCGCGGCGGGCGTCGCGGACGAATGCCTCGTCCAGCTGGCTTATGCCATCGGCGTGGCCGAGCCCGTGAGCGTATATATTAATACTTATGGTACGGGCAAGGGCTTCAGCGATGCCGAGATTGCCCGCAAGGTCCGCGAACTCTTCGACCTGCGTCCGGCCAAGATCGTCGAACGCTTCGGCCTGAAGAATCCGATCTATGGGCCGACGGCCGCCTATGGTCACTTCGGCAAGAAGCCTTATACAAAAGAGGTTTCCATCATCGAGAACGGCCGGCCGGTCACCCGCCCCGTCCGCTTCTTCGGCTGGGAGGAACTTTCTGCCGTCAAGGAAATTCAGAGAAAATTCCAGCGGTAAATACCCCTGCAATCGCCTGGCTTCGGTCAGGCGATTTTCTTATTAAATTTTTTTATAATCATATATTTTTTATTCCAATCGAATATTGTATCTTTGCGCCGGAAATTATTTCAATCCTTATCAATATTTATGAAACACGCTTTCAAAAGTTTAGTGCTCACAATCATTACTATGTTTGTGGGCAGTGTTGCTTTTGCCCAGATGACAACCTCCGCCCTCAACGGTAAGGTGGTTGACAATCAGGGTGAAGCGGTTGTGGGTGCCTACGTCGTTGCGACGCACACTCCTTCCGGTACTATCTACGGCGCGACGACCAACATCGACGGCCGTTACTCCATCCAGGGTATGCGTGCCGGCGGTCCCTACACCGTCGTCATCTCCAGCCTCGGTTATCAGGATGCGACCTTCACGGAGCTCACCCTCCAGCTCGCCGAGACCTCCACGATCAACGCCCGTCTGAGCGATGACACCCAGGTCCTCGAGCAGGCTGTCGTGATCGGCCAGGCCGCCTCCAAGTTCTATCAGGAGAAGACCGGTGCGTCCACCAACATCACCGGCAACCAGATCATCTCCCTGCCTACCGTCTCCCGCAGCATCACCGACGTGACCCGCCTTTCTCCTTACGGCGGCAACGGCATGAGCTTCGCCGGCAGCGACGGTCGTCTCGCCAACTTCACCGTTGACGGTGCGAACTTCAACAACAACTTCGGTCTTTCCAGCAACCTCCCCGGCGGCGGCAGCCCTATCTCCATCGACGCCATCGAGGAACTGCAGGTCGTGATCTCCCCGTTCGACGTCCGCCAGACCAACTTCATCGGCGGCGGTGTCAACGCCATCACGAAGTCCGGTACCAACACCTTCAAGGGTACGGCTTACGTCTACCACCAGAACGAGAACATGCGCGGCGACGCTGTCGACGGCCAGCAGATCTCCGGTGCCCGTGAGAAGGACCGCAAGACCACTTACGGTATGACCTTCGGCGGCCCGATCATCAAGAACAAGCTGTTCTTCTTCGTCAATGCCGAAATGTCCAAGATCCCTTCGGTCGTGAACCGTTGGAGAGGCTCCGAGGACGGTGTCGCCGTTCCGGACGACTTCATCTCCCGCACCACCCTGGCCGACCTTGAGGCTGTCAGCAACTACGTTTCCAACAAGTACGGATACAACACCGGCTCCTGGACTTCCTTCCCGGCCGACGAGGACAACAAGAAGATCCTCGCCCGCGTTGACTGGAACATCAACCAGAAGCACCACCTGGCCCTCCGTTACAACTACACCATCAACAACGTCTGGAACTCCCCGAACGCGACGTCCATGGACGGTGGCGCCCGTATGCCGAACGCCCGTATGTCCAAGCAGTCGATGTCCTATGCCAACTCGATGTACTCCATGCAGAACATCGTGAACACCTGGTCCCTCGACCTCAACAGCCGTCTGTCCGACAACCTGTCCAACCAGTTCCTCGCGACCTTCTCCAAGCTTGACGACGTCCGCGGCTCCAACTCCTCCGAGTTCCCGTTCATCGACATCACCCGCGACGATGACAACTACATCGCCCTCGGTTACGAGCTTTTCACCTGGAACAACGCCGTTCACAACACCGTTGCGAACGTCCGTGACGACATCACCTACTACGCCGGCAACCACAAGATCATGGGTGGTCTGACCTTCGAGTATCAGATGGCCGACAACCAGTACATGCGTAACGGTACCGGTTACTACCGCTACAACTGGGACGACCCGACCATGACGGTCGAGCAGCTCTTCGCCGGCAATCCGGAAATCGTCTGCCTCACCTACGGTTACGACGGTGAAAAGACCCCGGCCGCCCGCGTCCAGTTCTACAAAGCCGGCATCTACGCCCAGGACGAGTGGAGCATCAACGAGAACTTCAAGCTCACCTACGGCCTCCGTCTCGACGGCCTCTTCTTCGACAACGGCGACCTGATGACCAACAAGGCCATCCAGGACCTGAACTACTATCCCAAGAAGTATGACTTCGAGGAGACCCACATCGACACCGGCAAGTGGCCCACCAGCAAGGTGACCGTTTCCCCGCGCGTCGGTTTCAACTGGGACGTCTTCGGTGACAAGAGCCTGAAGGTCCGCGGCGGTACCGGCCTCTTCTCCGGCCGTCTCCCGCTCGTGTTCTTCACCAACATGCC
>CAMKRY010000016.1 GCA_946415345.1 uncultured Bacteroidales bacterium | reverse complement strand
GTGATGCTCTACATCGACCCGGACGACATCCAGGTCATGAAGAAGGAGCGCGTCTGCAATACCTTCGAGGGCGTGGTCAAATCCGCCGAGGCCGTGACCATTCTCGGTGAGGACTTCCCGCTCGCAACCGAGCTGGAGCCCGGTACCGAGGTGAAGGTCGAGGTCCCGTTCGAGGGCATCGACCTGATGGACAACCTCGACGACGGCATCATCGACGGCGAGGTCCACACCATCCTCTACATGGGCAACCACTACCACCTCCAGGTCCGCACCGAGAAGGGCGAATCCGTCTGGGTGGACACCAATGACATCTGGGACAAGGGCGACCTCGTCGGCATCGTCATCAAACCCGAAACCGCCAAGATCACTCCGAAAAATGAGTAGGCTGATTTCCAAAAGGAGCAACTGGAGCCTCCCGTACGCGATCTTCCTGATCTTCTTCGTCGCGCTGCCGCTGGTGCTGGTGGCGATGTACGCCTTCCAGGACGCGGACGGACGCTTCTCGCTCGAGAGCTTCGGGAAGTTCTTCCATGATCCCGATGCCCTGAAGACCTTCGCCGTCTCGCTGGAAATTGCCATCGAGACGACGCTCCTCTGTGTCCTGATCGGTTACCCGGCGGCCTGGATCCTGGCCAACAAGAAGTACAACCGCAGCGCGGTGACCATCATTCTCTTCATCATGCCGATGTGGATCAACGCCCTGATGCGCACCCTCGCCACGGCCCAGCTTTTCATGATGCTGGACGTGCCGCTGGGCAAGGGCACCCTCCTCTTCGGTATGGTTTACGATTTTCTCCCGTTCATGATCTACCCGATCTACAACGTCCTCTCGAAGATGGACAAGAGTTACGCAGAAGCGGCCCAGGACCTCGGCGCCAGCCCGGCCACGGTGTTCCGCAAGGTGACCCTGCCCCTGTCGATGCCGGGCGTGTGGAGCGGTATCCTGATGGTGTTCATGCCGACGGTCTCGACCTTTGCCATCTCCGAATTCCTTACGAACAACAAGTTCAAGCTCTTCGGTACCATCATCCAGGACAACATCAACAACGGTATGTGGAACTACGGCGCCGTCCTGTCCCTGATCATGCTCGTGATCATCGGCATCACCACGCTCCTGTCCAAGGACAAGGGCGCGTCGGCGGAAGAAGGTTTAATATAGGAGGAGGGAAAGATGAAAAAGTTTTTGGCCAAATCCTATATCTGGATCCTGCTGGTGGTGATGTACGCTCCGCTGGTGTTCATCGCCATCTTCTCCTTCACGGAAAGCCGCGTCCTCGGCGAATGGTCCGGCTTCTCCACCCGCCTCTACGGCAACCTGCTGGGCGGCCGGATGGAGGGTGCCTCCTCGCTGGTTGACGCCGTCCGCAACACGGTCGTCATCGCGGTGATTGCCGCTACGGTAGCGACCCTCCTCGGTACGCTGGCCGCCGTCGGCATCCACAACATGCGCGGCCGCAAGCGGGAGGCGCTGACCTTCCTCAACAACATCCCGATGATCAATCCGGACATCATCACCGGTGTGTCGCTCTTCCTGCTCTTCGTCTTCCTCGGCGTGGCGCAGGGCTACACCTCGGTCATCCTGGCGCACATCACCTTCTGCACCCCGTACGTGGTGCTGAGCGTGCTGCCTAAGCTTCAGCAGATGAATCCGAACATCTATGAGGCGGCCCTCGACCTCGGCGCAACGCCTGGCCAGGCCTTCCGCAAGGTGCTCGTGCCGGTGCTCAAGCCGGGCATGATCTCCGGTTTCATCCTCGCCTTCACGATGTCCCTCGACGACTTCGCGGTGACCTTCTTCACCCGTGGCACGGAAGGCCTGGAGACCCTCTCGACCTATATCTACGCCGACGCGCGCAAGGGCGGTCTGACCCCCGAGCTGCGTCCGCTGATGACCCTGATTTTCCTGATTGTCCTCGTTCTCCTCTTCGTCATCAACGTCCGTCAGGGACGGCTCGCGAAGAAGAAGGACGGAGCCGCTAAAGTCCTGTAGCCTATGAAGAAGATTGTATTCGCCCTTATCGGTGCCGCGCTGCTTCTTTCGGGCTGCGGCCGCCCCCGCGAGCAGGTGCTCAAGGTCTACAACTGGTCCGACTACATCGACGAGTCGGTCATCGAGGAGTTCGAAGCCTGGTATGAGGAACAGACAGGGGAGCCCATCCATGTCATCTACCAGACCTTCGACATCAACGAGACCATGCTCTCGAAGATCAAGATGGGCAAGGAAGACTTCGACGTCGTCTGCCCGTCCGACTACATCATCGAACAGATGCTGCAGGAAGACATGCTGATCCCGCTGGAGATCGACGAGACCTTCCCGGATAGCCTCAACTACGTCAAGCAGTATCTCTCCCCGTATATCCGCTCCATGTTCGACCAGTTCGAGGGCGGCGGCAAGAACGCCAACGACTATGCCGTCAGCTACATGTGGGGCACGACCGGTCTCCTCTACAACGCCGCCTATGTTTCCGACGAGGAAGCGGCCAGCTGGGACGCCATCCGCAATCCCAAGTTCAAGGACCGCATCTTCATCAAGGATTCCGCCCGCGATGTCTATTCGCAGATCATCCTGAAGGTCAAGGAAGAGGAACTCGCCGCCATCGAGGATCCGGCCGCCCGCCGGGCCGCGATGGACAGCCTCATGAACTACACTTCCGATGAAGACCTCGACGCCGTGGCCGCTTACCTTCGCGAGGCGAAGAAGTACGTGGCTGGCTGGGAGGCCGATTTCGGCAAGGACCAGATGGTCCAGGAGATCGGCTGGATCGACCTGACCTGGAGCGGCGACGCCGTCTGGGCTATCGATGAAGCCGCCGAGGCCAACCCCAAGGTTGAGCTCCGCTGGTCCCTTCCGGAAGAGGGTTTTACGGTCTGGTTCGACGGCTGGGTGATTCCCAAATACGCCAAGAACATCAAGGCCGCCCGCTACTGGATCAACTTCATGAGCCGCCCCGACGTCGTCATCCGCAACGTTGATGCGACGGGTTATGTCTCCTCCAGTGCCGCGCCCGAGGTGATGGAATACTTCCGCCTCGATGCCGAAGAGGAGGAAGAAGAAGAATTTGAGGAAGAAGTGGCTGAGGAAGAGGGAGAAGAAGGGGAGGAAGAAGCAGAGGAGGATGTGGAAGAGACCGAGGATGTCGAGGAAGAGACGGATGCTGAGGAGGAAGAGGAATACAAGTATATTGACGTGTCTTACTTCTTCGGCGAGGAATTCACTGCCGTGGCCCTCGATCCCGTTCTCTATCCCGACCGTGCTGACATCGAGCGCTCGACCCTTGAGCACTTCTGGGGTCCGAAGACCAAGGATCTCATCGAGATGTGGAGCCGCGTCAAGGGCGACAACGTCAGCCCGACGACCTGGATCGTCATCGGCCTCACCGCCTTTGCCTTCCTCTTTATCAAGATCGCCGACCTCAGCCGCAAGGCCCGTCGCCGCCGCTTCTACCAAGAGCGCAACAAGAAGGCGTAATATAGTATACAAGGCGTTGAATGTAACTCATTGAAGAGTAGATAAAAAAGAAAATATCTCCCCTCTGGAAAAGAGGGGAGATATTTGTGTATAATGGTGCTAATTAAGCAATTACATTCAACGGGCTATTTCGCGTAGCTGTCGCGGATGACCTTCTGGCTTCGCTCGATGAAGGCGGCGAGGTCCTTGCCCTTCAGCATGCCGTTGGCCAGGAGGGCCAGGTCGGCAATCTGGTGGAGGAGGTCGTTGCCGCCGGCATAGGCCTCGATGTCAGCCTTGTGGGCGGTCCGGACGGCCTCGCGGGCTTCGCGGGCGGCCTTCTTGTCCTCCTCGGAGGCGTCGGCCGGGGCTTCGGCGGGCAGCTCGCCCTGAGGCGCCACCTTCGCGGCCTCGTCGGCCAGGATCTTCGCGACGAGCGGGTTGTCGAGGTTGACGGTGATGTTGTAGCTCGGGGGCATCTCGCCGTAGAAGTTCATACCTCCGCCGAGGGCGCTCATGTCGCGGTAGCGGCGCATGAACTCATTCTGGGTGATGAGGATCGGGGCGGCTTCGCTGCCGAGTTTGTCGCCGGTCACGTAATAATCGTTGCCCTGCGGCAGGACGGCCTTGAAGAGGTTCTCGAGGTCGTAGCGCTCGTCTTCCTTCATCTCGGGAGCCTTGTGGTCCTCCTTGGGGATGAGGCGGTCGATGGCGTCGGAGTCGACGCGGGCAAAACGGGTGTCCTTGAGCTTCTGCTCCAGCAGGTTGACGAAGTGGGCGTCGAGCTCGCAGTCGAGGTGGAGGACGTCATAGCCCTTGTTCTTCGCGGCCTCGATGAAGGTATACTGCTTCTCCATGTCGGTGGCATAGAGCCAGACCAGTTTCTTGTCCTTGTCGGTCTGCATGGGCTCGACGGCGGTCTTGTACTCGTCGAGGCTGAAGTACTTGCCGTCGGTGTTCTTGAGGAGGACGAACTTGAGGGCGCGTTCGCAGAACTTCTCGTCGGAGAGCATACCGTACTCGATGAAGAGCTTGAGGTTGTCCCATTTTTCATTGAGGGCGTCTCGCTGGGTCTTGAAGATGTCCTCGAGCCGGTCGGCGACCTTCTTGGTGATGTAGGTGCTGATCTTCTTGACGTTGGCGTCGCTCTGGAGATAGCTGCGGGAGACGTTCAGCGGGATGTCCGGCGAGTCGATGACGCCATGCAGCAGGGTCAGGAAGTCGGGGACGATGTTGTCGACATGGTCCGTGACGAACATCTGGTTGCAGTAGAGGGAGATCTTGTTGCGGTCGATGGCCATCCGCTCCTTGATCTTCGGGAAGTACAGGATACCGGTGAGGTTGAACGGATAGTCGACGTTGAGGTGGATCCAGAAGAGTGGATCCTCGTTCATCGGGTAGAGGGCTTTGTAGAAGCTCAGGTACTCCTCATCCTTGATCTCGGACGGGGTCTTCGCCCAAAGCGGCTCGACGCTGTTGATGATCTTGTCGCGGTCGGTGTCGACATATTTGCCGTCTTTCCATTCCTGCTCCTTGCCGAAGATGACCGGCACGGGCATGAATTTGCAGTATTTCTGCAGCAGCTGCTCGATCTTGCCCTTTTCGGCGTATTCCTTGGATTCGTCGTCGAGGTAGAGGGTAATGACCGTGCCGCGCTCAGCCTTGTCGCTTTCGCCCATTTCGTACTCAGGCGAACCGTCGCAGCTCCACTTCACGGCCTTGGCGCCCTCCTGCCAGGAGAGCGTGTCGATGGTGACCTTCTTCGACACCATGAAGGCGCTGTAGAAGCCGAGGCCGAAGTGGCCGATGATGCTCTGGATCTGGTCCTTGTACTTCTCGAGGAACTCGCCGGCGCTGGAGAAGGCAATCTGGTTGATGTACTTGTCGACTTCCTCCTCCGTCATGCCGATGCCCTCATCGACAATCTGCAGGGTCTTTTTCTTCTCGTCCAGGATGATGCGGACCTTGAGGTCGCCGAGCTCCTGCTTGCATTCGCCGCTGGCGGCGAGGGCTTTCAGTTTCTGCGTCGCGTCGACGGCATTCGCCACGAGCTCGCGCAGGAAGATTTCATGATCGCTGTAAAGGAACTGCTTGATGACCGGAAAGATGTTTTCGGTGGTGACGCCGATCCGGCCGCCGTTCATTTTTTTCTTTGCCATATATGATGTGTTTTTTAAATTCCGCCCCCTGAATAGTCAAATACTATTCCAGAGGACGGAATGTGACAAAATGGCAGAAGTGACGCGTCAGCGGCCCTGACGCCGCGCCAGGCGCTTACGGAACTGGTCGAGGATGTCGACAAAAAGGAGATAGACCGCTACGTCGATGCCGAAGATCCAGCCGATGTTCATGTGCCCGGCGAGGAGCCAGTTCAGGAGAAGGAAGAAGGCTGTCACGCCGAGGAGGGTGCCGCGGATCATCCAGGGCTCGAAACCCAGGTCCATCAACTTGTGGTGGATGTGGTTCTTGTCCGGGACGAAGAAGCCGACGCCGTGGAATTTGCGCCACAGACCGACGCGGGGGAGGTCCAGCAGGGGAACGATGACGGTCGTGAAACCCAGCAGGGAGAAGTGCTGCCCCGGGGTCTTGGGGGAGAGATTGTTGAGGTGGATGATCAGGAAGAGGATGATGATCCCGAGGGTCCAGCAGCCGGTGTCGCCCATGAAGATGCGCTGGTGGAGCTTGCGGTCGCCGTGGGTGTTCCACCAACGGAAGGCCAGCAGGACGCTGATCGCGGCGATGGCAAGGAGGGTGAAGAGGATATGGTGCTCCATGTATTCCATCGTGGCCAGCACCGCCAGCGAGAAGATGCAGATGTCCGTGGAGAGGCCGTTGACACCGTCGATGAGATTGATGGCGTTGAGGAAATGGATGTAGGCGGCATAGGTCACGAGCATCCAGGCCCAGTCCGGCAGATACTCGATGCCGAAGATGTCCCCGGAGTAGCTGAAGCGCTGACCGCAGGCGATGAAAACGATGGCGCCGACCGTGTAGAAGATGAATTTATAGAGGGAACGGACGCCGCCGCGCAGGTCCTCGTTGATGCCCAGGATGTAGAGCACGAGCAGGGAGCAGCCGAGGCCCAGAAGCTGGCTCCATTCCGCCCAGGGGTCGATCCAGCGATCCTTCCACTCGGGGACCAGCAGCAGGCAGGAGACGATCGTCACGATGGTGATGAGGGGGAAAAGTGTCAGGCCGCCGAGGCGGGGGACCGGGTCGTTGTGGATCTTGCGGCCGCCGTCGGGCTCGTCGAAAAGATGCTTTTTATAGCTGATACGCATGATGTGCCGGATCAGCAGCCAGCCGATGGGCAGGATGATCAGGGTGTTCAGTATGAATGCCATCAGGATCATGCGTCTTTTCTCATGGGGTTAGGGATTGCAAAGATAATAATTAATTGGTAAATTTGCCTCTTGCAAGAAAATGAACCTAAACAGTAACATCCTGTCATGACGAAAAAAACGATGTGGATCGTACTGGCCATCATTGCGGTCCTCGGTACGGTCTGGACGATCCGGAAATCCGGCAAGTCCGAAGTGGAATATGAAACGGTCGCGGGCGATCCTATGGAAGCCCGGATTTATACCCTGGAGAACGGCCTGAAGGTCTACATGACCGTCAACAAGGACGAGCCCCGGATCCAGACCTATATTGCCGTCCGCGCCGGCGGCAAGAACGACCCGGCCGACAATACCGGCCTCGCCCACTATCTCGAGCACATGATGTTCAAGGGCAGCGAGCAGTTCGGCACCCAGGATTATGAAGCAGAAAAGCCCCTCCTGGCGCAGATAGACTCCCTCTTCGAGGTCTACCGGACCCTGACCGATCCGCAGGAACGGCTGGACCTGTACAAGGAGATCGACGCCATCAGCTATGAAGCCTCCAAAATCGCCATCCCCAACGAATACGACAAACTGATGGCCCTGATCGGCTCCGAGGGCTCGAACGCCTACACGTCCAACGACGTGACCTGCTATGTGGAGGAGATTCCTTCCAACCAGCTGGAGAACTGGGCGAAGATCGAGGCGGACCGCTTCGAGAACTGCGTGTTCCGCGGTTTCCACACCGAGCTGGAAGCTGTCTATGAGGAGAAGAACATGAGTCTCACGGACGACAGCGAGAAAGCCTTCGACGCCCTGGCCCTCCTGCTCTTCCCGACCCATCCGTACGGTACGCAGACGGTCATCGGCACGCAGGACCATCTCAAGAATCCGTCCCTGAAGGCCATCCGAAAGCAGAAAGATACTTATTATGTCCCGAACAACGTCGCCATCTGCCTCTCCGGCGATCTGGATCCGGAGGCGACCATCGCCGTCATCAAGAAGTATTTCGGCGACTGGAAGGCCAATCCCGAGCTGCCCGCCTATGAGGTTGCCCCGCAGCCGGAGCTGACCGCTCCGCTCCAGCAGGACGTTTACGGCAATGACGCCGAATTCGTCATCTTCGGCTGGCGTACCCCGGGCCTCAACACCCGTGAAAGCGAGGTCTCCGACATCGTCGCCTCCGTTCTTTACAACGGACAGGCCGGCCTCGTGGATCTCGATATCATGCAGAGCCAGAAGGTGCTCGGCGGCTATGTCTTCCCCTACAACCGCACCGATTACGGCCTTTTCATGATCGAGGCCATGCCGAAGCAGGGCCAGACCCTCGAGGCCGCCAAGGATCTTTTCCTGGAAGAGGTGGCCAAGCTCCGCGCCGGTGACTTCCCGGAGGAACTTGTCGAGGCCGCCAAGGCCAACTGGAAGCTCCGCGACATGCAGGGGCTCGTTTCGAACCGCAGCCGCGCCGACCGCTTCGTCGACGCCTTCATCAACGGCGTCAGCTGGGAGGAGACCGTCGGCCGTCCGGGCCGTATCGCCGCTATCACCAAGCAGGATGTCGTCGACTGGGCGAACCGCTACCTCGGTGCCGGTCAGTATGCCGTCGTCTACAAGCATATCGGCGAGGATCCGTCCATCAAGAAGATCGACGCCCCCAAGATCACCCCGATCGTGACGAACCGCGACAAGCAGAGCGCCTTCCTCCAGGAAATCGCCGCTTCCGAACCCGCGCCGATCGAGCCGGTCTTCGTGGACTTCTCCAAGGACCTCTCCGTCCTGGACCACAACGGCCTGGAATTCCTCTACAAGGAGAACGACAAGAACGATATCGCCACGCTCAGCTTCCGCTATGACCGCGGCAGCGACGACTGCCCCGAGCTTTCCATTGCGGCAGACTACATCAGCTATCTCGGTACGGCGGAGCGCTCCGCCGAGGACATCGCCACGGCTCTCTACGGCCTGGCCTGCCGCTTTGGCCTCCAGGTGGGCGGGAATACGACCGTCCTGACGGTCAGCGGCCTGAGCGAGAACATCGCCAAGGCCTTGCCGATCGTGGAGGACCTGATGGACAACGCTTTGGCCGATGAGGAGATCCTCTACGAACTGAAGTCCGACCTGTTCCGCAGCCGCGCCGACGCCAAGAAGAACCAGCGCGCCTGTAATGCCGCTCTCCGCAAATATGCGATGTACGGTCCCGACTATGTCAAGGCCGGTACGCTCACGGACGCCCGGCTGGCCAATCTGGATTCACCCGATCTCCTGGCCGCCCTGTACGATCTTTTCGCGACCCGCCCGAAGATCCTCTATTATGGCCCCGCAGCGGCGGAGGAGGTGCTGTCCATGCTGGATAAGAGATACGATGCCGCCAAGTTGGAGGCCGTCGAAAAGAGCCATCCGGTCAAACGCCTGACGCCGGAAGCGGCGGTCATCGTCGCCCCGTATGAGGCCCGCCAGTTCAATTACTTCCAGTATTCCGACAGGGGAGAGACCCTCGATCTGACGCAGGACCCGGCCGTCGAGCTCTTCAATGAGTATTACGGCGGCGGCATGAACGCCATCGTATTCCAGGAGATGCGTGAATCCCGCGCCCTGGCTTACAGCGCCGGCGCCCGCCTGACCGATCCCGAATACCCGGGCGACACGTATGCTTTCTACGCCTCTATCGCCTCGCAGAACGACAAGCTGCGCCAGGCCGTCGAGGCCTTCGACCTCATCGTCGAGGACATGCCGCAGGCCCCCGAGAACCTTGAAATCGCCAAGGCCGCCATCCTCGGCAAGCTCCGTACCCAGCGCGTGACTGGCCAGGCCGTCCTCTATGCCTACCTGAATGCTCAGGAACTCGGTCTGACGGAGCCCCGCGAGAAGCAGGTCTTCGAGAAGGTCGGCACCATGACCATGGACGATCTCCTCGCCACCCATGCCCGCTGGATCAAGGGACGCACCTATCTTTATACGATTCTCGGCGATCCGAAGGACCTCGATATGAATTTCCTGAAGACCCTCGGCCCCGTGAAGGTTGTGCCGCTCGAGGAGATCTTCGGCTATTGATGAACACAGATTAACCGCATATAAGATTATGAGAAAACCGAATCGCACTACCGTTGAGGCGCTCTTTTTCCTCCTGGTGCTTTTCCTGGTCTTCGGCCTGCTGGGTACCTATATGGGAGGCAGCAACATGGTCAACACCATCATGAAGACGGCGCATGACCTGCTGCTCAACACGGTGTTTTACCTGATGGGCATTACGGTCCTGACGGGGGCCCTGTCCAAGCTGATGTCGGAGTTCGGCATCGTCAAACTCCTGGAGCGTGTGCTGCGTCCGCTGATGAAGCCGCTCTACAACCTGCCCGGAGTGGCGGCCCTCGGCGGCGTGATGACCTTCCTGTCCGACAATCCGGCCATTATCACCCTGTCGAAGGACAAGACCTTCTCCAGCTATTTCAAGAAATACCAGCTCCTTTCGCTGACCAACTTCGGCACAGCCTTCGGCATGGGTTTCGTCGTCATCATTACGATGATCGGCCTCGGCTATGTCAAGGGCGCCCTGATCGGCCTGTTCGGTGCCATCTGCGGCTCGATCATCTCGACCCGACTGATGCAGCGCAAATGCCTCCGCGCCTGGCCGGAACTGGATGCTCCCGTTGCGGATGAGTTGAAAGAAGGGGACCACAAGCTGTCCGAGACGGAGGAGCCCAGGAAGGACGGCATCTTCATGCGTTTCCTCAACGCGGCGCTCGACGGCGGTAAGAACGGTGTGGACCTGGGTCTGCAGATCATCCCCGGCGTGCTGATCATTTCGACGGCTGTCATGATGATTACCTTCGATGCCGGTACGACGGCGGAAGGCGTGGCGAAGGTATATGACGGTTCCGCTTACCAGGGAGTTCCCGTGCTGACCTGGCTTGCCGACAAGATTCACTGGGTTTTCGAATGGCTGTTCGGTTTCAGCGCTATGGAGCTCATCGCTTTCCCGATGACCGCCCTTGGCGCCGTCGGTGCGGCCCTCGGTCTGCTGCCGACCTTCAACACAACCGGCCTGCTGGACGGCAACGCCGTCGCCGTGTTCACGGCCATCGGCATGTGCTGGAGCGGCTTCCTCTCCACACATACCGCCATGCTTGATTCCCTCGGTTTCCGCCGGGCGATTCCCAAGGCCATCGGTGCTCATGCCGTCGCCGGTCTCTGCGCCGGTATCATCGCGCATTTCCTCTATGTGCTGGTGACGATGATCTCCGGCGGCGACAAGGCTCCGGGGCCGGTCGTCGGTGCGGAAACCGTGATCGAGTATCAGCAGGGAGACGTGGCCATCCATAACGGCGACCTGTTGTTCATCGGCATTCCGGCCGACTACGATGTAACGGGCTCGATGTCCGGCGCCATCGCCGATGCGACGTCCTCTGCGGCCGATTCGCTCCGCCTGATCCACGTCGCCATTGCGGAGGTCGACGCCCTCGGTCAGCCCTGGGTCATCGACGCGACCCTCGCCCACGGTGTCCATCGCCACCTGCTGCATACGACCCTGTCGGAATTCCGTCTGCAGGGGGATCGCCAGGCGACGTACTTCGTCAAACGCGTCGATCTTCCTCAGAAGGAAATCGATGCCTTTGTCGAGAAGGCCAAGGCGTTCTGCGGGGAGGAGTACGACATCTATTTCCGCCCCGACAACGGACTCAAATACTGCACGGAGCTCGTGCGGGACAGCTACCGCACCGAAGACGGCGACTATCTTTTCAGTGAGTATCCGATGAACTGGAAGGATGCCGACGGAAAATACCCGGAATACTGGGTGTGGCTCTTCGGACAGCTCGGCGTCCCGATTCCGCAGGGCGAGCCCGGTACCAATCCGGATCAGATGTCCCGGGAGCCAATCCTCAAGGACGTCGGACAGTTTATTCCGGCTTTGTAGCAGGCGCTGCCACAATCAGAATACGCCCCTTGCCGTCGGCTTCAACGCCGAAGAGGTGGCGTGTGCCGCCGGAGGCGATGCCGAGCTTTTTGCGGAGGGCGTCGCTGGTCAGCGGCAGGTTTCTGGCGGTGATTTCCGCCGCCGGGATGCGTTTGCGGAGGTTCCGGAACGTCTCGTTATTGAGCGGTAGAATTTCCTCTGTTTCAAAGACTTTGCCGAAAGGTTGGAGTTCTTTCGGAATGCTGTCTGCCGTGTAGAGATGCGTCGATGCGCTGAGCGGTGCCAGCCCGAAACGCTCGCCGATCTGCCGGAAAACGCCCGCCTTCGCCAGCGCCTTCCCCGGCTCGAACAGCAACTTATTGTCATTTCGACCGAGCGTAGCGAGTGGAGAAATCTGCTTGTCAGCAGAATCAAACGCCAGGACATGGCCCTTCTCCACGACCGTCAGCGTAAACGGCCCATGGTGCCCCCTGCGCACATGCAGCAGCAGCTCCTTG
Source organism: uncultured Bacteroidales bacterium (assembly GCA_946415345.1). GTDB lineage: Bacteria > Bacteroidota > Bacteroidia > Bacteroidales > UBA932 > Cryptobacteroides. The sequence continues at coordinate 13,934 of CAMKRY010000016.1, read as the reverse complement.
CATTCGCCATCGGCACCGATGACGAAGACGGCCTTGAGGCCGGGCAGTTCGCGCGACAGCTGCGTGATATCGGCCATGGGGGAGAGTTTCAGCAGCAGGTCCGGACAGGCGTCCAGGAGCTCCGGCAGCAGTGTCAGCACATCCGGCTGACAGTCCGCGAGACGGAACACCTTTCGCCCGTCCTCCGCCCGCCGCGCCGGATCCATAAAAATTACATCCGGCCGGAAATCGCCCAGAATCTCTCTCAGATTGCCCGCATTCGCTGGCAATGACGATGCGTTCCCCGGCACCAGCTGCCGACTGCGGAACTGCACGTTCGTCACACCCAATGCCTTGAAATTCTCCTGCGTCGCCTGGGCCAATCCTTCCTGCATCTCATTGTACAGCACCTCCCCGAACACCTGGCTGAACGCCCAGCTGTCCACCCCCATTCCCCCCGTCAGATCGGCAATTCGACCGGCTTTGATGGAAGATGCGATGCGGGCTTTGATACGCGCAGTTTCTTCGGAGGAGCACTGTTCCGCGGCTAGGCGGGAAGGGTAGCAAAGGGAGGAGACGGCGTACCAGGAAGGGACCTTCTTGCGGAGCCGGCGGCGGCACTCGATCGTCGTCGCGGCGAGGTCGATGTCTATCTCCGGAAAACGGTGACGGGCCAGCAGCAGGGCTGCCGTGTCGTCGCTTTCGTGGAGGAGTATGAATTCTTCGAGGGTCATGGCGGGTTTCCGTTGCAAAAATACAGATAAATCTTTATATTTGTATGATTGACTGAAAAACACTAAACACTGATATTATGAAGACCTACAAGGAAATCGCCCAGAGCTGGCTGGACGGCAATTTTGACGCCGAAACGAAGGCCGAAGTCAAGAAACTCATGGAGACCGATCCGGTCGCCCTGGAGGACGCTTTTTATCGCAATCTCGAGTTCGGTACCGGCGGCCTGCGCGGCACGATGGGCGTGGGCACCAACCGCATGAACAAGTACACGGTCGGTATGGCTACCCAGGGCCTCGCGAACTATATCAAGGCCCATGTCAGCGGCGCCGCCAGCGTCTGCATCAGCCATGACAGCCGCAACAATTCCCGCCTCTTTGCGGAGATTTCCGCGGAAGTCCTCAGCAACAACGGCATCAAGGTCTTCCTGTTCGAGGACCTGCGCCCGACCCCGGAGCTCAGCTACTCCATCCGCCTCAAGAAGGCGACGGCCGGCATCATGGTGACGGCGTCCCACAACCCGAAGGAATACAACGGCTACAAGGTCTTCTGGAGCGACGGCGGCCAGATTACCGCCCCGGTTGATAAAGATATCGTCGCCGAAGTCGGCAAGATCGAAGATCCCGCCCAGGTGGCCTTCCAGCCCCTTTCCGGCGTGAAGAAAGCCCCCGTCGAGGTCATGGGCGTCGAGGTGGACGAGTGCTACCTGCGCGACCAGCTTTCCCTGATGCTTTCCCCCGAGGCCGTCAAGAAGCACGCCGACCTCAAGATCGTCTATACGCCTCTTCACGGCTGCGGCGTTCGTCTCATGCCCGAGGCCCTGAAGCGCATCGGCTTCACGAACATCATCCATGTCCCCGAGCAGGAAGTCCCGGACGGCAATTTCCCGACGGTCGCCTCCCCGAACCCGGAGGAGCCCGCCGCCATGGCGATGGCTCTCGCCAAGGCCGATGAGACCGGCGCCGACCTCGTCCTCGCCACGGACCCGGACGCCGACCGCCTCGGCATCGCCGTGCGTGACGACGAAGGCAAGATGGTCCAGCTGACCGGCAACCAGACCTGGAGCTTCCTGACCTATTATATCCTCAAGCGCTGGCAGGAGCTCGGTAAGCTCAACGGCAACCAGTACTGCGTCAAGACCATCGTCACGACGGAACTCATTGCCGCGATCTGCAAGAGCTTCGGCGTCAAGTGCTACAACGTCCTGACCGGCTTCAAGTACATCGCCGAGGTCCAGAAACAACAAGAAGGCAAGTCCGAGTTCATCTGCGGCGGTGAGGAGAGCTACGGCTTTAACCTCGGCTCCTTCGTGCGCGACAAGTGCGCCCAGGTAGCCGGCTGCGCCGTCGCCGAGTGCGCCGCCTGGGCCGCCGAGCAGGGGATGACCCTGTGGCAGCTGCTCCAGAAGGTCTATAAGGAGTACGGCCTCTCCGTTGAAAAGATGGTCTACATCGTCCGCAAGGGCAAATCCGGCGCGGAAGAAATCCAGCAGATCATGGCCGACTACCGTGCCACGCCGCCCGCAACCATCGCCGGCAAGAAACTTACCAAAGTCATCGACTACAACAAACCCGAAGAGACCGGTCTCCCGAAGTCCAACGTCCTGCAGTTCTTCAACGAGGACGGCGACGTCGTGACCGTGCGTCCTTCCGGCACCGAACCGAAGATCAAGTTCTACTTCGGTGCGACGGGCTCCGACGCCCCCGGCAAGATCGAAACCCTCAAGGGCCAGTTTGTCAAATAAAAAACAGAATAGAATTATGGTAAAAGTCAACGTGAACGGCTGCTGCTCCTTCGTGGACGGCGCCAAGTATAAGGAATATGTCGCCAAGGCGCTGAAGGCGCAGGAAACGCTCAAGGCCGGTAACGGTGCGGGCAATGATTTTCTCGGCTGGCGGGTGCTCCCGTCCGAAACGCCCGAGGCCCTCGTCGCCGCCTGCGAGGCGGTCCGTGACGACTGGGCCGGCAGGGGAGTGGACCTCGTCATCGCCGTCGGCATCGGCGGCAGCTACCTCGGCGCGAAGTGCGTCATCGAGGCGCTGAGCCACAATTTCGCCAAGCAGCTCAGAAATAAGAAGGCCGCCGAGGTCGTCTTCGCCGGCAACAACCTCTCCGAGGACTATCTCGCCGAGCTGATGGATCTGGCCGCCGAGCGCAACGTCGCCTGCATCGTCATCTCCAAGTCCGGCACCACGACCGAGCCCGCCGTGGCCTTCCGCCTGATCAAGCAGTACCTCGAGCAGCGCTACGGCAAGGCCGAGGCTGCCGCCCGCATCGTCGCCATCACCGACGCGAAGAAGGGAGCCCTCAAGACCCTCTCGACGCAGGAAGGCTACCGCACTTTCGTCGTTCCGGACGACGTGGGCGGCCGTTTCTCCGTCCTGACTCCGGTCGGCCTGCTCCCGATCGTCGCCGCCGGCTTCGACATCCGCGCCCTGCTCAAGGGTGCCCTCGAGATGGAGAAGTCCCTCGCCGCGACGAAGGAGGACAACCCTGCCATCGTCTACGCCGCCATGCGCAACCTCCTCTACAGCGAGCTCGGCAAGAAAGTCGAAATCCTCGTGAACTACAACCCCAAGCTGACCTACGTCGCCGAATGGTGGAAGCAGCTCTACGGCGAATCCGAGGGCAAGGACGGCAAGGGCATCTTCCCGGCCAGCGTCAACAACACCGCCGATCTCCACTCCATGGGACAGTTCATCCAGGAGGGAGAGAGAGTCATGTTCGAGACCGTCATCGGTGTCGAGGAGGCGGACCGCAAGGTCGTCATCGGCTCCGACGCGGAGAATCTCGACGGCCTGAACTTCCTCGCCGGCAAGCGTGTGGAGGACTGCAACAAGATGGCCCAGCTCGGCACCAAACTCGCCCACATCGACGGCGGCGTGCCGCAGATGGAGGTCACGATCCCGAAGCTGGACGCCTATAACCTGGGCTCCCTGCTCTACTTCTTCGAATGGGCCTGCGGCGTGAGCGCCTACACCCTCGGCGTCAATCCGTTCAACCAGCCCGGCGTAGAAGCCTACAAGAAAAACATGTTCGCCCTGCTCGAAAAGCCGGGCTACGAAGAGGCCACCCAGGCCATCAAGAAAAGACTGGCAGAATAATGAAGCGCACACTTCTGATTCTTGCAGCGGCATTCCTGATGGGAGTGTCGCTGCTCGCGCAAAGCCTCGGCGAGGGGATTCTCTCCGTCCGGCACCTGACCCTCTCCAACGGCATGGAGGTCTATCTCAACGAGGACCACACGACGCCCGTCGTCTATGGAGCCGTCGTTGTCGGCGCCGGCGCCGTGGATTGCCCGGACACCGGCATAGCCCATTATTTCGAGCACATCATGTTCAAGGGCACCGACCGCATCGGCACCGTCGACTATGAGGCCGAAAAGGTCTATCTTGACTCCATCGAGACGATGTATTCCCGCCTCAAGGAAACGACCGACGAAGCGGCCCGCAAGGACATTCAGCAGGAGATCAGCCGCATTTCCCAGGCGGCCGCCGAATACGCCATCCCGAACGAATTCACGACCCTGATCACCCAATACGGCGGCACCGGTCTGAACGCCGGCACGTCCTACGACTTTACGGTCTACTATAACAGCTTCGACTCCCGCTACCTGCGTCCCTGGCTGGAGCTGGCCAGCCACCGTTTCCTCCACCCGGTCTACCGCCTCTTCCAGGGCGAGCTCGAGACCGTCTATGAGGAAAAGAACATGGGGTCCGACAGCATGACCGACGGGGTGATCGACAAGGCCATCGCCGCCTTCGCCGGAGAGGACTTCCCCTATGCATTCCCCGTCATCGGCAGCACGGAAAACCTCAAGAACCCCGACCAGGCCGCGATGCACGACTTCTATGAAAAGTATTATGTTGCCCGGAACATGAGCCTCCTGCTCGGCGGCGACATTGATGTCGCGACGGTGGAATCGCTGCTGGAGGAATCCTTCGGCCGCATCCGCGCCGGCGAGAAGCCGCAGCGTCTGGAAGGCCGCGAGAAACTCCTGGAAGGCATTTCCGAGGTCCGGATCAAGCTCCCTGTCCCCCTCATCAAAGGAGAGGCCCTGGTCTTCAACGGTCCTCTTCCCGGCGATCCTGACGAGCTGGCCCTTCAGCTGGGGACCGCCCTCCTGACCAACAGCGCCGGAACGGGCTCCCTCGATTCGCTGACGATGGCCCATCAGGTGCTGGCCGCCGCGGCGATGAACCTCTCTTTCAACCACCTCGGGGCTTCGATCCTCCTCGACATCCCGAAGGTCCCCTTCGGCTCGTTGAAAAAAAGCGAGAAGAAGATTCTCGCCGAGGTTCGTCGCATCCAGGAAGGCGACTTTTCCGACGAGTCCCTGGCGCAGGCCAAACGGGATCTCCGCAAAGATCTTCTCCGCTCTCTCGAAACGCTGGAAGACAGGGGAATGGCTCTGCTCCAGGTGCTTTCCCAGGGCCGCAGCTGGGAGGATTACCTCGCCCAGCTGGACGGGATTGACGCCATCTCCCGCGAGGATGTCATGGCGGCGATGAAAAAGTACTACGACCCGGACCGCTATCTGCGCCTGCGCAAGAAATACGGTTCTAACCCCAAGGACAAGGTTGCCAAACCCGACTACAAGCCCGTCATCCCGCCGCATCGCGGGGAGCAGTCCGCCTATGCGAAAGAGCTGGAGGCCCGTTTCGGCGGCGATTACGGCAGTCCGAAGTTCCTCGACCCGAAGACCCCCGACGTGGTCCGGATTCCGCTGAACGGCGTATCCACCTTCTACGCCGCCGGGAATCCCGTCAACGACCTCTTCCAGCTGACCTTCAACTACCGGATCGGTACAATGCAGGACAATCGTCTGGAACTCCTGGCGTCTGTCCTTCCGCTATCCGGCACCGATTCCCTGACGGTCCAGGAACTCTCCCGCGCCTGGCAGCGTATCGGCACGAACTTCAGCGTCGAGGCATCGGCGAATGATTTCAGCATCACCCTCTCCGGTTTCGACGAGGCCCTGCCGGAATCGCTCGGGCTGCTCCGTCATTTCCTCGGCCATGTCTCTGCCGACAAGAAAACGCTGTCCGAGACTGTCTCTGATTACAACCAGACCGCAACCCTCGCTTTCCTGGAGGGAACCTCCGCCTACTTCTCCGCCCTGATGGCCAAGGCCATGCTCGGCGACCAGGCTCCGCTTCTTCGCCGTCTGGGCAAGAAGGAGGCAAAGGTCCTGAAGAAGGGGAAGGAACTCATTGATCTGCTGGCTTCCGAGGTCTTGACGGCCCGTTGCGATGTGACCTATTCCGGCCGCGGCAATGCCGAAGAGATCGCCGCATTGATCCGTGCCGGGATTCCCGTCGGGTCCAACAATATCCAGAGGAAGATTCCGGCTTTCCAGACCCATGAAAACGGTGTCTGGCTCGTCGACGCGCCCGGCTCCCGACAGACCTACATCGCTGCTTATGTCACCGATCCCGACTGCGGGACACCGGACCGCCGGGCCCGGATGGAACTCTGGTCCGAGTATTTCGGCGGCGGCATGTCCGCCGTGCTCTTCGAGGAAGTGCGGGAGTATCGAGCCTTCGCCTATTCGGCCCATGGTCGCTCCCAGGGGCCCGACGTGGAGCGTCCGGACGATCCGGGCTTCTTCATCGGCTACCTGTCAACCCAGGCCGACAAGGCCGGCGAGGCCATGGCTCTGATGGATTCGCTCTTCCGGCACATGCCCGTCTCTCCGGTGAACGGAGCTGCGGCGAAACAGGCCGTCATCAACGAGATCAACAACGGCTATCCGAACTTCCGTCAGCTTCCTGAGCGTGTGGCCGCCATGGATCGCCGTCACCAGGTCGTCAATCCCGAAGTCGCTGCCTATGAGGCGCTCCGTCATCTGGGAATCGACGATATCGTGGCCTATTCGAAGGAAGTGGCCGACCGGCCTTTCCTCTGGCTGGTCGTCGGCGACAAAAAGTCTCTCGACCTCGATAAACTGGCCGAATACGGCCCTGTTACCATCCTCAAGGAAAAGGATCTGATCAAGGAATAAGCATTATGGAAAAGGACATCCTGGTGCGCCTCAAGGGCGCGGACATCACGGGCGGCGAGCAGGTCGTCGTCTACGGCGTGGACATGGCCGTCGCCCGCGGCGAAGTGGTCTACCTGATCGGCAAGGTAGGCTCCGGCAAGACATCCATCATCCGGGCCCTGACGGCGGAAAATCCGCTGAAGCGGGGGAGCGGCGAGGTCTGCGGCTTCCGTCTTGACGGCATCCGTCAGCGCGATATTCCGAAGCTCCGCCGCCGTCTTGGCGTGGTGTTCCAGGACTTCCAGCTCCTGACGGACCGGACGGTGGAGGAGAACCTCGATTTCGTACTCCGTTCGACCGGCTGCAAGAAGGTCGACGACCGCGACAAGCGTATTGCGGAGGTCCTGGAGGCCGTCGGCATGACGACGAAGGCGCACCGCTGGCCGCACGAGCTGTCCGGCGGCGAGCAGCAGCGCATCGCCATCGCCCGGGCGCTGCTGAACCGTCCGGACGTTATCCTCGCCGACGAACCGACCGGCAACCTCGATCCCGAGACCGCCGACGGCATCCTGCAACTGCTTCAGCGCATCAACCAGGAGCGCGGGACGGCCATCATCATGGTGACGCACAACCCGCGCGTCTATGAACAATATCCCGGCCGCATCTTCGTCTGTGAGAACGAGGAATGCATCGAGAAAACCCCTGCCTTTGCGGAATGAATCGGAAAGAGCGTTACTACCATATAATCAACTGGTTCCGGGAGAACCGGCCGGAGGTGGAGTCGGAGCTTCATTTTGAGAGCCCGTTCCAGCTTCTCGTGGCGACGATGCTCTCGGCGCAGTGCACCGACAAGCGCGTCAATATGGTGACGCCGGCCCTTTTCGAGGCCTATCCGACGCCGGAAAAACTGGCGGAGGCTTCCTTCGACGAGGTCTTTCCGTATGTCAAATCCGTCTCTTATCCCAATAGCAAATGTAAGCACCTGATCGCTGCTGCACAGAAGCTGGTGGCCGATTTCGGCGGGGAAGTGCCTTCGTCGGTGGAGGCGCTGATGACGCTGCCCGGAGTGGGCCGCAAGACGGCCAATGTCGTCACGAGCATCGTCTGGGACGAGCCCGTCATTGCGGTGGATACGCACGTGTTCCGCGTTTCGCGCCGGCTGGGCCTCTCGGACGGGAAGACGGTGGAGGCTGTGGAGCGGGATTTGGAACGGAATATCGCCGCTGAACACCGTCCTACGGCTCATCACTGGCTGATTCTGCACGGCCGTTATACCTGCACGGCCCGCTCCCCGAAATGCGTCGCCTGCGACCTTGCCCCCTGGTGCCGCGAATTCGCGGAAAAGGGCGCTTCTTTGGCCGGAAAATCATAGGAATAATCGAAGATTATTGTTACATTTGTGAAATTTTGTCAAATGATGAAGATTTCACATACTGTGGCATGGCTTGCCCTCGCGGCAGCCGCCCTCTTCGCCGTTCCGGCAGGAGCCCAGGATTCCCAGACTTTCCGCCGCGCTCTCGAGCTCTACGACGGCGGCATGTATGCCGAGGCTCAGCGCGCCTTCTCTTCGATCGAGGATGATTACCTGGCCGAAGGCTATGCCGTCCTCTGTAGCGTGGCGCTCCGGGAAGGGGAGTCCGACTATCTGGCTGAGAAATACTATGAGAAGTATCCTTTTGCGACCGTGATGCCGCTGATTTTCTACCGGCAGGCGCAGAATCACTTCGACGACGGCGACTATGAAGGCGCCCGGCAGATTCTCCGCGCCGTGAGCGAGAGCGAGCTCCCGTCCCGGGAGGTGGCCGGCTTCCGCTTCCGCCGCGGCTTCTCCGCCTTCTCGACCGGCGACTATGCCGCCGCGACGCCCGATTTCATGGAACTGTCGCAGGGCCCTATGACGGATTATACCGCCCCGTCCCGCTACTGCCTCGGCTATATCAGCTACAGCGCCAAGGACTTCCGCACGGCCCGCGAGTGGTTCGCCCAGTCCGCCAAGGATCCCCGCTTCGCCGAGATATCCAACTACTATCTCGTCGAATGCGCCTTCATGGACAAGGATTACGACTATGTGGTGGAGCACGGTCCGCTTCTCGCCGAAAAGGCCCCGGAAGATCGCCAGATCGCTCTTTCCCGCCTGATCGCCGAGTCTTATCTCATCCTCGGTGACACGGAAGGCGCTGAAGCCTACTACCGCCGTTCCCTGGAGGACCTGCCTTCCAAGGACCGCAGCGACTATTTCTTCGCCGGTTCGCTGCTCTATGCGCTGGGTGACTGGCGCGGGGCCGCCGAGAATTACGAGAAGATGACCGAGCGGACGGATTCCCTCGGCCAGGTCGCTTCCTACCAGCTCGCCTACAGCTACATCAAACTCAAGGACAAGGTCTCCGCCCTGGATGCCTTCCAGGAGGCCTCCGAGCCCGCTTTCTCCCCGGTCATCGCCGAGGACGCCTTCTTCAACTACGCCAAGCTCTCCTTCGACCTCAACCACGATCCCCGTCCCTTCGAGTCCTATCTCGAGCGCTACCCGGACAAGGAAAAGAGCGAGCAGATCTGGCAGTACATCGCCCTCGCCGCCCTCTATAACAACGACTACCAGGGCGCCATTGAGGCCTACGACAACCTCGACGAACTGGATGCCCGCACGAAGGTCAACTACGTGAAAGCCAATTATCTCCGCGCCCGTCAGCTGATCGCCGCCGGCGGATGGCGGAATGCCGTGGCGAATCTCCGCGCCGTGGATTTCTACTCCGACCGCCGCGAAAGCATCAACCAGCTCGGCCGCTACTGGCTTTCCCAGGCCTATTATCAGGATGGCCAGTACGACAAGGCCGCCAAGGAACTGACCGCCCTCTACGCACTTTCCGCCCTTGACGGACAGACGGAGGGAGCGCAGATCCCCTATGACCTCGCCTATGTCTATTTCCGCGACGGCCGTTACGCCGATGCCGGCAAGTGGTTCGACACCTACCTCAAGTCCGCTTCGCCGCTGAGCAAGGAAGACGCCCTGATCCGCCGCGCCGACTGCGCTTTCTACGCCAAGGATTACAAGGGCGCCATCGCCCGCTACGACGAGATCATCGCCGCCGGCGTGTCCCCGAACAATATCTATCCGTACTACCAGGCCGCCATGGCCTGCGGTCTGACGGGACAGAACGACAAGAAGATCAGCCTGCTGGAGAAGGTCTTCGATGCGGATCCTTCCGCCGAGTACTATGACGAGGCCCTTTTCGAGCTCGGCTCGACGGCTTTTGAAAAGAAAGAGTACGACACGGCTGTCCGCGTGTTCAAGAAGCTTCGCTCCGAGAGCAACGACCCGGCCGTCCAGGCCCGCGCCCTGCTGCAGCTTGGCATGGTCTACAACCGCCAGGAAGACGTCCGCAAGGCCCTGACCGCCTTCAAGGAGGTGGTTGCGACTCGTCCCGGATCTGCTGAGGCGGAGAGCGCCCTCCTCGCCATTGAGTCCGTCTATCGCGATCTCGGTCAGCCGGATCTCTATCTGGACTATGTGGCTTCCATCGGCCGGGCCCCGGAAATGAGCGCATCCGAGAAGGAGGCCCTCTACTTCCGCGGCGCCGAACAGGTCTACGAGACCGGCAACTACACGGGCGCCCTGGCTTCCCTGGAGAGCTTCCTCAAACGCTATCCGGAGGGTAAGTACACCGGACAGACCCATTACTATATGGCCGAGTGCTATCGCCAGACGGGCCGCTATGACCTCGCCCGCGACTTCTATTCGCAGGCCGTGGATGAGGCCGATGACCAGGCCTACGTCGTTCCCGCGATGGAGCGCTACAGCGAGCTGTCCTTCCGGCTTGAGCAGTATAAGGATGCCTACGACGGCTACCGGACCCTCTTCGACCTCGGCGACGAGGAAAAGAACGGCGGCTATGCGCTCGGCATGCTCAGCAGCGCTTACAACGCCCGTCGCTACGAGGACGCCGTCAAGGCCGCCGGCCTGCTGAAGGCCTGGCCGCAGGAGGATCCCGACGTGGCCCGCGTGGTCACTTACATGGAGGCGAAGTCCCTCCTGGCCACCAGCCGACGCGCCGAAGCCTTCCAGCTCTTCCGCTCGCTGGCGGAGAATACGGTGTCCGCCGAGGGCGCCGAAGCCGCCTGCCTGCTGATTCAGGACACCTACGACAAAGGCCGCTTCTCCGAAGTGCCGGACCTGGTGTTCAAGTACTTCTCCACGGGTGACGAGCCTGAGTACTGGATGGCCCGCGCCTATATCATCCTGGCGGATTCCTTCGCCGACCTCGACAATTTCCGGCAGGCCCGCGTGACCTTTGAGAGCATCCGCGCCTCTTACAACCCGAACGCCGGTGACGACATCCTCCCGACCGTGGAGGCCCGTCTGCGCCAGCTGGATGAAATGAGTAAATAGACAGAGCTATGAAAACATCCCGCTATATCGCCTTTGCCGCCGGCCTCCTCGCCGGAGTATCCGCCTGGGCCCAGAATGAAGTCATCGACGTCACGAGTACCTATGAGGCCGCTCCGCCGGAGGTCAAGAAGGCCGAGCTGCCCATGGCTGTGCCGGATTCGCTCCTGCGCTTCGACCTGGACTATAACTATACCGTCTTCGAAAGCCCCTACCAGGGTTCCCGCAGTTTTGAGCCGTATTACATCGGCATCCAGCCGGTGGCTGTCCCGCAGCGGAAGATCCTCTATGTCAAGGCCGGAGCCGGCTATAGCCTCCGCCCGACCCTCGACGTGGTCTTCACGCCCGAGTCGAAGTTCAACGTTGCCGTGACGGCGCGCCATGATTCCTATTACGGCAACTGGAAGAATCTCGGAATGGTCGAGTCCAACGGGATCACCAAGATAAAGAAAGTCGGCGACAGCTACTGGGGCCGTGACATGGTCAATTCCCTCGGCGTCAGCGCTACGCATAGCTCCGACAATTGGTCCGCCCGTTTTGCTGCCGGATACGACGGCATTTCCGCCAAGGATCAGGCCCTGTCCCGGGACCTGCACAGCGGCTATCTGCGTGCCGATGCCGGTACGACGGAGCTGGATCCGAAGTTTTTCTGGAAGGCGGGCTTGGAATACCGATTCTCCAATGACGGGATGCGCGGAGTCCTGCCGAACCGGCACATCACCGAGAACGCCGTTCGTGCCGGCTTTTCCTTCGGCCCGCAAGTCGCTCCCGGAAGCCGCGCCGTGGTGGATTTGAACCTCGACGTGGCCGCTTACGGCGGCAATATCCATTCCCTCGTCGGCATGCTGACCCTGACGCCCCACTATGACTTTGAGAATGAATTCTGGCGTTTCTCGCTCGGTGCCCGTCTTCCGATGATGATCCGTCGCGAGTGGTCGGACAAACTGCCCTTCCATGAGGGTGCGGAGGGGATGCATGTCGGCCGCTGGCGCCTGCCGATTCCGGTGGCCTCGGTCGAGTATATCGCCTACAGCGATCTCCTGGTTCCGTACGTGTCCCTAGGCGGCGACGTGACGGTGAACCGCTGGACTTCGCTGGTGAGCGGCAATCATTTCATCGATCCGATGCGGGTCAGCTACGACCAGTCCCCGATGGAGAATTCTTACGACCGTCTGCGCTTGACCGCCGGTTTCCGGGGCCGTATCAGCCATTCGGTTGCCTATGACCTCAGCGCCGGCTATGCTTCCGTCCATAATGGCCGGACAGATGCAATCCAGCATGTCCTTGGCGGGGCCCCCACGGCCCTTTATGCCTATGCGGACAGCGGAATGGCCTTTGTCCGCGGTAAGTTCAACTATCGCGAAGACGGCTTCACGATTGACGGCGACTTCACCTGGCGGAACCTCTCTTACGACGACCGCGCCGATGCGGTCGCTCAACATCTGACCTACATGGCTCCTTCGCATTTTGCCGGTCTCTTCCAGTTCGGTTACGACTGGCACGGACGGCTCTATACCGGCTTCCGCTTTGGCTTCGAATCCCAGCGGAAGGGCGCCGGTGCGGATGACATCCGCGTCCCCGGCTGGATCGACCTCGGCATTGATGCCCGCTATGTCTTTAATCGTCGCCTGAGCTTCTGGGCGACAGTCGGCAACTTCCTCGGACAGACCATCCAGAGGACCTACCTTCATGCCCCCAGCGGCGGTTTCGTAACGGCCGGCCTGATCTTCACGCTGTAGCGCTGGAAAACAGTCTTTTATAGCACTTTTTTGCGTAGCAAAACCCTTGCAGAAACCGCAAAAAAGTGCTATATTTGTATGTTTATGTGCACCGGCCCCGGCTGTTTCGGGTAAGTGCTTGATAGAGAAAGAGATAAGTATACAAATATGATTGAAAACGAAGAGATGAAAAAAGCGGAAGAGCAGTATTCCGCCAACAGTATCCAGGTATTGGAAGGTCTTGAGGCTGTCCGCAAGCGTCCGTCGATGTATATCGGCGATGTCGGCGAGCGTGGTCTGCACCATCTGGTCTATGAAGTCGTCGACAACTGTATCGACGAAGCGATGGCCGGCTTTTGCACCGATGTCGAGGTGACGGTCCTGGAGGACAACTCTGTCCGCGTGAAGGACAACGGCCGCGGTATCCCGACCGGCATGCACGAGAAGGAGCACCGCAGCGCCCTCGAGGTCGTTCTGACGGTCCTCCACGCCGGTGGTAAGTTCGACAAGAACAGCTACAAGGTGAGTGGCGGTCTCCACGGCGTCGGCGTCAGCTGCGTCAACGCCCTGAGTGACCTGCTCGTCGCCGAAGTCCACCGCGAGGGGAAGGTCTTTGTCCAGAAGTATTCCAAGGGCAAGCCCATCACCCAGGTTGAGGTCGTCGGCCAGGCCGAGGATACGGGTACCACGATCACCTTCCACCCGGACGCCACGATTTTCACCCAGACGATCGTCTACAAATACGACACCCTCGCCAACCGCCTCCGCGAGCTGGCCTTCCTCAACAAGGGCATCCGTATCACCCTGACGGATCTCCGCGAGCAGGTCGAGGAGTTCGTTCAGGACGAGAACGGTGAAAGCAAGGCCACCGGCCGCAAGGTCTTCCGCAGCGACGTCTTCCACTCCACGGAAGGCCTCAAGCAGTTCATCGAATACCTCGACTGCGGTGCCTCCCAGCTCATCCCCGAGCCGATCTGCGTCAACAACGACAAGGTCATCCCGATCGACATCGCCCTGAGCTACAACACCGGTTTCTCCGAGAAGATCTATTCCTACGTCAACAATATCCACACGATCGAGGGCGGTACGCACCTCCAGGGCTTCAAGATGGGTCTTTCCCGTTCCCTGAAGAACTACGCCG
>CAMKRY010000015.1 GCA_946415345.1 uncultured Bacteroidales bacterium | reverse complement strand
GTCCACTTTTTTAACGTAGAAAGAAATTCTGGAGAGGGCGTGGTTGAACGTCAGTTCTACCGGTGTATTCAGGGACGGCTTAGTCTTGTTGGACGCCACGTTGGAAATCATAAAATCGGTCTGGCCATCGGTTACGGTAAAACGGATATCCGGGAGGTTCTTGGTCGTATTGTTGTATGCAGTGGTCTTTCCTTTTTGGTAAAGCACGGCGCTTGCCGAATACGGATAGTATGCCCAGAAAGTTATCTTTTCATTGGTGTTGTTTGGCCAATATTTGATGGGGGAGTAGGTGTATGAAGTTCCGTCAAAGGAGACGTCTTCATTATACATGAAATCTGGTGTAAAGTTGCCGTTCCAGTTATTGGTCTTGGTATAGTATGCAAAGACACCAAAAGTGGAGTTTGCGGGGAGTGTGCCTTTAGTGGCCGGAGTGTCAACAAGGGATGAACTAAAGCGGACTGGTATATCGCCGCCCACATTGGTCCAGCCGTCGTCCTCCTCATTATCGGGGGCTATGGCTTTACTGCACGCTCCCACCAGCAGGGCGGTGAGCGCCGCTGCCAGGGCAAGGATCCATATGTTACGTCTTGCAGTCATTTCTGGTACCCATGCGGGCGGTCAGGCCCGCATGAATAAATAAAGTCGATTAATTGTTCTGCGGGAGGTGATAATCAACAGCTGCCTGGGAATCCCATTCCGTAACCTCTGAAACAACGAAGTCTACACTGTTAATACCAAGATTGACAATGATATTGTACTTCTTTCCAGCTTCAAAAGTCATCTCGGCGGTGCTGGTCTTGGTGATGTTGTTTTGGATTGTGCTGTATCCACCGTTAAGAGCAGAATCTTCGGTTATTACCCAGTAGTTGGCGGTAATTTTGAAATTTCCGGCCGCAAGTGCTGCAGGGATGATCATAGGAGACTTTGTACTGTTGAGGTCAGTGGCTGTTTCAGTTACGTTGAAACCGGTCTTTCCATTGACAGTTGTTGTGGCAGAGAAAGAGTCGGTACCGTACGCAACTTCCGTGTTGCCGGATAAATCAGACCAGTTGGGAACGTTATTGCCGCTACCGATGCTCAACTTGCCGCTCTTTGTGCCATTGGCGGTAAGAGTAAGGCTTTCAAGGATAACCTTTGTTTCATCAGCCAGGTTGGCTGTGGTGCCTTGGAGGTCATCTGCAACTGTGCGAACCTGAATGTTCAGCTTGGCAAGAGCGTGTTTGAAAGCTAATGCTACGCGTCCGGAAAGAGCCTGCTTTGTGGCGTTCAGGACCGGATTTGCCCAGAGAAGGTCAATCTGCTCCTCTGCTTTGCTAGGAACAGTGAAAGTAATTACAGGAACTCCTGCATCGGTGTTGCCAGAGATTGCCGTGATACCCTGACCTGCAGCAGGGACAGTGTTAACTGTTGCGATATGCGGAGCATAGGCAAAGAAGCTGAGCTTGTCGGCAGATGTGGCTGCGGCTTCATAGGCAGTAGAGTTCTGTCCATTAGGCCAGTACTTCAAAGGAGTGTAGTACCACTCTGAAGGATACTTTGACGCAGTGTAATCAGTAGGGGCGGAGGCATATGAAGAAATATGCCTTACCTGCTGATTGTACATAAAATTAGGCTTGTCGGTATCGGCCCAGTCAACTTCCTTTGTGTAAAAGGCAAAAACGCCAAAGCCATCCTCAGATGTCTTGAGATTGGCAGTGGTGATGTCACCATAGGTGGCCTTTGTGTCGGCCGACCTGCCAGCGTAAACACCGAAGGAGACAGCGTCTCCCTGGCCGGTGCTCTTGTGGGTGTCTTCCGTCTTGGCGCAAGAGGCAAGGACGGTAACTGCCGCAGCAGCGAAGAATAATAACTTTTTCATAATAGTGAAATTTAAAAATGAATAAATATAGTTGCTAATACATTACATCCCAACTTCTATGGTTTCGCCGGGATCCCAGTCACCCACGAGGGCATCCAGGCCGCTGGCCTCATCGGCCGGGTGTACGTCCGGCGGATGGATCGCAGGATTCTCGACAGAACCCAACACGAGGCGATACAGTGCCCGGTAGCCCTCCGGCGGATCTTCCGCCGTAATCAGGTTGCCAACCTGGAACACATAATTCTCAACCGTCTCGTTGTCGACCAGCAACGCGGCGACATTCAGCGCCGGATCGCGGTCCGGGCTGGGTTCGTCTCCGTTGGGGAAGCCAAAGGTCGTGATCATCCCGTCCAGATGTCCGACACGGGTAACCGGATCGTCGATCGTCAGGCGCCATTGCGTAATCAGTTGCGTCCCGGCCTCCGGACCGGTCTTCCCGGCGGTAAGGAGGAAGGTACGGGCCATGCCGGTCGTGCTGGCCCGCACCGCCTTGAGCACGTCGGCATTGTCCGAATAGATGGATATCCAATACTGTGCCACTATGCTTTTCGGCGTTACGGGCACTCGGATGGTATAGTACTGAACCAGGCTTTCCGTCGTCGCCTCGTCGGCCCCGGCGGTCCTGCGCTGGAGCTCTTCGATCATCTCTTCCGTCACCTCGAATTCTTCCGAAACGCCCGCCGTCATCATTTCGGGGTTGCCGATAAGAACCTCTTCTTCTTCGGCCTTGGCCTTGTACCAGCTGCTCTTGGTCTCCGCGACGCTGACGCGGGCGGCATCGAAATCCGTCAGGTCGCTGAACTCCATCCAGGCGTATTCCTCAGGACTCTGGGAGATCATGTAAAGGCGGTATCTGCCATACTCCAGATGAACGGCACAGGAGTCCACCGAGGCGGTGGTATGCTGGCTGTAGAAATCGCCGCCGCGGAAAAAATAGAGCGACACGCCGGTGGGCTTGATACCCTCGGGATATACCTCGGCCTTCCAGAGCACCTTGACGATCACCTTCAGGGCCTGCCTCAGGTGAAGCGGCGGCTCAATGGCGCAGGCCGCCACGAGCATGGCGGTCACGACGGTCCATATGAGCTTCCTCCGGGTCATCAGTGCTTGCGGTTGAAGAGGTCTATGCCTACGGAAAAGTAGACCCTCGTGGGGCCGAACCAGGTAAGTGCCATGCGTCGTTTGGAGAATTCGTCCGGATCGCCGTTGTAGTCATAGTAATACCACTTGGCATCGTCGAAACCGTAGACGTAAGGGTCATATTTGGAATAGAAGAAACCGAGATTCGCACCCACGTCGATGAACAAGCGACCGAAGGTCCACTTCCAGCCTGCGCCGACGGAAATGCCGGCTCCTTCGCCTTCCCAACCCTTGGCGTCCCAACCGATGCCGTAGCGGGCGAGATCGATGCCCTGGGACAGGTACGGGCCGCAGAAGCGGCCGGGGAGAGGCTTGAAATAACGTCGGTACCAAAGGGCGACATGCTGGATCTGGAGATAGCGATGGTCCTCCGGATGCTGCCACATGGGCCATTCCACGTCGGCCCCATAGGTGAAGCGTCCCGCCGCGGGATAATACTCGACGCTGAAACTCGGGATGGAGGTAAAGCCATAATTGGGGACGTAAGTAACGTCGTAGAGGAGGTTGGTGCTGACCCCGAGGATGGGGCGGAAGGGCTTTTCGGGGAGAATGGCCGGGAGAATGCTCCCGGTGCCCCCGATGAGATCCGCCAGGGATTCGTTCTCTTTTTCCCGCTCCTTCCCGGTGTCGATAGGAGGCAGCAGGTCGTCCGGCTTTGTGTCGACGATGGCTTCCGGGGCCTCGGGCTCGTCCTTGTCCGGGACGTCATGGTAGAAGATACGCACCTCGACGACACGCAGGTAGGGGAAGTGCTCCTTCTTGAAATAACGCCACGTATCCTCGCCGAAACGGTTCTCGAGGCGCCACTTTTTGGTGTCGGGACGGATGGCGTCGTCGTCCAGGAGTTGGAGGATGCGGACCCGGCTTGCGTCGCTGAGTCTGAGGTCTTTGGCGATCCGCTCCCGGAAGGGCTCCCAGGCCTCTCCGGCGTCCTTTAATTCGTATTGGCCCGCCATTTGCGGAAAGAGACGCGGAACAAGCTCTTTGAATCGTGCGGCACGGCGGCGGGAGACCTTGCGGTTGTGCTCATGGACACCCTCCGGAGAGGCGTAGGCGGTCGCCAGGACGGAGTCGATGCGCTCAGGACCGACAAGGTCGAGGAAACCGGCCAGCGAAGCGGCGCTTTCCGCATTGCCGAGGTAGTCGCTGTCATAGACGCTGGAGTCGAAGGGGAAGTAGATGCTGAAGGTCTTTGTGTGAGAGGCTGAATCGAGGGGCTCGGGGGAAGGGATCCCTCCGAGAACGACCAGCGATATGCCCAGAGACAACAGGTTCATTGTCACTTAGCGCGCGAGATACGCATGTGCATGCGCGCACGTTCACTCTGCAAAGATAACAAAAAAACCTTTACTCAAATATAAAAAAGTAAAAAAAGCCAAAAAAGATGCGAAAAAGACCAATCAATGCTAATAGGTTTTGGTTTTAAATTATAAGCACAAAGCGAAATCTTGGCCACAACGCTTTCCAAACCGTTATGTGGTATTTCGAATTACCCCCTGTTCAGGGTTTCAAATGGTCGTAAAATAACATTTGTTTAACGAAAGGGCTCGAAACTGCAAGCAAAGCTCTCACGGGCGCGCGGGCGCGAGGAATACCACACCACAACGCAGTACAACCCACAATTAATGCCATTTTCAGGCGCTTCAGACACTATTTCGCCATGGGGTATTTCTATTTGGAAAGAAAGACGAGTTTTACATTCTGTAACAGTATTCTTACATTTTGAAACACTGCGAAACAGAGGCAAAATGAGTAGCAAAACACTCAATTACCGCAGATTACACTCCCGTTCATACACGATTTGGCCCCATTCGTCCCGAATTCTTTTATTATATAGGTATTTTTCCCCCTATGGGTGTTGCATCACAAAAGTTTTTATTAACTTCGCGAGAATTTACTCTTGCGTACGCGCACGCGTAAATATTAATAAGCAAAAAAATTGAAATGTTCACGAAGAATCTGACATATGCACTCAGCCTGCTGACCGCAGTCCTGCTGGCCGCCTTCTCCGGCGTCGCCAGAGCCGCGTCGTATGTCACCTTCCTCGAGAGTGTCTCCTCCCCTGATACAACGGGCCGCGAGCAGGTCTACCGTCTCTACTTCGCCTGCGACAAGACGACCTATGACGGCGGCTACATGGACAACGAACTGACGGCCGAGGCCATCATGGCCCTCCTCCAGGAACTGGACGCCGACCGGATCGAGTCCGTGACGGTTACCTCCTACGCTTCCCCGGAAGGCGTCTATGAGCACAACCTGATGCTCAGCCGCCTCCGCGGCAAATGCTTCGAGTCCCTCGCCAAGACCCGCTTCCCGCTGATGAACGGCCACATCCGCCTCATCGACGGCGGCGAGGCCTGGGAGCCGTTCCGCCAGCAGGTCTTCGAGGACATGCAGCTTGACGAGTCCGTCAGGGTCCGCATCCTGAGTCTCCTCGACGACGACTCCGTCCGCGGCGACACCAAGAAATGGCGCCTCCAGAACCGCTTCGGTGCCGACACATGGCGGTACATCCTCAAGAATCATTTCCGCTACCTGCGCTGCGTCGAGATTCGCATCGCCTATCTCGATTCCGCCCGTAGCATCCACACCGAGGCCACCGTCCCCGGCGCCATCCAGCCCGACACGACGGACACCGCTTCCCAGGGCATCGCCGGTCAGGACGGTCAGGATACCGCTTCCCAAATCATCGGCGGTCAGGGCACCGTCACCTCCGAGGTAAAGACCTCCACCACGACGGTCTATGTCTTCACGGACGACGACCTTCTCCTCACCGAGGCCATCAACGCCGACGACCAGGATCTCCTCGTCGAGATCGATGAGATGAGCTCCGTCGCCTCCTATCCCCGCATCCCCGTCACCGACGCCATCGAGAACCAGCCGGCCGTCGAGCAGGAGACCCCGCAAGACAACGAGATCGCTGACGCGACCGAGCCGGAGACCGAGGACCAGACCGAGACCGCGGAAGAAACCGAGACCGAAAGCGAGACCGAGACCGGCAGCGAAATGCGGGAAGCCGTCAATGCCTGGGAGCAGACGCCCCTCTTCGCCCTCAGCACCAACACCCTCTTCGATCTCGCCATCACGCCGAACTTCGCCATCGAGGTCCCGTTCGGCCACAACTGGAGCGGCTACATCGACTACACCTTCCCCTGGTGGCTCACGAGAGCCAACGACCGCGCCTGGCAGATCATCAAGCTCGATCTCGGCGCCCGCTACTGGCTGAGCCGCCACAACGAGTCTGACCCCTGGGACATCCTGACCGGTCACTTCGTAGGCATCGACCTCGGCGCCGGCTACTACGACATCGAGCCCCACCACAAGGGCTACCAGGGCGAGTTCCAGATGGCCTCCGTCGAATACGGTTACACCTGGCGGCTCGGCAAGTACTGGAGACTGCAGGCCTACGCCGGTGCCGGCTGGATGGCGACCCACTACAGATACTATGAGGCGAACGCCAACGACACCCGCCTCATCTACAAATACCCCGGACGATACACCTGGTTCGGCCCGACCAAAGTCGGCGTCAGCATCGAGGTGATCATCCCCAACGACTTCTGGCTGAAAAAGAAGAACGACAGATAAATGAAACGGTTGTTCCGCATACTGCTTATCGCCTTTGTGGCACTTGCGACTCTCTGGAGCTGCGAGCGCCGCGAACTCGAATATGGCAGCGTGTCGGTGAACCTCCGCCTCAAGATCAAGCTCAACGTCCGCGTCAACGGCAAGTTCGAGGAGCTCCCCGAGCCGGAAATGATGCGCGTCATGTTCTTCGACCCGGACACCTACGAGCTCATTACCGAAAGCTACATGCCGGCCAAGGGCGGCCGCATCAACCTTCCTCCGGGCAAGTACAAATTCATCGGCTACAACTTCGATACGGAAGCGACGCTGCTCCGCAACGACCGCAACTACTACTCCATCGAAGCCTACACCAACGAAGTCTCCGCGGCGATGCGCACGAGCATGCTCAACGCCATCCGTTACGGCAAGTCCGCCACCAAGGCCGACGACACCGACGATGCCGTTTGGGATCTCGCCCTCAAGCGCCTCCAGGAGAACCCGATCATCTACGAGCCCGACCACCTCTTTGTCAGCCATCAGGATGTAGAGGTCCTCAATGTCCAGGAAGACCAGACCATCGAGGCCGACGCCGAGACCATCATCGAGACCTGGAAGATTTCCGTCCGCATCAAGAACGAACAATACATGGCTTCTGCCCGCGCCCTCCTGACCGGTCAGATTGCCTCCAACTTCATCGGCTTCCCGAAGGAAGAGGGTAAGACCGACACCGACGTGACCCTCATGTTCGACATGAAGGCCGCCTCCGACGATGACGAGAACGACATGGTCATCGGTACCTTCAACACCTTCGGCAAGAACCCGAACGTGGAGAGCCGCCTCTGGCTCACCATCATCATCAAGACCGTCGGCGGCGACACCGTCGAGTGGCACCGTGACATCACCGACGAGTTCTTCATGGACGACGCCATCAACGACCAAACCATCCATATAGAAGAAGAAATTGACATTCCCGAGCCGCAGCCTGGCACCGGCGGAAACGGAGGTTTCCAGCCCGGCGTCGATGACTGGAACGAGGAGAATGTTCCGATAAATATTTAGAAATCAATTATTTATGTTAAACCATTTTATAAACAATCAAAACATTATGAAAACCTATCAATTGATTCTCGCCACCGCGCTTGTCGCGCTGAGCGCCTGCAACAAGGAAGACGTCGTCAACAACGACACCAACCTTGAATCCAACGAAATCGGCTTCGTCGCCGTGAACCGCAAGGCCACCAAGGCCAATGACGCTATCATCAGCGGCACGACCTATGGCCACGACAACACCTTCAAAGTTTGGGGCTGGCAGTCCGAAGGCGGCGCCTTTGCCGAATTCGCCGACAATGCCGCTTCCAACTTTATGACCAACCTGACCATCTCCTGGACGGGTGGCCGCGACAGCCGTGCCGAAGCCTGGCGTAACGCTGACAACTACTACTACTGGCCGTTCACCGGCAAGATCAGCTTCCTCGCCATCCATCCTTCCACCGTCGCTCCTTCCACCACCGGTTGGGACGCTACGAACAAAAAGCCGCAGGCTACGATCGCTGACTACACCATCACCCCTGCCTCCAACGAGACGACCGACCTGATGTTCGCCACGAACGAGGGTTCCCGCCGCGCCGATGCGCTCCCGATGGTCTTCAAGCACGCCCTTTCCCAGATCGAGGTCCAGGTCAAGACGAACGAGGACTACAGCAACGATGTCGCTTTCGATGTCGAGAGCGTGGTCTTCCACAACATCGACCTCTCCGGTGATGTCGCCTATGCCAACGACGCCATTTCCTGGACGGACAACACGACCCAGTCCGAGACTTGGAACTACTACACCACCGTCCTCGAGGACATCACCGACAGCTATCAGGTCTACGGTGCCGCCAAGGTCAACATCCCGCAGGCTGCCAGCATCGCTGACGATCCCGCTACCACGAACGTGATCGAGGGCACCTATATTACCGTCGGCTACTCTATGGAGCAGACCGGCAGCGCCAAGATCACCGGCACCGTCAACATCTCCAAGCCGCAGCTTTGGGAAGCCGGTAAGCGCTATGTTTACACCCTCAACTTCAAACTCAACGAAATCCTCTTCGACCCGACCGTTACCGACTGGATTGAGGTTGCCGTTGACACCATCAACATTCTTGACTAATCGCAGAAAAATAAGTTAAACAAATAATAATCAAATCATTATGAAAAAGTTTTTCATCCTCGCAGCTGCCGCGGTCGTAGCGATCGCCGCCTGCTCCAAGAATGAGATCGACAACACCAACAGTGGTCCGAAGGAGATCTCTTACAACGCCGTTGCTGGCAAGAATGCCACTAAGGCCATTATCAACACGACCTTCTATGCCCCCACCGATCCGGCATTCGGTATCTGGGGTCTCTATCAGGCAACTGACTGGAGCACTAACCACAGCAACAATGTGTGGATTGGTGCCAGCGCCAGCGCTGCCACTCAGATTACCTATGGTCTGGATGCTGCAAGCACTGCCAACAGCGAGGCCTGGAGAAACAGAGCCAGTGTTGACTACTGGCCGCTCACCGGTTCGCTGGTGTTCATGGGCTATTCTCCTTATGCCAATGTCAGCAGCAAGGCAGCCATCTCTGTTACGGACAACAAGGCTACCCTGACCGTTACCAATTTCCAGACGACCACCGGTTCCTGGGTTGATGACCTTATGTGGAGCGACGCTGTTGAAAAGAGTGCCAACGATACTAACTACGATGCCGACGGCACTAATGCAACCACTTACAACGGTGTTCCCGTAGTTTTCCACCACGCTCTCTCCCAGATCACTGTTTTCGCAAAGACGGACAAGGACTATGCAGCTCAGGGTTACACCTTCACCATCACGGCTCTTTCCGTGACCGTTGACGACAACGCCACCCTTACCGTTGCCGACGATCTCACCAACGCCCCGACCGTTACCTGGACCGAGCCTGCTACTGATGCTACCCGCACTGTTCTCGCTGCTGCTTCTCCCGCACTTACGACTTCTTATGTGAAGCAGGGTGAATCCTTCCTCGTAATCCCTCAGACTCTTACTGCTGCTCAGGATATCATCACCGTCACCTATCAGGTTGTGCACAATGGCGTGACCTCCACGGCTACCAAGACCATTAACCTGACGGCTGGTGACAGTGTTGCCCTTACTTCTTTCGCGAAGAACACCAAGTACAACCTCAACCTGGTCTTCTCCATTGACGAAATCAAGTACTCTCCTGACATCATCGACTGGGAGGCTGAGGCTACCAGCGAGTACGAAGTTCCCCAGGATGCCAATTAATCCACACGCATAAACAAAACAAACAAAATAACACAACTATGAAAAAAGTTATCCTTTTTGCAACCGCTATCGCAGCGCTTGTCAGCTGCGCCAAGAGTGAGGTCATCATGGAAGAAGGCTCCCCGATCAGCTTCTCCCCGAACGCCCTCAAGACCAAGGCCCTGATCCTCCCCGACGGCAACGCCGGCACCCAGCAGGACTTCCCGACCACCGAGTCCTTCAATGTCTTCGCTTTCGCTGACATCAACGACGGCAACGGCACCAACTATGCTACGCCGCTTATGAACGATGTCAACATCTCCTACCAGAACGGCGACTGGAAGGCTACCACCGGCACCTACCTGTGGCCTGCCGTCGGTACCGTGGACTTCTATGCCTACTATCCCGGCTCCCTGAACGCCACGTTTGACACCGCCAACGAGCCGAAGGGTGTCAGCCTCACCGGCATCGAGCTCGGCACCACCGTCGGTAACCAGATCGACCCGCTCGTGGCCAACATCCTTGCCCAGATTTCCACCAACAAGCCGAAGGTCAGCCTCGTCTTCAAGCACATCACCAGCCAGATCGCTGTGACCGCTTTCGACGCCACGACCACCGCTTCCCTCAAGGGCAAGATCTCCATCGAGAAGGTCGTCTTCAAGAACATGAAGACCAGCGGTGACTACCGCGAAGGCACCACCACCGGCAAGGGCCAGTGGACCAACATCAACACCAAGGCTGACTTCACCTCCTTCCTTGGCAGCGAGGTTCTCGCCGAGACCGAGAGCTACCTCTCCGACGGTGGTTTCATCGCCGCTATCGACAACAGTGCCGCTTTCGTCGTCGTCCCTACTGACATCGTCAACACCGGTGACGTCCAGGCCCTCGAGGTTTCCTACAGCATCGCCGCTTACTCCATCAACGGCTTCGACTATCCTGCCACCCCGACCCAGACCGTCACCATCCCTCTCTATGGCAAGGTGACCGCCAACAAGTTCCAGTGTGGCAAGCGCTATGTCTTCCACCTCGGTATCTCCCTTGACGGAGCCAACAACGAGATCATGTTCTCGCCGAAGGTCGAAGGCTGGGAGACGGAGGATATCTCCGGCATCACCATCGACGCCGTCAACGCGACCCTGCTGTAATGGCATGAGAATCGATTGTTTATAATATCTTATCTCCGACCGGACGGGGCATCGGGCCCCGTCCGGGAGGGGGTAAAATAAAAGGAACAATCTTCGTTTTGAAACAAGTCTTGAATGCTTAGAAGACTGTCACAGATCCTGCTGCTGGCCCTTGCGGTCGAAGCGTGCTCGAAGAACTATGCCGGCTACGTCCCCGACGAAAGCCTGGTGTTCTCCGCTGTCGCATCGCACTCGGTCAAGAGCATCATCACGACGACGAACTACCCGCTGGACGAGCCGTTCGTCGTGGAGGCGGTCTACTATCCGGACTGGCAGGACAAGTCAAGCAGTTGCTTCATGTCAGGAGAAACGGTGGAATACTATTTTGAAGAGGCCACCTGGAAACCCCGCAGGGAATACTACTGGCCGAATAGCGGGTCTCTGGTCTTCTACGCCGGATCCCCGATTCTGCCGCAGATGACATTCAGCACCGAGCACGGAGTCGAGGCCGAGTGGAGTATTACCACGGACAAAGATACCCAGACGGATCTCTGCTATGCCAAGGTAGAGACAGATTGCTCTTCTCATCCAGCCGCCGTTCCGGTCGTATTCAACCATGCGCTCAGCCAGATTTGTTTCAAGGCCCGTACACAAGCCAATTATTCCTACTCACGGACAGAGGGAAATCTGATTCAGGCCAATGTCATCACCACGGTTTTGGACTCCGTCAAGATCCGCGGCGTCATCTCCAAGGGCCATTTCACCCAGGAACCGCTCGGATGGGAACTCGACACCTTCGATAGCGCTGAGTATACGATATTCCGAAGCACAGAAGGATTGCCGCTCCATTGCGACCGCTACGACGCCCCGACGCTGTATCCCCTCTCGACCCTGCTGCTGATTCCCCAGGTCCTGTATCAGGACGTCATTCTCGATGAATGGCACCACATGGTCATCCGTACGAGTATCACAGATAGCGAAACCAAGGAAATCGTATCGGACGAAACCTACACGCTTCCTTGCTTCCATTCCCTCCATCTTGCCGATTACTGTCAGGAATGGCTGATGGACTTTAAATATACGTTCCGCATTGCCGTAGGTCAGGATGATACGGAGATTTCCAGTGCCGTCACAGACTGGACCGAAACCAAGGAACTCATCATAGGCGACGAATAATGAGACATTTTCGCTATATATATATAATAGGTCTTCTCCTCGCAGCGGCCTGCTCGAAATCGGAAGTCGACAACTCCGACAACGCCATTTCGTTCTCGCCCGTCGCGTCCAAGTCGACCAAGGCCATCATCTCCGGGACAATCTATCCCGAAGGAGAGTCCTTTGTGGTCAGTGCCTACCACAACGGGACGGACGCCTATTTCGAAGATCTCACCGCCTCCTATTCCCTTACCCAAAACGGCACCAAGCTTTGGGCGACATCCGATGACCAGTATTGGCCGCTCTCCGGATCGCTCGACTTCCACGCTTACAGCCCCAGTTCGGCTTCTTCGCACGGGGTTGACATCGACGCCACAAACGGCGTCACTGCAACGGGTTACACCGTTCAAAACAATACGCAGATGACGACAGACCTCTGCTACGCATCTGCCACGGTCGCGGACTGCGGGAATCATCCCGATTCCGTTCCGCTGGCCTTCTCCCACGCCCTGACGCAGGTCGTTTTCCGCGTCAAGGCCGCTGACTACTATTCGACGGCTACCAGCACCGTCACCCTGTCCATGACGTCCCTTGCCCTGAGGGGCATTTACAGCGTCGGGGACCTCAATCAAGGCACCTGGGAGAACCTGGGTTCCGAACACAATTATACCCTGTCCGGCACACCGACCGAACTTACCTACAACGGCTCCAACCAGCCCGAGACGGTCGACGTGTGCGCCTATCTCTTCCTGCCGCAGGAGCTCGGACCCAATGCCGCCATCTCGGTCGGCTACAGCATCGTCCAGCGCGTTTCCGGCACGGACTATACACTCGAAAATACACCGGTTACCATCCCGCTTGGCAGCAGCCTCACGCAGTGGGAACCCGGAAAGAAATATATCTACACCCTGAATATAGGGATGAACAACGTCATCACGTTCACGGCCTCTACCGTCGGCTGGCAGGATGATGGTGACAACATTATCGTGGAGGAAAACTAGGATGAAAAGACGTAGCTTCCTTTACAGCATATTCGCCCTCGCCCTCGTTCTCTTCTCCTGCGGAAAGGAGAAGACGGAAGGCCCCGGCACCGAGACGATCGCCCTCTTCCCGGAGGAAGGGGCGCCCTCCAAGGCGCTCCTGAACGACGCCGGCCTCAAGACCAACGGCAACAAGATCCACGTCATCGATCTGCTGACGGGCTTCTCCGGCACGGCTTCCTGGATGAGCGGGAACAAGTATATCGACGACGAAATCGTCTACTCCGGCACGCAGATCTGGGGCTACGACTCCGGCCGCACCTATCCCTGGACGACGGACGGCACGCACCAGTTCTTCGCCTGGCTGAGCTATGACACGGCCATGAGCCTCTCGGCCGACAGCTTCTTCGGCTCTTCCGTCGCGAGCGGCTTCGATGCGACGGAGCGCATCCTCACCATTCCCGCCAAGGAACTCAACACGGAGTCGCCGCAGTTCGATTTCCTCTACGGCAATACCGTCAACTATATCATGCCGCGCAGCGAAACAACCCCGGTTCCGCTTCCCATGCAGCATCTTTTCAGCGCCGTCGGCATCCTGCTTCGCAACGAGTCCCAGGACCAGATCCTGGTGCACAGCGTCACCATCAATGGCCTGAAGAACAAAAAGAGCGCGGACATCACCTTCGTCGGTTTCCCGGCGACCTATCCCGAGACCGCCAGCGCCGGATTCATCGACAACGCCCTTTTCGGGGCCCTTCCGGCCGCTACCCGGACCCTCTCCGAGGGCGATACCTACGACCTGCTGGCCCGCCAGCGCGGCGTCGATGTGCCCGCCTACCGCATCATCTGGCCCCAGAGCGAAGCGGACCTCGCCCCTTCCGATCCGGAGAACTTCCTGACCTACCCCATTACGGTAGTGTACGAATACCTCAATGACGAGGAGCATGTCCAGCATACCGCCCATCTCCGTTTCCCGGAAGGGACCTTCTTCAGGAGCGGATACCGTTATGCCTACGCGCTCCTATTCACGCAGAAGCATATCCAGCTGACCTTTACCGTGAACCCGTGGAACTACGACCTCAACGAATGGTCCTTCACCGAGCAGACGATTTCCGAGGTCCGCGAGCTCGATTTCGCCGGCAACGAAGGCTACGACAAGCCCTCCAAGACCTGCCGCGTCGTGGGCGGTAATCCCGTTACCGGCAACTTCCGCATCGTCAATCCCTCCGGTGCCGTCTGGTCCATCGAACCGGTCGGCGACGTGGAGTACTTCACGATTTCCCCCAATCAGGGCATCATCGACAGCAATAATCCCGACTACACGTTCCAGGTCATCCCGAACCTCGATCCGGCCCTGGACCGTTCCACGGACAAGAAGCTGCGGTTCCATTTCTATGTCCGGTTCACCGACGGCTCCATCCATGACGCCAACACGGAGGTCAACCGCGACGACTGGACTGTAATCCTACCCAAGAACTAGCATGAAAACGAGAATCTTTACATACTTGGCAATCGCCGCAGTGGCGTTTTCCTGCCAGAAGGAGTCCGCTTTCACCGGGACGCCCGAGCTGGAAGGCGGCGGCGTCCAGCTCCACTTTGTCTGCGCCGGACAGAATACCAAGGCGGTGCAGGCCGGGGAGGATGCATACAATGAGAACACCCTCACGACCATCGACTATTTCCTCTATCCCGAGGGACAGACCAGCGCCAATGCCTATCTGCACGGCCGCGTGAGCATGAACGGCCGTACCAGCTACAACGTCCTTGTCAACACCAGCCAGCTCGGCGCCCTGTTCGCGGGTGCCGCCGCCGGCAACCACTGCGACGTGTATGCCATCGCCAATTATCCTACGGAGATTACCTCCGCCCATACGGATACGACAACGCTCCGCAACCTGGCGCTGAGCACCCACTTCAACGGGTTCGAGGTTCCGACGAACTTTGTCATGTGCGGCCACACCAAGGCGACCATCATCAACAAGAACAAGACGAAGGCGGCTGAGGGCACGGTAAGGCTCTCCCGTGCCGCCGCGAAGGTCTCCTTCGAGTGCCGCATCGCTCCGTCGGTAACCATCACCAATACCATCTCTTCCGGCGATACGGTCATGGAGCAGGATATTACCTGGGTGCCGCTGCTGGACCAGATGGGCGCTTACCTGGTCCACAGCTTCAGCGACGGTGTGGTCGGCGGCGACGAGGTCACGATGAACGAGGGCAACCTCGACCGCTATTCCCAGCGCGCGCTGGCGGATGCCGACGCTGACGGCTGGTATGACTGCGCACCGTTCTATTCCTACGCCCAGAGCTGGAACGACGGCGACGAGCGCGAGCCCTTCATCAAGCTGGTCATCCCCTGGGCCTACCTCAACCAGCAGGGGCAGCAGGCAGGCCAGAAGCAGTTCTACTACAAGGTTCCCTGCCCGGGACTGAATATGGCATCCAATACCTGGTACCACATCCGGCTTGACGTGGCCATCCTCGGCGGCGACGACTTCGAGGCCATCCTTACCGTGCCCGGCGAGTACTATGTCATGGACTGGAACACGCAGACCATTGTCCAGGCCGACGCCGAGATCAAGGATGCGCGTTATATCAGCGTTCCGTCCCGGACCTACAACATGTACAACACCAACGAGCTGAATGTCCAGATTACCTCTTCGCACGATGCGGAACTTACGCTCAAGTCGGTGACCTACTACAACTTCGTCAACAAGAGCAATACCAATTATACCACCCAGGCCCGCAACAACAACTGGATTACGTATAATGACAACGACCGTACGTTCACGATCAACCATACGCTCAACAACGACGTCTCGACCACAACCTTCGACTCGTCGCCGTATGTTTTCACCTTCGAAATCCATCATGCGGACGATGATACCTACACGACCGGAGACATTGTGGTAACGCAGTATCCGGCCATGTACATCGAGGAACTCCAGTCCAACAAGTACGCCTTCCTCAACGGAACCGGCAACCAGGCTGGCTCCCAGGTTACCGGCCGGGACGACTCCAACAACTCCCTGAGTACGCTGGTAGCCCGCAATACGATCAATGACAGCGGTGACAATACAAACTCCCACCTCTACCGCATCCATGTAACGAGCGTCGCCGGAATGGACTATACCATCGGAGATACCCGTTTGTGGCCGACTGCGACCAATGTTACGACCCTGAACAACCTCAGCAACTATATGGAGAGCTCGGCTGTCAACGAAGACATGATCGCCCCGGAGTTCATGGTCGCCTCCTCCATCGGTAAAACGCAGGCCCTCTCTTACAAATATGCTGCTACCCGCTGTGCGGCCTATCAGGAGAGCGGTTTCCCTGCCGGCAGGTGGCGGATCCCGACGAAGGCGGAGATCATGTTCCTTATCCAGTTGTCCGCCAAGGACAAGATTCCGCAGCTGTTTACGCCGGGTGCGATCAGTACCGGTGGCTACTGGTGCTCGTCCGGCGTTGTCTTCCCGGTCAGTGAAACGAATGTCCAGTATTACGATTTCAACTCCACTCAGGTCCGGAACAACAACGGCGGCAACCATTTTCCCCGCTGCGTGTACGATACCTGGTACTGGGGACAGGAACCGGATTCTTCCCATCTGACGACCTGGGGCGGATACCAGACCAATTAAAGAATGAAAGCCATGAAAAGAATACTGCATATCACAGCCCTGTTTATGGCGCTTCTGGCCTTTTCCTGCGTGCGGGAAGAGCAGCCGGAGGATACCCGTGCGGAGCGTTCCGACATCGATTACGAGGGACAGAAGGTCATGGTGTATTTCAATGTGGAAATGCCGGAGCCGCAGACGAAGGCCCTGGGAGAGAATCCGAACATCACCTCCCTGCATGTCGCCGTGTTCGGCAGTTCCGGTTACCTGAAGGAATATCAGCGTGCGGAACCCGTGGGCGGTTATGTCTCTCAGGAAGGCGTATCCAACAAGCGGGGCTACCGCGTGCCGCTTTCCATCACTTCGTCCAAGGTGCGCGTCCATTTCATCGCTAACGGTCCGGATTCGCTTCCGTTCGACTATGAGTCCGTGGTGATGTCCAAGCTGACCAGCTCCGGCGGTCAGGATGCCTACTGGCAGCGCATTATCCTCGATCACGGCATCTATGCCGACAAAGAGGCGGAGGGTTATTATGCGACCCCGCCCGTGCTCACGCTCGATCCCGACTTCGACCTCGACGAGGACGGTACGACCCATAAGATGGCGTTGGTCTCGCTGATCCGCAATTTCGCCAAACTCACGGTCGTCGCCCTGCCGGTCGCCGAGTCCAACTTTACCATCAGTTCCTTCTGTGTCGTCAATGTCCCGGATAGTGGCTCCGTCGCTCCGTACAACCGCAACACCGGGGAGTTCATGATGCACTATGATACGTATCCGACGCTGGATGCCATCTCCGCTGTCTATCCCGGCAACCTCCCGGGCGAGTCACAGATTATCAAGACCTACCCGACCGAGGCTGACTTTACCAACCTGACGGGAGGCGTGGTGGCCGCCGGCGGTGCCGTTTATATGTACGAGCGTCCCGTTCCGGTCAGCGACGCGACCGTCCTGATCGTAAAGGGTACTTATACAGACCCTTCCAACGGAAATACCAGCGAGGGCTACTACAAGATTGACCTCATGGAGGGCAGCGAATACCTGCCGATTCTCCGCAATTTCCGTTACCAGATCAATATCCAGAAGGTGAACCGAAAGGGTAAATCCACCGTGGCCGGTGCGGTCAACGGTGCGGGTTCGGCCGATATTTCGGCCGATATCAGCACGGCCTCCCAGACGGGTATCTCGGACGGTAAATCCTCCATCTCCGTGTCCTTTACGGAGGATACGCTCCCGATCGGCGGCACCTATACGCTGGGCGTTACCTTCGTTCCGGATGTCAGCACGGGTGTCGTCGACAATTCGCTGATCTCCTTTGAGCTGCTTGCGCCCGAGGCCAACGGCGCCGTTATCGAGGATGAGAGCGACATCTCTTATAATCCCACGACGGGCACGCTGACCTTCACGACGACGGACGTGGATCCCGTCCATATGAAGAGCCAGAAGATCCGTATTATCGGCACCTCCGCTACTTCCCGTCTCTACCGCGAAGTGACGATCCGCCTTCTGCCGCAGCAGGCGATGACGGTCACCTGTATCCCTGTCATCGAGGCGGAGCCCGGAACGGAACAGACCATTACCGTCACCATCCCCAAGGACCTGCCGCGTTCCATTTTCCCGCTGCAGTTCAAGGTGGAGGTGGCTGCCAAGTCCCTTACGCCAAATGCCGGTGACCTTCCCGTGGAACCGGGTGAGACCATTATACCCGGGCAGAGCGGCAGTTCCTTCCAGTTTGTGAAGACCGTATCCTATGCGGACTACACTGCCGGTTATTCCGGCAATGTGTCCTCGTTCACCTGCGAGTTCAAGAGCATCATCGGGGAGAGCGACAGCTACGTGTATGTAGCCAATCCGTTCTTCGCGACGGGCTCTACGCATTTCAACACCTTCGTCAAGCGCTACTTCTATGATCTGGCGTTCAACACGGCCGGTGCTGTCAACGAGGACGATCCCGTGCAGTTTACCTTCCGGCTCGACCGCGACCACGATACGGGAAAACTCATCCCCGAGACGGTCGACGTCTATCTTACCGGCCTCGTTCCGGATTACGACAACCCGTCCTTCAATTCCGCCGTGTTCCAGAATGTGAGCGGTAACCACTATGTCTACAGCCCTGAGGGCGGTACCGGCGTTCATCGACTCTACCTGCTCTCGACGGGCGAGACACCGTTCTATGACGTCGCGCTGAAGGCTGAGTACTATGAGGACGCCAACAAGACCAACGAGCCGATGACCTTCACCAACCCGAATTTCAACAGTACGGTGCTTTATGGTCTCGGCTGGCCGACCACCTTCCAGTTCACCATCCCGAACTCCTACGACATGCCGGCCGGCGGAATCGATATCGAACTGAATCTGGTCAATCTCGTCCCGGACGACGCCAACATTATCCAGAGCGGCGGCAAGTACTACTACCGTGCTACGTCCAAGGGCACCAAGACCCTGAATCTGAAGACCTCCGGTTCCCAGACGGCGAGCGTGAGCGTGGAGCTCATCCACGGCGACTTCGTCCCTGCCTCCGCTGCGCAGACGACGCGCTCGTACGTTACAATCGCTGCGCAGAGTGTCCAGTTCACAGGTAATAGAGCCAGTAATTATTATAATAATACTGTTAGATGCTACTCAGATAGCGGCTATTCCACGCAAGTGGGTAGTTTTACCGGTACCCGGGAATATAATTGGGGATGGCAGTATTACAATGGCGCATTCACCTTCACCGCAGTCGTTGACGCTACGCAGACCATTTATATGAGATATCAAGACAACACATACAACTACACGGCTTCCGCAACCGCTCTTGATATGTACGAAGGAACAAGTTGCGCCGTAACGCGTGCGAGAAGGTAGCAAGACCGTGTATCTGGATGACAAAGAATTCGGCTCCGTGCTCCTGCAAAGGCGGGCACGGAGCCGTTATATAAGGCTGCGGGTGACGCCGAAGGGGGAGGTTGTCGTGACGGTGCCGTGGCTGACTCCGTGGAAGGCGGGCATCGCTTTCCTGGAGTCGAAGCGGGAGTGGGTCCGAAGGACGCTGGAGCGGCAGTCCCGGCGGCAGGATGCCTACGCCGCGACGGATCCGCAGGAACCTGTCACGGACGCCTATATCGCCCGGCTGCGGGCCGAGGCGAAGCGAACGCTGCCGCCACGGCTGGCAGAGCTCGCCGCCGAGCACGGTTTTCTATATAATAAGGTATTCATCAAGCACAACCGCTCGAACTGGGGCAGCTGCTCCACGAAAGGCAATATCAATCTCAACCTCAACATCGTCCGGCTGCCGCAGCACCTCCAGGACTACATTCTGCTGCATGAACTGGTCCATCTGAAGGAAATGAACCACAGCCCGCGCTTCCACGCGCTGCTCGAAGAGGTCTGCCCCGGGCACCGCGCCTGCCAGAAAGAAATGAAGGCCTGGCGGCTTATCTAGCGTGAATGATATACGTGAGGGAAATCCGCGCCTCGGTGGGGAGGAAGCGGAAACGGTGGTCGGCGCCGGTCTGGATCAGCGTGGAGCGGTTGCCGGTGTCCTCGTAGGTGATGTAATCGGTATAGAACGGACCGACGGCGAGGGAGGCGTCGAGGCGCCACCAGTCGCCGAGGGCGAAGCTGTAGCCACCGCCGATGCCGGCCTCGATCTCCCAGCCCTGATAGCCGTCGTCCCAGGGAGCGATGTCATAGTAACCGCCGCCCAGATGGGCGCTGGCGAACCAGCCGCGGAAGATGCCGGCGTCCCGATTCTTCCAGCCCTCGAAGTAGTAGCGGGCTCCGGCGTCGACATGCAGGACCTGGAAGCAGAAAGACTTGGTGTTGTTCTTCCACCAGGGGAAATAAATATCGGCCCGGGCATCCCAATGATGGCCCAGAGGCACTTCTACGCCCAGGTTAAGGGCGGTGATGCCGTCGAGCAGAAGATTGGTCGAGACACCGACGAGGGCCGGGCGCGGGTCCACGGGCTTCTGCATTTTCGGTGTCTTCGGCTTTTTCGCCGGGCGGCTCTTCTGCGACCCGTACTGAGCCGACGCCTCGGGCTGAAGAACGGAGCCCTCCGGGAGTGAACCGGCGGGGACATAGACCATCACATAGCCTTCGGGGGCCTGGAAAGAAACGGGCTGCCCGCCGGAAAGGTTTCGGGCGGGATCCGGGTCGAGGCGATTGTCCTGGACGGGACGGGAGAGATAGATAATCTCCGGCTCAGGCAGGGCCTCCCCCATCCATTCCTGCTTCATCACAATTTCCGGCATGCAGCTGCGGGCCAGAATCAGGGTCTTGATGGACGGACTCTCGATATAGATCCACTCGAGGTTCGGGTTGGCGCTGAGGTCGATGCGGTCCACGCGGGTCGTGCCCGTCCAGAGGCGGCGGAGGTTCGGCATGTAGCGAAGGTCCTCATAGGTCGCGACGGTAATGAGGTCCGAACGCGTGGCGGAAAGGTCGAGCGCCTCGATGGCGGCGGCTTCTTCGCGGGTCAGCTGGCCGTCCCGGTCCTTGTCACCGGCATTGACGGCGCGGCGGAATACGGCCTCACTCTTGAAAGTGAGGTATTCCTGGGCGCTGACGGAAAGACTGGCCAGCAGGGCCACGGCAAGGCAGAGAAAGAGTCGTTTCATCGGTAAAAAAAGACCGGTCATGCGGCCGGTCGATCTATGGAGTATGCAACTTCCTAACGGACCTTGAGGTCATCGAGCTCGAAGCAGATGCCCGTATTCTTGATGCCGAGCTGCGGGCAGAGGAAGCAAAGCTTGACCTTGGCGAAGCTGGCAGCTTCAGAGGCGACATTGCGGACGAGAATGTGGCACTTGACAGGGGTCTTCGACGGGAGGTTACCGGCGCTGTACTGCTCGGTGTAGCTCTTGTTACCGAAGGAAACGAGGACGTTGCCCATTTCGTAGATATTACCTTCGTTGTCGTATACGATGGAACCGGACATGCCCGTCTGGTAGACGCCGCCGACCAGATTGAGGACGACCTCGTCGGCGGACAGGTTCGTCAGGACGACAGTGAGTTCCACATCATTGTTGCTCACGCGGGCTCCCTTGTATTGCAGTTTCAGATCCGGGCTCGGCGTCGTAACGGACTGTGCGGCAGCCGAAGCGGCGAAAAGCACCAGCGCGGAGAGGAAGATGAAAAATCTTTTCATATTGAGAATTTCGTATTATCCAGTCAATCGGGCCATACGGGCCCTATCAAGTTACAAAGATACGCAAAGATTAGAAAAAAACTACATTTTTTCTAAAAAAACTAATCCGGTATCTGCAGCGGCTTGAACTGCTTCTGGCGCTGCTGCCAGCGCTCGCGGGCATACTGCTGCATATCGGTGACGGTGTCGTTCTCGTCGATGATCTCCATGCCGAGGATCGTCTCAATGATGTCCTCGAGGGTGATCAACCCCTGGAAGGAGCCATAGTCGTCAATAATCAGGGCGATCTGGTCCTTGGTCTTCAGCAGCGATTCCCAGATGTCGCTGACGGATGTCTCCTCGTTGAAGGCGGGGATGTCGCGGCGGATCGACCCGAGACGGGTGTCGAATTTGTCCTCGGCTAGGTTCTCCAGCACGTCGTAGCGCATGACATAGCCGGTGATAAACTCGGGGCTGTCCTTGTAGACGGGGATGCGGCTGTTGTGGGAGAGGGAGTCGTCGCGGTAGAACTGCTTGAGGGTCATCGACTCCTTGGCTATGTTGGCCACCACGCGCGGGGTCATGACGTCGTAGGCCTTGATGTCGTCGAGCTTGATGATGTTCTGGATCACCTTGTTCTCGCTCTTGTCGATGATGCCCTCCTCCTCGGCCATGCCGGCCATGGCGGACACTTCCTCGCGGGAGATGGAGGTGTCGACCTCGTCGATGTCGAGTTTCTTGCGGAAAAGTTCGATGATGATCACCAGCGGATACATCAGCGTGACGAGCAGTTTCATGGGCCGGGACAGCCACAGGAGCTTGCGCCACTGGGAGGTGCCGATCGTCTTCGGGACGATCTCCGAGAAGACGAGAATCAGCAGGGTCATCAGGGCGGAGACCAGGCCGAACCATTCATTGCCAAAGACTTTGTTGGTCTGGTAACCCACACCCGCCGCGCCGACGGTGTTGGCGATGGTGTTCAGCGACAGGATGGCCGCCAGCGGGCGGTCCGGCTCCTGCTTGTAGCGCATGAAAAGCTTGGCGTTGCGGTCCCCCTCCTCCTCGCGCATGGTGATGAAGGAGACCTGCGCCGACATCAGCACGGACTCCAGCAGCGAGCAGAGGAAGGACACGGCCATCGCTCCGAAAAGGTATAAGAGTAGCAGACCCATCTTTGGCTTTCGTTACAGTCTGCAAAGATAGTAAAAAAAGATTCCACGGACAAGCCGTGGAATGACGGTAGGAGATTTCTCGACAAGCCGTGGAATGACGGAATCAATGGTGGAGAGTCATGCCGAAGGTGAGGCGCCAGCCGTGGTATTTCGTGCCGTCGGCTTTGCAGGGCATGAGGTCACGGGTATATTCCCCAGTGATATAGAAGGTGTAGAGGTAGAGCGTCGCGCCGTAGCTGCCGGAGACGAGGAAGCGGCCTTCCTCGTCGTGGAAACCGGCCTCAAAGCTGTAAGGACGATTGTAGTTGTAGGCCCCGGTCACGCCGGCATGGACGCAGAGGTAGCTGTATCTCGTGATGTCAACGACATCCAGCACCGCCTTGACGGGGATGCCGATGCGAAACGCCTCGTCATGGCTTCCTCTTATGTGCCGGAAATCACCCTCGAGACCGAAGTCGAGGAAGAACGGCGTCGGATGGAAGATATAGGAAGACTCCATCAGCTCGAAACCGTAGGTGTTCTGGCGGGGCATTCCGGCGGCGTTGGACAGGCCTCCGGTGAAACCGAGGCGGCTATACTGTGCGGAAGCGGCGACGCCGAAGAGAAGCAGAGCGGCTATTATGGTGATTATGCGACGTTTCATGGGCATGACATTTGTTGCAAATATAAGGAAAAATTGGAAATATTCCCTTTTTCTTTCTATCTTTGTTGCTGACCACTAACACTTTCCATCATGAAAGCCCGTCATATTCTCCTGGCGCTGGGCGCCACACTCCTCTATACGGCAACACTTAGCGCCCAGGGACGCGACAACCGCTGGGACACCGGCGTGTCCGGCAACGGCGCCCTTGGCCAGGCCATCACCCTCGCCGGCGGCGGCGACTTTTCCGTTCCGCCCGCTTCCGGCCCCACCTCCGTCGGCAGTTCCGACAGCAGTTCCTCCGGGGACGGCAGCTACTCCAGTGGCAGCTATTCCGGCGACTACAGCGGCGTCGGCTCCGCCATTGCCGGCGGCCTGATCGGCGGCCGGGGTACCTCCCGCTTTCTCGGGCCCGGCGACGACGACGCCCGCTGGGATTTCTCCGACGAGCGCGTCGACGGCATCCATGGCCTGTGGTACGGCATCCGCGGCATCGGCCGGGGCATCGGCAGTGTCGGAGAATGGATCGGTGACGGGGTTAGCAGCCTGTTCGCATCGAAGAATTTCCGGGCAAGAAACGGCATGATCGACGTCGGGCCGGCATGGGACCGGTCGAGATATGAGGTCTGGGGCCGCAAAGGAAAAGGTTATGGCATCCGGTGCGACAAGAAATGGGTCGTGAGGCCCACCTATGAGAACATCCGCCTCCTCGCCCTTCGCGGCGCCGTGGCGAAATTCAAGGGCCGCTGGGGCATGATCGACCCGACCGACGGCAAGAAACTCGAAGACTTCGACTTCGTATATGACAAGTATTCCGGCGTTTACTATCCGGACGGTCCCGCCTATTTCATCTGCGCCTTCGGACAGACGTCCCCCAACGGGATGGAGAACTGGATCCTCGCGATTCCGGACGGCGAGGGCGGCTACTACCGCAGCACCGAGGAATACGGTAAGGTGGAGGTATTCGTCGACGAAGCCCGCTATGTCCGCGCCATCTGCCGGGACCACAACGGGAAGTACTCCCTGCGCGGCGGAGCCGGTGCGGAGATTCTGCCAGCCGAGTTCAGTTCCATCAAGTATACCGGCTTCTCCTATGGGGACGACTCCTATTACGTGTCTCACTATGAGTGCGTCAACGAGGACGGCATCGGCATCTTCGACAGCCAGGGCAGGATTGTCGTGCCGCCGATGTTCGACAATGTGACTTCCATGAAGCAGTACGGCTACCTTTGCCATCGGGTGGATAGCGGCAAGAACGACGTCTATCTAATTAACAATGAAGGCGATGTGGTCGTGGCCGATGCCCAGCAGATCTCCTACGATTCCGTCTGGCTGGACTACAAGACCCGCATCTACCTGACCGTCCAGGACAGCCAGGGCAAATGGGCCTACTACAATACCCTCGGCCAGCGCCTGTGCCAGCCGGTAGCGGATCCTTCCCGTCTTCCCGACAAGGACAGCCTCAACCCGGACGACCTCGAAGAATACCGGATCTACTAAACTTACAACTTCAGAAGCCTGTCCAGCAGGATGTGGCAGAGGGCCGTGCCGGAGAAACCCGGTGTGGGGCGGAAACAGATGTACCATTTCTCGCCGGAAGGAAGGGTCAGAGAGGACTGCGCGTACTTCTCCAGGCCGCCGTCCAGCACCTCTTCGCGGGTAGCCGTAAAGAGCTGGAGATCAGCCCCGGCCGGGGGCATGACGCTGAGAAACTCGCTTTCCGGATAAGTATTCGTTATCAGATCGAGCCCCGAAACCGCTACGATATCTTCCACCAGACGGGGCAGGACATAGGTCGCACAGAAGCTGGTGGCGGCCACGTTAACGCGCCCGACAGAGCGGCCCGAAGCGGTCAGCGAACCGAAGAGCGCATCCACTTCCCCGTAGGCGTCCAGAATCTTCTCGGCATAGCCCAGAAAATGCTCTCCAGCCTCTGTCAAGGCCACTTCCCCCCTACCGCGGACAAAGAGTTCCGCACCATACATCCTTTCCAGGTCACCGATCTGCTGGCTCACCGCCGGCTGCGTGATGCCGAGCGAACGGGCAGCCTGCGTAAAGCTCCCGAGACGGGCCGCGGAGACGAAGGTCCTCAGCTTGGCGTCTTCATATTTTCCCATAAGCAAGTCTTATTATCAACGGCAAAAGTACGCAAAGGCTTTCAATCCTCCAAAGTTTTTTATTATATTTGCGTAATATAGTAACGATTTACTACTTAATAAACCATATTATAATGAAGAAATTACTTCTGATTCTCGCGGTCCTCGGCCTTGCCGCCACGACCGCACTCCGCGCCCAGGACATGGAAGAGGCGAACCGCTACATGCTGCAGAACCTCCCCAATGATCCGGCCGTCCGCGTCGGCCATCTCGACAACGGCCTGACGTACTTCCTCCTCCACAACGCTCTTCCCGAAAAGCGCGCCGAGTTCTACCTCGCCACCAATGTCGGCGGCATCCAGGAGACCCCCGACCAGGACGGTCTCGCCCACTTCCTCGAGCACATGTGCTTCAACGGCACCGAGC
>CAMKRY010000014.1 GCA_946415345.1 uncultured Bacteroidales bacterium | reverse complement strand
TCAAACAGTGGGAGCAGAGCCAAGGTATCAAGGTTGAATAACCGGCATTCCCCAATATGCAAATCCGCCGCTTTCCTGATGGGAGGGCGGCGGTTTTGCGTGTGGGGTGACGGATGGGGTTACAGTGAACCAAGATAGGAAAGGATGCCGTCGATGTGGAGGTCGATGAGGGTTTGCTGGCCTTCCGGGGAGAGGAGGAAGGCGCAGTCGGGGGGGGAGTCCATGAAGTAGTTCTCGGTCAGGACTGCGGGGGCCGTGGTATGGCGTAGGATGTAAAAACCTGCTTCCATGTCCGGATCGCCGTCGGTGTAGTCGGTGCGACGGCAGCGCTCGGGCAGGGAGATGTCTGTTTCTTCCGGGACAAGGAGTTCGGCGTCGAGGCCGAGGGAGAGGCGGCGGTCCACGATGCGGGATGGTTTATCAACTTCGCGGGCTTCACTTTTCTCCTACTCTAGGTTGTCTTAAAAAGATTTGCGAAGGTCGCGGGGAATGGCTATTTTTGTATGATTGATAATAAACTGTATCAAAAATGCCTGATTTTAAATACGCACCGATGTTCCAGCTGGGACCGGACACGACAGAGTACTACAAGATTCCCGGTTCGGAGAAACTTGTCAGCGTGGCTGACTTTGACGGTCACAAAATCCTGAAGGTGAGCCCCGAGGCTCTGACGCTGGTGGCACAGCAGTCCTTCCACGATTGCCAGTTCATGCTGCGCCGCGCGCACAACGAGCAGGTGGCAAAGATCCTGAAAGACCCGGAGGCGTCGGACAATGACAAATACGTAGCCCTGCAGTTCCTGCGCAACGCGGAAACCTCCGTCAAGGGTGTGCTTCCGTTCTGCCAGGACACCGGCACGGCCATTATCCATGGCGAAAAAGGCCAGGCGGTCTGGACCGGTTTCGAGGACGAAGAAGCCCTATCGAAAGGCGTATTCAACTGCTACACCCAGGAGAACCTCCGCTATAGCCAGAACGCCCCGCTGGATATGTACAATGAGGTGAATACCCGTTGCAACCTCCCCGCACAGATTGACATAGAGGCTACCCAGGGCGGCGAATACCACTTTATCATGGTCGCCAAGGGCGGCGGCAGCGCCAACAAGACGTATTTCTACCCCATGACCAAGGCCACCATCCAGAACGAGGGTACGCTTATCCCGTTCCTGGTGGAGAAGATGAAGAGCCTGGGTACGGCAGCCTGCCCGCCCTATCACATCGCCTTCGTCATCGGCGGCACTTCGGCCGAAAAGAACCTCCTTACCGTGAAGCTGGCCAGCATCAAGTTCTATGACAACCTGCCTACCACCGGTGACGAGACCGGCCGCGCTTTCCGTGATATCGACCTCGAAGAAAAGCTCCTGAAAGAGGCGCAGAAGATCGGCCTGGGCGCCCAGTTCGGCGGCAAATACCTGGCCCACGACATCCGCGTGGTCCGTCTGCCCCGCCACGGTGCCAGCTGTCCCATCGGTATGGGCGTCAGCTGCAGCGCCGACCGCAACATTAAGTCCAAGATCAACGCCGACGGCGTCTGGATCGAGAAAATGGATACCAACCCGTCGGAGCTCATTCCGGAAGAACTCCGTCGCCCGGGCGAAGGCCCGAAGGGCATTGAGATTGATCTCGACAAGGGCATCGACTCCGTGCGCGCAGAACTCACCAAATACACCGTGGGCACACGCGTCAATCTGAAGGGCACCATCATCGTGGCCCGTGACATCGCCCATGCCAAGCTCAAAGCCCGCCTGGATGCCGGAGAGGGGATGCCAGCCTACTTCAAGGACCATCCCATCCTGTATGCCGGTCCGGCCAAGACACCGGAAGGCTACCCTTGCGGTTCCATGGGCCCCACCACGGCCAACCGTATGGATCCGTATGTGGATGAGTTCCAGGACCACGGCGCCTCCCTGGTGATGATTGCCAAGGGCAACCGTTCCCAGATGGTGACGGACGCCTGCCACAAGCACGGCGGCTTCTACCTGGGTACCATCGGCGGTGTAGCTGCAGTGCTTTCTCAGAGCAGCATCCGCAGCATCGAGTGCGTCGAATATCCCGAACTCGGCATGGAGGCCATCTGGAAGATTACTGTGGAAGACTTCCCGGCCTTCATCCTCGTCGACGACAAGGGCAACGACTTCTTCAAGACGATCGGCCTGTAGTCGGGAGGAGCGATGGAGGAGTACGGATACAGACACGACGAGTCACATCATCATCGCCATCACCCTTCCCATGTCGGGAATCAGGTGATGGCGTTGACGAGGGTTTCGTTCCGTATTGTTGATTTCTGTGTGGGCGTTTTTAATCTCTGCGTCCTTTGCTGGACGGTGTTTCAGCTTTGCTATCTGGTTGTCACCGGTATCTACGGACTGTTTACGGAGAATAGAAGCCTCAGGGACGATCCCACAGTAAATGAACAGGAGTCGGGTATCAGGCAGCGGGACGGGCACGGGCGTACATACCAGTACGATCCCAGATCCGCCCGGCGGCGTTACTGATAAAAAAGGGGTCCGGAACACTTCCGGACCCCTTTTTTGTATTTACCGTTCGTTGATCGGAATGCCGCTGACGGACGTTTCGTCGAGCGGAATCTGATACTGGATCTTGGGGCTGTCGTACGGGATGACTTCCGTCTTGGTACGGCTCGGGAAGCGGCGGTCGATGTCCTTCTTGTTGCGGATGAGGTCCATCGTACGGAAACCTTCATAGAAGAACTCGAGACGGCGCTCGTCGAGAACCATGTCGACCGGGTCGGCATAGCCGCGGCCGGCCATGTTGGCCGTCGTCATTAGGGCGTCTCCGGAGAGACCGGCGCGGGTGCGCATGATGTTGACGTCGGCGATGGCCTCGGCGGTCCTTCCGAGATGGGCATAAGCCTCGGCCCTGTTCAGGATAGCCTCGGAGTAGCGTACCATGATATAGGAAGCGTTGAGGTCATAGGCGGATCCTTCCCGAATGCTGAACTTGTTGCAGAACCAGGTCGGGTAGCCGCCCGGACGCACGCTGTAGAGGTTGTATTCGAACATCGTAGACCCGCTCTTGAATAGGAAGGGCGTCGGCATCTTGTGGCGGAGATAGCATCTCGTGTGGGCGGCGTCGTTGAGGATGAGTCCCGGGAAGTCGTCGCAGACCTTGGTAGCGGTGTTGTCGGGCATGGCTACATAGTCCTTGCCGTCCTTGGTGAAAGAATAGGTACCGTCACCGTTGTCGGTAATGGTGGAAACGAGTTTATCGATCGTATAAGGATCCTCCTTGGAACCGGCGCCGGCCAGAACCACGTCAGGATAGACGTTGACGTTCGTAAGGCAGCCGTTCACCTCGTCGGTCTCGCCCCAGGTCAGGAACAAGCCGTCCACGCCCAGATGGAGGCGCACAAGGTCGGTAAAGCGCTTGTCGTTCGGGAAACGCTGCATCAGGTCGAGAAGGGGATCAGCGACATAGAGCTCGCCCCAGCCGATGCCCTGCGTGCCGTTGGGAGAATCGTACATGCTGGCGATGAGGCCCTTGACGCTCCAGTTGACGACATCGGCGTCGGTCACGTCGATGCACCACTGGACCTCCTTGTTGGTGCTGGCCTTGGCATAGAGGTCGGTCACTTCAGCTTCCAGATGGGATGCGGGATCCGCACCGAGCACCTCGGTGGCGACATCGATGCACTTCTGCCATTCCTCTTCGTAGAGATATACTCGGGAGAGAAGCGTCTGGGCGGCGCCTTTGGAGACATAGCCGTTGTCACCCCGCTTGGTGGACGGATCCATCAGGCGGATGGCCTCGAGGAGGTCGGCCTCGATGGCGTCATAGCACTCTCCGACGGTGGCGCGCTTGGTGGTCGAATAGTCGGTGCCGATACGAAGCACCACGCCGGGATTGTCCCTGCCGAAGCTGTAGGGCTTGGCGTAGAGGTTGCAAAGAACGAGGTGGAAGAAGGCACGGAGGAAATAGTTCTCGCCCTTGAGCTGGTTCTTCTCACTCGGGTTCTCGGTTTCCTCCAACGCGGCGATGTTGGAGTTGGCTGCATAAATCATTTTATAGCAGGCCATCCAGAAATAGCTGGCGTCGGCGGAATTGGCGTCGTCCATATACTGGGCGGAGGTCCAGAAAGGATCGGTACTGGTCCAGGAGAAGCAGATGTTGTCCGCCCGGACCTCATTGAGCAGGAAGTACTGGCGGGCAAAGGTGTTGTTGAGGCTGATGCCGCCGCGGAACTCCTGCATGTCCTTCATCATCGAATAGA
Source organism: uncultured Bacteroidales bacterium (assembly GCA_946415345.1). GTDB lineage: Bacteria > Bacteroidota > Bacteroidia > Bacteroidales > UBA932 > Cryptobacteroides. The sequence goes on along the minus strand of CAMKRY010000014.1, from coordinate 23,940 downwards.
TACCGTCCGTGGTATAGACGGTGGCGGCCGGGTTGGCAGCGAGCGATTCGCTGTTGAGCGTATCCGACGGGAAATAGTCGAGGTTTACGCAACCAGCCAGAACAAAGGGAAGGAATATGAATGAGAATATCTTTTTCATAATGTCCTGTTTTTAGAATTTAAGGTCGATACCGAAGATGAAGGATCTCGGGACGGGATAGTTGTCACTGAAAGTACCGGCCAGCGAGGAACCGCTGCCTTCGAGGCGGACCTCCGGGTCTGCGCCGGAGAACTTGGTGAAGGTGTAGAGGTTGTCGGCGGTGAAATAGATGCGGCCTCCCTGGACGAAGCCCTTGAAGAGGGGCTTGGTGATGTTGTAGGCAAGGGTGATGTTCTTCACACGGAGGAAGCTGCCGTCCTCGAGGTAACGGGAGGAGTAGCTGTTGCTCTTCTTGTTGCCGTTCTGCATCGGGCGGGGATGGGTAGCTTTGTCGTGCGTGCTTTCATCCTCGGGATCCCAACGGACCCAGCCGAGGCCGTTGTCGATGCTCATCATGTTGTAGTCGATGTAGGAACCGTCGCAGTCGTTGGTGATACGGGAACGGTTGAAGATCTTGTTGCCGTAGACGAAGTGGAAGTTGGCGGCCAGGCTCCAGTTCTTCCAGGTGAGGCTCGTGTTGAAGCCGCCGGTAAACTTCGGGGTGGCGGAACCGACCCTCCGGTAATCAGCCTTGTCGTAAAGGTTGGTCTTTTCCCGGTTGCCCGTATAGACGGGATAGTCGGTGGATTCGGTCGTGGTCTCGGAGGTAGGGTTGCCGCGGGAGTCGAGCACATAATACAACGTATTACCGTCATCGTCCGTGGCTTTCTCGTACGTCCACCAGAGCGGATCGCCCGTCTCGGGATCTACGCCCGCCCATTCCGGCATATACCAGGTATAGATGTCGTAGCCTTCGGCGACGATCTGCTCCACCTTCGGGGTGCCGTAGCCGCGGCGGAAAGCGCCGTTGGGCAGGTACTTGACGGTATTGCGGTTGAGGCCGAAGTTGAATCCGACATTCCAGCGGAGGTCCTTCTTCTTGATGATGTCGGCATCCACGGCCAGTTCGATACCCTTATTATTAATGGTACCGATGTTGGCGGTGAAGTAGGTGAAACCGCTCGATGCGGCCTGCGGAACATCGAGAAGGAGGTTTTTATTGTCGGTATTGTAAAGGTCGAGGGAGAAGTTGATGCGGTCGTACAGACGGGCCTCGAGACCCAGGCTGGTCATATAGGCTTCTTCCCATCCGAGGTTGGGGTTGGCCATCCGTTCCGCTACGGCGACGACCTTGTCGTTGTAGGTGTAGCTGGTGGAGAAGGAATCCTGATAGAGGAAGGGCGAGATGTCGGAGTTGCCGGTCTTACCGTAGCCTATGCGAAGCTTGAGCAGGTCAAACATCGTAAGGTTACGCATGAAGTCTTCCTTGTTAATGATCCACGCGGCGGACACGCCGGGGAAGAAACCGCCGCGGGCCTTGGGCGCGAACTTGTAGGTCTTGTCGTAACGGATCGAGGCCGTGGCGATGTACTTTTCCTTGTAGGAGTACTGCGCCTGCGCGAGGACGGCCCATGAGGCGGAATTGGCATCGCTGCCCCAGACGCCGAAGCCGGAGGCCGTGCTGTTGAGGGCCTTCATGCCGGTCGGCATGAAACCGCCGGTCGCGCCCATGTTGTCGTCGTAGCCCCAGCCCACTTCGTAGCCCACGATGCCGTTGAGGGCGTGGGGACCGAAGTTTTTGTGGGCCTTGAGGATTTCGGTCAGGCCGATGCCCCAGCCGTGGCCGTCGCTCTGGGAGATGGATCCCTGTCCGAGGGCGCCGGTGTTGGTACGGCTGTCATAATAGGACTTGCTGATCCAGTTGGAGGAGGCAAAGCGGCCGGTGCTGGTGAAATTGAGCCAGTCGGTGATGTTCCAGACCAGCTGGAGGTCGGCGACGGACTCTTCGCTCCAGCTCTGGGAAGTGTTGTAAAGGAGCGTGTGGAAAGGGTTGTACTGTTCCTTGCCGTACCAGGAGACGCCGTCGCCTTCGGGCGTGCCGACTGCATAAGGATCTCCGTTTTCATCGAACGGAAGGTCCCAGGGCATTCCCTGATAGGCCATGGCGACATCCTTCCAGTCGGAGGTGTAGTCGCTCTGGGCGCGGTTGTAGGCCAGGCGGACATTGAACATAATCTTGTCACCGATGGGAGCGGTGAGGTTCAGGCGGGCGGAATTGCGGTTGAAACCGGTGAAGATCAGGGAACCTTCCTCGTCGTAGTGGTCGATGCTCGCGAAGTAGTTGATGCGGCCGGACATACCGGCGATGGATACGTAGTAATCCTGGACGACGCCTTTCTTGAAGATGTTGTTGTACCAGTCGTAGTCGCGTTCCAGAAGGGTCTCGGGGCGAAGATTGGCGAACTGCTTCGCGCTCATCATCATCTTCTGGGTGTTGTAGAGCTCTTCGCTGTTCATCGGGTGATAGCGGCCGGAAAGGGCCTGCTTGACACCTGCGCTGGCCTTGACGGTGACTTCCGTGCGACTGCGGTCCTTGGCGCTCTTGGTCGTAACGACGATGACGCCGCCGGAAGCAGAGGCGCCGTAGAGGGCGGTGGCGGAGGCGTCCTTGAGGATGGTGATGCTCTCGACATCGTTGGGGTTGAAAGTGCCGCCGGCGATACCGTCGACCACATAGAGAGGATCGGCGCTGGCAGCGATGGACCCGGTACCGCGGATGCGAATCTGGGCGCCTTCACCGGGCTGTCCGCTGGCGTTCATGACGACGACGCCGGCGGCCTTGCCCTGGATCATCGTTCCGAGGTCGGCCGTGGAATTGTCGAGGAGTTCTTCGCTGCGGAGTGAGACCACGGAGCTGGAGAGTTCGTTCTTTTTCTGGGAGGTGTAACCCATGACGACGACCTCATCCAGGAACTGGACGTCTTCACGCATGAAGATTTCTAATTTGCTCCGGCCATTGACCTTCTCCGTGACGTCGGTGTAACCGAGGAGGGTGAAGGTGATGGTCGCGTCGGGGCCGGCTTTGACGGTGAAGGCACCGTCCAGGTCGGTCGTCGCGCCGTCGCCGGTGGAGACAATGACTCCGACGCCGATCAGGGGCTCGCCCGTGACGGCGTCCTTAACCGAGCCCGTGACGGTGTTCTGCGCCAGGGCAGCCGTCGCAAGCAGGGTTAAAAGGAGGATGGAAAAGATTCTTTTCATCGTTTTGGTTGTTTGGTTATCCAAAGGTAACTAATCGAAAATGAAAGACCTAGGACTTTCGAAAAAAAAGCGTTTCGAATGAAACACCCCGAAACAGGCACTTGTCCCGACGCGAGAAAAATCGTATCTTTGTATACTTTATTTATAGGTATGCCACAGGAAGGGAATATTGTCATCCGAAAGGCGAAGGTCAACAACCTCAAGGACGTCTCGCTGGAGATTCCGCGCGGGAAATTTGTCGTCATCACCGGCATTTCCGGCAGCGGCAAGTCCTCGCTGGCCTTTGACACGCTCTTTGCGGAGGGCCAGCGCCGCTTTGCCGAGAGCCTCTCTTCCTATGCCCGCCAGTTCCTCGGGCGCATGTCCAAGCCCGATGTCGAGCTCATCGAGGGCATCCCTCCGGCCGTCGCCATCCAGCAGAAGGTCAATATCAAGAACCCCCGCTCGACCGTCGCCACGACGACCGAGATATACGACTACCTCAAGCTCATCTTCGCCCGCATCGGAAGAACCTATTCCCCCGTCAGCGGCGAGGAGGTGCGGCGGGATACGACCGCGGACGTGGTCGCCTTTCTGGAATCCCTGCCGGGCGGACCTTATTATATCCTGGCCGACCTCGGCTGGAAAGGGCGCACGGATAGGACGGAATTGCTGCTCCAACTGAAAGAGGAAGGATACAACCGCCTCTGGGGCGATGGCCGCCCCCTGCGGATTGAGGAAATCCTCCAGGGCAATGAGCCCGAAGAGGCTTGGCTGCTGGTGGACCGTTTCCGCGACCTGGAGGACCGGGCACGCCTGCTTTCCAGCATTGCCGACGCCTTTTCGAGGGGGAACGGTCATATGGCCGTCGCCGGCGATACCGGCATCCTCCGGGAGTTCTCCGAACGGATGGAGAAAGACGGGCTGACCTTCCGCGAGCCGGACGAGTACCTGTTCAGTTTCAACAGCCCGCTCGGCGCCTGCCCGGTCTGCGGCGGCCTCGGCAAGATCATCGGCGTCAGCGAGGACCTCGTCATCCCCGACAAGACCAAGACCATCTACGACGGGGCCATCGCCTGCTGGCGCGGCGACAAGATGGGATGGTTTAAGGACCACCTCGTCGAAGTTGCGCCGAAATACGGCATCCCCGTCTTCGAGCCCTGGTGCCAGATTCCGCAGGAAAAGCGCGACCTCATCTGGAACGCCCACAGCGTCGAAGGCGACGACAGCTCCCTGATCGGCATCAACGAATTCTTCCAGTGGGTCGAGAGCAACCGCTACAAGATCCAGTATAAATACATGCTCAGCCGCTACAGCGGCCGGACAGTCTGCCACAGCTGCGGCGGATCGCGTCTCCGCCCCGAGGCCCTCTACGTCAAGGTCGGCGGCAAGACCATCCACCAGTGGCTGGAGATGAACGTCGACGAACTGCTCGCTTTCCTCGGCAGCCTCGAGCTGACCCCTTACGAGCACGGCGTCGCCGACAAAGCCATCGAGGAGGTTACCTCCCGCCTGCGCTACATCCAGGACGTCGGCCTGTCCTACCTGACGCTGAGCCGCACCTGCAACACCCTCTCCGGCGGTGAATCGCAGCGCATCAACCTCGTGACTGCCCTCGGCAGCTCCCTCGTCGGTTCCATGTACATCCTCGACGAGCCCTCCATCGGCCTTCACCCCAGGGACACCGACCGCCTCATCGGCGTTCTCCGCCGCCTCCGCGACATCGGTAACACCGTCGTCGTCGTCGAACACGACGAGGAGATCATCCGCGCCGCCGACGTGCTCATCGACATGGGGCCCAAGGCCGGCATCCACGGCGGCGAAGTCGTCTTCCAGGGCAAGATGCCCGATCAGGTCGGACATGACGAAAAGAGTCTGACGCTGCGGTATCTGCTGGGGTTGGAGAAGCGGATGGAGCGGGAGAAGCGGAAGTGGCAGTATGCTATTGAGGTGCAGGGGGCTATGGAACACAACCTGAAGGATATTACGGTAAAGTTCCCGCTGGGAGTGCTGACCGTGGTGACGGGCGTCAGCGGTTCGGGCAAGAGTTCGCTGGTCGGGGATATCCTCTATCCGGCCCTGTACCGCCATCTCAACGACAGCGGTGACCTGCCGGGCGTCTTCCGGGGGCTCGGTGGGAATGTCGACCGCATTTCCCGCGTCGAATATGTGGACCAGAATCCGATCGGCAAGAGCTCCCGCTCGAATGCCGTGACCTATCTCAAGGTCTATGACGACATCCGCAAGCTCCTTGCCGACCAGCAATACGCCAAGCTCTGCGGCTTCACGCCGTCGTACTTCTCCTTCAACCAGGAAGGCGGCCGCTGCCCGGAATGCCAGGGCGACGGCTATGTCAAGATCGGCATGCAGTTCATGGCCGACGTGACCATGGTCTGCGAGGCCTGCGGAGGAAAACGCTTCAAACCGGACATCCTCGAAGTCCGTTATCAGGGCAAGAACGTCGACGACATCCTGAACCTGAGCGTTGACGAGGCCATTGCCTTCTTCGGGGCGCAGAAAGAACCGCTGGCCCGGCAGATTGCTGCCCGGCTGGAACCGCTGCGTGCCGTCGGTCTCGGTTACATCAAGCTCGGCCAGAGCTCCAGCACCCTTTCCGGCGGCGAGAGCCAGCGCATCAAACTCGCTTACTTCCTGTCGATGAAGGAGGATGGTGACAGCCGCAGCCGCCGGGGAAAGATCCTTTTCATCTTCGACGAGCCGACGACCGGTCTCCATTTCTACGATGTGGAGAAGCTCCTCAAGGCCTTCGATGCGCTGCTGGCGAACGGCCACAGCATCGTCGTCGTCGAGCACAATCTCGACGTTATCCGCTGCGCCGACTGGATTATCGACCTCGGTCCCGAGGCCGGCGACGAGGGCGGCCGCGTGGTCTTCGAAGGTACGCCCGAGGAGATGCTCAGCCACGGCCGGACCCACACCTCCGACTATCTGCGAAAAAATGCTACCTTTGCAAAGTGATGCGGAAAGCCCTCATACTCATGACGCTGGCGCTCTGCGGCCTCTTGACCGCGGCGCAGACGCGGGTCGACAGCCTCCGGCAGCACCTGCTGACTCCCGGTGACGGGACGGTCCTCGTGGTGGCCCATCGCGGGGATTGGCGCAATGCCCCGGAAAACTCCCTGGAGGCGGTGGAACTGTCCATCCGCATGGGGGTGGACATCGTGGAAGTGGATGTACGGCGCACGCTGGACGGGGTCCTCGTGCTGATGCACAATCCGACCATCCGGGCAACGACCAACGGCCGCGGTTTCGTCTCCCTGTCCCGCTACAAACGGCTGCAGCGGAAGCGTCTCCGCAGCGGCTGCCGGCTGGAGACAGCTGCGAAGATTCCGACCCTGGAAGAGGTGCTGGTGGCGACCAAAGGCCGGGTCCTGCTTAATCTCGACAAGGGCTTCGACTATTTCGATGAGATAGTTGCCCTGGCGGAGAAGACCGGAACCCTCGACCAGATCATCCTGAAAAGCAGCAAAAGCCCCAGGAAGATCGAAAAGACGCTGGGGGACTACAAAGGGAAAGTGCTCGTTATGCCGAAAGTCCGTCTCAGCCGAAAAGATGCACTGGAGCGCATTGACGAATATATCGAGCGGCTCGATCCGCCGTTGTTCGAGATTATTTACCGCAGCGACGACGACCCGGCTATGGCGCAGGTGCGCGAAAAGCTCCGTGGCCGCAGCCGCATCTGGATCAACACGCTGTGGGACAGCCTCTGCGGCGGTCACAGCGACGACACCTCGTTCTATGAGGGCCCTGACGCCGGATACGGCTTCCTTATCGATACCATGGAGGCCGGCGCCCTGCAGACCGACCGCAGCGCCCTCCTGATTGATTATCTCCGCGAACGCGAGCGCCGGGCGACTCCGACCCCCAATAAACGTTTCCTATGGATGCAGTCATTACCTATGTCGACGGACTAGATCCGCAGTGGGCGGCCGACTATGCCGCCGCCATCGGCCATGCGCCGCTGGTGAAGCGTTTCCGCGACTGGGGGACGCTGCCGTATCTGCTGCGGGGTATCGGGAAGTTCATGCCCTTCGTGGAGAACGTCCATCTCGTTGTGGCGCGGGAGAGCCAGGTCCCGGCGTGGGTGAGCGATAAAGTCCATGTCGTCCTGCACAGCGACATCATGCCGGCGGACCAGCTGCCCTGTTTCAACAGTTGCACCATCGAAATGTTCCTCCACCGGATCCCCGGGCTGGCCGAGCAGTTTCTTTACTTCAATGACGACATGTTCCCGGTCGCGCCCTGCCGCGCCGAGGACTTTTTCCCGGAGGGGAAGGCTGCGATGGGATTCGCCCGCTGCATGGGCGCCCGTTCTCTCTATCGGAAGCAGACGCAGAACTCCGACCATCTGGCCCGCAAGGCCCTGGGCCTGAAGCCCGGCTGCATTTACCGCCGGCCGCAGCACTGCTGCTCGCCGATGCTCCGTAGCGCCAGTGAGGAGGCTTTCAAGGCCGTGGAAGGTGATATCCTGAAGGTCCTGTCCCCGACCCGGACGGCAGAGAATCCGAACCAGTATTTCTTCCTGGATTACATGTTCTACAGCGGTCGGGCCATCCACCGCCGCCTGTCCAACAAGCACCTGTCGCTGGCCGTCAGCTCGGCCGGCAAGATTGAAAAATTCCTGGCTGCACCGACGCGAAGCCAGGTCTGTATCAATGATGTCGAGATGTCGGATGCCCAGTATCAGGCCCTTCGGCCCCGCATCCTCGCGGCCTTCGACCGTCTTCTCCCCGTTAAATCCCGTTTTGAACAGTAATGGACATAGATGCCGTCATTACCTGGGTAGACGGGAAGGATCCCGCCCATCGCCGGAAGCTGCAGCAGTTCAGCTCTGCCGTCCAGCGGGAGGAGGAAGACGTCGCGTCCCCGACCCGCTTTGACAGCCTGGGTGAAATCTTCTACCTGGTCGCCTCGCTGAACCGCTTCGCCCCCTGGCTGCGGAAGATTTTCGTCGTGACCGACGGGCAGGACCCGGGGCTGACGCCTTTTCTGGAGAAGCATTTCCCCGACGGGTTTATTCCGGTGGAAGTGGTTGACCATCAGGTTGTATTCAGGGGTTATGAGCAGTACCTCCCGGTTTTCAACTCCATCGCCATCGAGGCGGTTACCTGGCGGATTCCCGGGCTGAGCGAGCACTATATCGAGCTGAACGACGACTTCCTGCTGGCCGCTCCGCTGTCTCCCGAGGATTTCTTTACCCCGGACGGAAAGTCCGTCATTTATGCTGACAAGTACAATGCCGCCTGGGCGCGCTTTACGCGGGCCATCAAGCACCGGCGCAAGGACGGCGGAAAGAAAGTAACCTTCAAGGGAATGATGATGGGGGCGCTGGATTACGTTCCGGGCGGGTTTTTCCTCCATTACGGGCATACGCCCCGCCCGCTGCGCCGTTCCTTCTTCGAGCGCTTCTATGCCGAGCGTCCGGATGCCCTGATCCGGAACATCTCCTGCCGCTTCCGCGATGCATCGCAGTTCAATCCGGAGGAGGTCCAGCTGCTGAGCCGCTACAAGGCCGGCGAAGCCGTGCTCCGTCCCGTCCACGGCAACCTCTTCTTCCTCCAGCCGAAGCCGGGGAAGGCGGGGTATGTGGCGGAAAAGATGGCGCGGCTGGAAAAAGGCCGCTACCGTTTCTGCTGCTTCAATTCGCTGGACAAGGCCACGGAGGAGGAGCGCCGCCTGGTGCTCGGCTGGATTGGCCGGCGCTTAGTCCTTCCAATAGACGTTGCCTAATTTGTAGAGGTCGGTTTTCCGCCTGTTCTCCGGCGGCAGCTGCATGTAGTCGGGGCCGAAACAGGCCTCCAGTACTTCTTTGTAGCGTACCGGGCAGGGGAAGGATCCGTCCTCGAAAGGCAGGTCGACATACTCCTCGAAAATGGCTTTCTCGAAATAATAGGATGGCGTCGTCGGTTCCAGCAGGAGGCCGACGTGGCCGGTCGGGACTTCCGAAGCCTTGCGGGCCGTGGCGATCATGTCGAGGGCCATGGCGGAAGGGTCCTGCTTCCGGGCGCTTTTGTGCCCCATCCGGCGACGGGCCATCTTGAACCGTTTGCCCATCGGCAGGGCGGCATCGTCAGGAGCCGCCAGCCGACGCACCTTCCGGGCCATCTTCAGCAGCCGGTTGAACACGCGGTAGAGGTACATATACTCCTCGCGGTCGTCCGGAACGTAATCCATAGGGAAAATATCTACCCAGGCGCCCGTGTTGATGGCGGGGGAGTGCCAGGGCTGCATGGAAGCGATATGTGTCTTCTCGGTTTCCACCACCCGGCCGAAGGTCAGGTAGCAGGCGGGGTTGGATTCGCGGTCGATGAAACGGAACCTGTCGGAGGTGAATTCTTTCCGGAAGCGGTCGTAGTCCTCCCGGGGCATGACGAGGTCGATGTCGTCGTCCCAGGGGATGAACCCTTTGTGACGGACGGCGCCGAGAAGCGTCCCGAAAGAGAGGGAATAACGGATGCGGCGCGGCCGGCAGAAGGCGTCGATTTCTTTGAGGATATCCAGATCGATGGCGTGGAGCTCTTGCAGAGTTAGCGGTTTCATGCGGGTATGCGTAATTTTCCGAAAGGTACGAAAAAATAGCTATATTTGTATTCTGACGACAAGTTTCTGTTAGTATGGATTCGGAGAATCTGCGCTTAGTTTTTCTGAAATGGTCCGACCCCCGCGTCGAACCGGCCTGGAAGTCTATGGAAACGGGAGAGATGTCACCCTTCCTCCATTATGATTACCTGCGCTACCTGGCCCGTTTTACGCGTCGGATCAAGCCGCTCTACCGGCTCCGCATCGCCTGTGTCCTCCAAGGGGAGGAAATCCTTCTGCTGGTTCCGCTGAAAGGCGGTTCCCGCTACTGGCGTATGCTCGGGGAACTCCAGGGCTGCGACCGGACTGACGCTCTCTGGAAGCCTTCTCTGACCGTTGCGGAACGGGAGGAACTGGCAGCCTTCTTCTACCGCAGCGTGTCGCAGAAACTGAAACTCCACAGAATTCAGTGTGACTCACCGCTGCTGGCTCGCCTTCCGGAAGACCGGTTGGAGAATGCCGTACAGGTGACCTATGTCCGGATTCCCGTGCCGGATGACCCGGAAGTGCTGCTGAAGAGCCTGAGTTCCTCGGTCCGTCAGAATATCCGAACCGCCTATAACCGTATGAAACGGGATGGTATTGATTACCGGCTGGACATCTACGATGCGGACCATCCAGTCAGCGACGGAGTCTGGAAGCAGATGATGGACCTCTACTTTGACAGGGTCTTTTCCAAATACCGGAGCGAACAGGTCCGTTCCTGGTGGGGTCGCCGGAAGAAACGCCGGATCTACTACCGCTACAAGCACGACACCCTGTCGCTGCATTATCTGCCCAATTCCTTCCACGCCGTGCTATGGAGCGGCGACCATATCATCGCCCTGATGAATGGACTTAAAACCCATGACGGCAAGACGGCCGTCATCCCTCGCCTGGCCATCGATACTGCTTTCGGATTCTACTCGCCCGGCTATGTGCTCCTGACGGAAGTGATCCGTTATATCGCGTCACACCCCGTGCTGCAGGAACTGGACCTCAGCCGGGGCGACGAGAAGTACAAATTCGATATGGGCGGACAGCCCTATACAACCACCGATATAGACCTGAAAGCTAGTTGCTGAGGCGGTAAACTTCCAGATTGTGCGTGCGGCGCTTGTCCTCGGGCGGGAGCTGCATGTAGTCGCCGAACTGTTGGCGGAGGAACTCGTCCCAGCGCGTGAACGCCTTAAACGGGATTCCCTCGAACGGAAGCTCGGTATATTCCTCGAAGAGGGCGCGCGGATAGACTTCCACCGTTCCATTATAAACGACAGAAACGGCCCCGCAATAAGTGGAATCCTCGAACGCGTAACGCTTCATCAATTCCTCGCAGTGGCAGAACCACCAGCGGTGGGAGTGAAGATGGGCTGACATGACCGCCAGCGGGGGCGCCGAAAAAAAGGGCTTGTAGCGAAGGCGCATCCGGTGGGTTTCCTTGCAGAGATACTTTTCCCAGGCCTCCTGCTCCGCTTTGTCAACCGGCTTCCCGTCCACGGGGAAAATGTCGATGTTGAGGCCGAAACGGTAGTACTTGCCGCCCTCTTTGGAAAGCGTTGCCGGGTCGTGGACCTTGGCGAAGAAGTTGACGAAGTCCGCGGTCTCATCCTGCGTTCCATAGAGGCAGCGGAAAGCGCCGCCGTCGCGGCCGTAACCGGCGACAAAACGCTCGAAGTCCGGACGGGGCATCAGCAGATCGACGTCGTCGTCCCAGGGGATGAAGCCCTTGTGACGGACGGCGCCGAGCAGGGTCCCGTAAGCCAGGGAATAGCGGATATCGTGGGCGCGGCAGTATGCATCGACGTCCTGAAGGATGACGAGCAGGTGCCGCTGGATTTCTTCATGGGTGAGGCGCTGCATCGCGGCTATAGATTTTTGATGTGTTCCTTGATTTCGCTGGAGGAGATGCCTTCCGTACGGGGCAGGCGGATGACCTGCTTGCCGTGGGCCTCGCACCAGGCGACGGCGCGGCGGAAGCCTTCGTGGGACTGGTCCCCGCCGGCGACGAAGATGTCGAACGGCACCTGCTCGACGATCTTGTCCACGTCCTGATAGACCACGACGTCGTCGACGTATTTGATGGCCTTGACCATATACATGCGGATCTCGGTGGAGTTGACGGCAGGGGATTCCGGTTTGTATTTCTGGACGGTCTCGGAATCCTGGACGGCGACGACCAGACGGTCTCCCAGGGCCTTGGCCTTGCGGAAGAGTTCTACATGGCCGAAATGGAGCAGGTCGAAAACGCCGACGGTAAAAACGGTTTTCATGGGCGGTCAGAGGGTATGGACGTTCTTCCCGGCGAGATACAGCTCCTGCACCCGGGCCATGCGGAGGATTTCCTTGCGGGTGAGTTTGCTGACGCTGCCGTTGAGGATGCAGGAAACGAAGTCCTTGATCTCGTAGCGGAGGCCTTCACCGTCGTAAGGGTAGAAGTATTTCTTGTTGAGGTTCTGGTCCTCAAAACGCAGCTCGAAATAGTTGGTCTTCCACCAAGGGGCCGGGACATAGGCGTAGCCCCTGGTGCCGGAAATGGTCATGCTGCCTTCCGTCTTGACGCCGAGGCCGACCTGGAAGGAGGCGACGGCGTGGGGGTAGCGGATGACGGCCTTGGTGAAGATATCGACGTCCGAGCGCATCTTGGCGAAGAAATCGATGCTCTCCCAGTCGGTGCCGAGGAGCTTGAAGACGGGCAGCAGCGGGAACACCGCGTTTTCGTTCATGGAACCGCCGGCGCGGGTCGCGTCGAGCTTTTCGGAGCGTTCGTCGGTGAGGGTCGTGACGGAGGCGTTGACCTCGACGATTTCGCCGATGGGGCCGCTGCGAAGAAGTGAGATCAGGTGGTTGAAGGCAGGGCAGCTGGCGGTCTTGTGGGCTGGCATCAGGACGAGACCTTTCGCTGCGGCGAGATCGAGCAGTTCCTCCGCTTCCGACTCCTTCAGGACGAGGGGGATTTCGCAGAGGACGTGCTTCCCGGCCTCCAGGGCCTGCCTGGCGTATTCGTAGTGGGTATAGATCGGCGAGGCGATATAGACCGCGTCACAGGCCGCATAGAGGGCTTCCGGGCTGTCCGCCGACACCGGGATATGGAATTTTTCGCAGAAGCGGGTACGCTGGGCCGGGTCGGGATTGTAGGCGGCGACAATCTTGTTGCTGCCGACGAAAGCGGCCTCGGGGACGAAGCGGGTCGCGATGCTGCCGGTGCCGATGATGCCGAGGCGGACGGCGGGACGCTCCTCGCGCAGCTGGGTGCTGGAAATGCCTTCGGTCCGGGGGAGATAGACGACCTCGCAGTAATCCTTGAGGTAGTCGAAATAGCCTTCCCAGTCGGAGCCGATGGCGAAGATGTCGACGTTGTATTTCTGGATGTCCTCGATCTTCTGGCCGCGGTACTCCTCGATGATGACCTGGTCGGCGTAACCGCAGGCCTTGACGGCCTCGATGCGCTCCATGACATTGTTGCAGGTGTTCATCTTGCCGCGCATCATGTCGAAATTGTCCGTCGTCACGCCGACGATGAGCCAGTCGCCGAGGGCCTTGGCCCGGCGGAGGAGGTTGACATGCCCTTCGTGGAAGAGGTCGAAGGTGCCGTAAGTGATGACTTTTTTCATAGGGAAGACTCGAACTGATGGATGCGCTCCGCGAGCAGGCGCAGGTCTTCGTCGCTCTGCAGACCCATGTGGGAGACGCGGTAGAAGCCTGGGACGGAGCCCGGCATGATGAAGGTGTCGTATTGGTCGATCAGGCCGCGGAAGACGGTCCTGTTCTGATCCTTGGTCTGGAAGCCCGTGACGGCGACGGAGGGCACCTCTGCGGGAACGTCCCAGCCGTACTGCCTGCACAGGCCGCGGAATACCTCGCAGCGGTGGCGGACATCGGCGATGTTCTTGCCCGGGCCGCCTTCGGCTTCCAGTTGTTTGAGGCGGGCGTGAAGCTGGAGGTAGAGCGTCGTGGCGGGGGAGTAAGGTGTCTGGCCGCGGCGGAGGTTGGAGAAATTCTCCTCGAAATCCCAGTAGTAGCCGTGGTGGGCGAATGGATAATCCTTGAGGCGTTCGCTGAAGAAGAGGATGGAGAGGCCCGGAGGGATGTTGAGACCCTTCTGCGTGGAGGTGACGGCGATGTCTATGCCGAGCGCGTCCATGTCGAGCTCTTCCGCGAGGAAGGAACTGATGACGTCGACAACAAGAGAGACGTCGTATTTGCGGCAGATGGTACCGATCCTTTTGAGGTCAAACAGCTCGCCCGTCGAAGTTTCGTGGTGCTGGCAGAGGAAGACGTCCGGGCGGCCTTCGGCGACGGTCTTTTCGAGGTCGTCGTAGTCGATATCCTTGGCGAATGGCACCTCATAATGAATCTGCTCCACGCCGTAATAGCGGCAGAGATCCCACCAGCGGTGGCCGAAGGAACCTCCGTCGATGACGAGGGCCTTCTTCTTGGTCGTGATATAATTCTCGACGACGGCGCTCATCGCGCCCGTGCCGGAGCCGGTATAGATGATGGTCCGGCCGCCTTTGCAACCAATCAGTTTGAGGAGGAGACGCTCGGACTCCAGAACGATGTCTGAGAACTCCTGGGTCCTCATATAAGGGATCGGTTCGGCGCCGATGGCCATGATCGCGGGATCGATATCGCCCGGAAAAACGTAGGATTTCATTACTGCACTCTACTTCTCAACTAACAAAGATAGCGCTTTTTCTGAAAATTATAACTATCTTTGTGGGAGAACCCGTTTGCCCTGCGATGAAAAAAATCTTCTGCTTCCTACTCTGGTTGATTGTTTGCATTCCCTTGGGCGCTCAGACCACCCACCGGGACTCCGTGTTGACCCAGGCCCGCCGCCTGAAAAACATCTATCGGGTCGACGAAGCCATTGAACTGCTGACCAATTTGCTGGAGCCGGGCGCCCTGGACGAGGGCGTGCTCTCGGAACTGGCGGACTGCCATTTCCAGAACGGGGACTATGAAGGTGCGGCTGGGTCCTATCTGGTGTTGTCCACGATCGCCCCGGACAATCTCCTCTACAAGATCCGGCTCATGCGGACCTATTATCTGCTGAAAGCCTATCCCCAGAGTATCCAGATGGCGAAAGCGGTCCTGGAGCGGGATTCTATTCCGACCGTAGTCGCGTATGTGGGAGATGCCTTCCGGCAGATGAATCAGGTCGATTCCGCCCTCTTCTATTACCGGCAGGCGCTTTCCCTGAAACCGACCCACGCATCGACCGTCTCGAAAGTCGCCCGTCTCCTGATCAACCGGAAAGATTACGACGGGGCGATTGCCGTCACGGAGCCGCTGCTGGCCAAGGACCCGGACAATATGGATATTGCCCCGCTCAAAGGCCTGGCCCTGTACGGGAAGGGCGATTTCGATGGCGCCATCGCGGTGTATCAGCGGCAGCAAGAGCTCGGGGACGACACATACAACACCCACTATTATCTGGGACAGAGCTACTGGCAGGCAAAAATCACCTACCGGGCAGAGCAGGAACTGATGGCGGCCTGGCAGATGGATTCCTCGGACGTGAACCTTGCCTACGCCATCGCCGCGGTGAAGCAGGATTACAAATCGGAATCCTATCGTCCGTTCCTGACGGATATCAAGCCCTGGCTGGACAAGGCCGTGGAGATGCTCCAGCCGGATCCGGACCTGATGGCGCGCATCCACCAGCAATACGGTCTGGGATACTACCGGCAGGACAGCAGTTGGGATCAGGCTATCTATCACTATAAGGAAGCGTATCGCTACAACCCCAAACTTATTTCGGCCCTTCTCTCCATTGCCTATTGCTACGAAAGCAAGAAGGACCACAAACAGGCCATCGCGTGGTATGAGAAATATATGCAGGTGGCCCGCCCGGGTTCGCAGGGCTATGAGTATGCGAAAAAGAGCATCGATTTTATCAAGGGAAAAATGTTTGACGAAGACCCTGCTTCGCTTTTGGGAGAATGAGAAGAATCGGATTCATACTGGCCTTGCTTCTGGCGCCAATTGTTGCCAGGGCCCAGGTTGTCATCCTCAATGATAACGTGATGGGGGGGCGCATGAGCGAAATCAAGACCGTCGTGCTGGATTCGCTGACGAACGAGCCGGTTCCCTATGCGTCGGTTTATGTCATTCCGTCCAAGGATACGACCATTACCAATTTTACCCTCACGGATGCCAAGGGCGAGGCCAAACTGGACGAAGTGCCGTATGGCAGCTATGTCTTCCATGTGGAGATGATGGGTTACAAGCCATTTGTCAAGGAGCGGTATTTCCGGGACCGCCGTATCGACATTGGCACCATCCGGCTGCAGGTGGACGAGCAGTTCCTGGAGGCGGCCGTCGTGCGGGATGTGGGCAATCCCATCGTAGTCAAAAAGGATACGGTGGAGTTCAATGCTTCTTCCTTCCGCGTGGGCGCCAACGCCATGCTGAAGGACCTGCTGCAGCGCATGCCCGGCATGGAAATCACCGAGGACGGGAAGGTGAAGTTCAACGGCGAGGAGATTGACAAACTCACCGTGGGCGGCCGCACCTTCTTCTTCGGCGACCAGAGCACGGCGCTGAACAATCTGCCGGCATCGGTGGTGGACAAGATCCGCGTTATCGACCGCGAAAGCGAGCAGACACGCGCCTCCGGCATGCAGGACGGCAATCGCGAGAAGGTGCTGGATGTGGCGCTGAAGAAGGAATATGAGCAGGGCTGGTTCGGCAATGTGGGCCTGAAGGCCGGTACGACGCTGGGGGAGAAAGATGGGGACGATGTCCTTCGGGACGACCGCGGCCTGCTGTGGAACGGGAATGCGCTGGTGTCGGCCTACTCGGAAAAGGATCAGGTGACGGTGATTGCCAACGGGCTGAACATCAATGATTCCAATGCCGTCATGATGGTCGTCAGCGACGCCGGGGAGCGCTCCACCGCGAATCTGGGCCTTTCTACCGCCGCCCAGCTGGCCGTGAATGCCAACACCTCGCGCATCAAGGATGTGGAAACGACCGTCGCCGTCAACTATAAGTATGCCGATACGGATACCGGATCCCGCGCGGAAAGGACCACCTATCAGGACGACGGAAATTTGCTCTCTACGTCGGAAGACAGGGGGAAAACCTATGCCAATACCCTCAACGCCAATGTAGAGATGGAAAAAGAAGAGGGCAAGGTCTGGTTCCATATCCGTCCGGAGATCCGCTACAATAAGACAGATTCCCGGGGGAGCAGCGAGGCTGAGACTTTCCGGGAAGAGACTTTTGTAAACAGATCCAATCGGTTCACGCGCAGCATCTCGGAGGGAGTCTATTCTTACCTTGATGCTGACGTAACCTTCCGCGATATCGGCGGCAAGGTGAACCGGTCCCTCATGATTGCGTTGGCTCCCAGTTTTAGCGGAAATGACGGGGAGAGCGTGGAGTCTTCCATCCTGACCACGGCGGCCGGGGACGATCCCCGGTCCTTGACCTACGATCTGCGCGGCCGGTCGTATGGAATGGATGGAAGCATCCAGTATATGGAGCCTCTCGCGCCGAAGTGGACGCTTTCCGCGCGGGTTTACTACGACTGGTCCCGCGCGAATACCGTCCGGGATGCTTTCGATGCCGCCGGCAGGAACGATTATTATTCTTCCGAAACCCGGTCCCTTGATCTGGAACAGCAATATGATGTGACGTTGCAGTATACTTTCGGTCAAAGGAGCTGGATTACGCTGGGCGGCCGTACGGTGGGCATGCTCAATGAGACCTTCTCCAAAAGCTATGGCATAGAGGAGACCACCGGGAAAGATGCATGGAATTGGTATTTTACACCGACGCTCCGTTTCCAGCACAACAAGGGAAACGACAGGGTCACCGTGACAGTTTCCGGCTATGGCCGGCAGCCGAGTCCCTCCCAGATGCTTCCCGTGCTGAGCATCGCCAATCCTTCCCGTCTGAGCGTGGGCAATGTCTACCTGAAGTCCTATGCGCAGACCTCCTTCAACGTGAACTGGACCCGGAACAACCGGGAAAAGTTCTCGACGCTGATGGCTTTCCTATATGGCCAGGTGAACCGGGATCCTGTCGTCTATGCGCTCGGATATGATGCGGACGGCATCCTCTATTCCATTCCGGTGAATGCGGCAGAACCGAGCGTTTCGGCCAACCTGATCCTGAACTGGACGACGCCGCTGGATGCCAGGAAGAACTGGTCACTGACGCTGAGCGGAATGGCCGGTTATTCTTCCTCCGTCAGCTACCAGGCCCGGACCACGCTGGCCAGGCTGGACAGGGACACCTTCGACTACTCGGCCTTTATGGACGACTTCTGGGGAAGCGAAGGCGGCGAGCGCTTCTATGGCGGACAGAGCGGGTTCGGAGAAAGCCGGACCCGGACATTCAGTCCCTCCGCCAGTCTGATGGTCAAATATAACCAGGACTGCTATTCCTTCAGTGCCGGAGCACGGACGCAGGGCCGCATCGCCCGCTATTCCCTGAATCCCAAAGCCAACCTGAATACGCTGGACACCCGTTTTGATGCCCAGGCCTCGTATACGACCAGGCATGAATACGAGTTCCTCTCCGATATCGCCTATGTCTTTTACAGGGGCTATGCAGAGGGCTACGGCCAGCCGGAGTGGCAGTGGAACGCCGAGGTTTCCAAGTACATCGGCGCCTTCAACTTGAGCGTCAAGGTCCATGACATCCTGAATCAGACGCGCAATCTCACGCACACCGTTACCGCGAACTATGAAGAAGACGCCTACCGGCTGATCATGGGCCGCTACATCCTCTTTGGCGTCAAGTGGAACTTCGGTAAGATGAACGCCGCCCACAGCCAGCGCGCCCAGGCCGCCGCCCGGAATGCGCTGTTCTGATTTCTTTGTTGAATATTCGACATTTTGACATAAATCCCTGCCGATTTGGCAGGGATTTATGCCATTTTGTCCCCGTTTTGATAATTTTTCAGCAATTTTGGCATTGGCCCCGGGTTTGTGTATAGGGAGGTGTTCCCGAAAGGGAGCGAACGAAAAAAAGAAGTTAAATTTTAAAGTATAGGAGACCAATACCATGTTACCTGCAAGACACAATTCCAACAATGCCTGGCTGCCCGAATTCTTCAATGATTTCTTCGACAACCGCTATTTCGACCAGACCCGCGCTACCGCCCCTGCGATTAACGTTCTGGAAAATGACAAGGCCTATGAGCTGGAGCTCGCCGCCGCCGGCATGACGAAGGAGGACTTCCAGGTCAACCTCGACAAAGACGGAGACCTCGTCATCAAGATGGAAAAGAAGAACGCCAAGGAAGAAAAGCCCGCTGAAAACCGCGGCCACTACCTCCGCCGCGAATTCTCCTACAGCAAGTACCAGCAGACGATGCTGCTGCCGGACGATGCTGAGCGAGAGAATATCACCGCAACCGTTGAGAACGGCGTGCTGAAAGTCTTCATCCCGAAGATTGCCAAAGTGGCCCCCGAAAACACCAACAAAGTTATCGAGGTGAAATAAATTTTCAAAAATTTTGGCCGAAGTATTTGCAGAACCAAAAAATTGTTCTACCTTTGCAATCCCGTTTGGTGCGGTAGTTCAGTTTGGTTAGAATACCGGCCTGTCACGCCGGGGGTCGCGAGTTCGAGCCTCGTCCGCACCGCAAAAGAGAGTTTAGCCTTTTGGCTGAACTCTCTTTTGGTTTATATAAATCTCACTGAGCTGAGTTCTTCGGCGAAGGCGTGGATGCGTTCGTCGATCTTGCGAACCGTCTTCTCGGAGGGTTTGCGATAGCCGCTGATGTAGTGCCCGAGTTGCTTTTGATTGATGCCGGTAATCCTTTCCAACCCGGCGAGGGTGAAGGCATAGGCGTATGCTTCCAGAAATGAGGGGATATCGTAACGGAAGACGATGCCTACTTCAATGAACTCCTTGCCCATATCCAGGACACACTCTTTCATCTCCTGATAACCCGCCAAAAAGTCCTGTTTGGCTTCTTCCACAGTTTCGCCCGTGCCGAGAATACCATAGGGATAATCATCTTCCTTGACGTAAATGGAGTATCCGCTTTCGGTAATCCCCCTTTCAATCATCCCGGTGATGGTCTTTTTGTTGTATTTCTTCATAGTTTAACGCCAGATCTTTTTTCGATTCTCTTTTTTGTTCCCGATGTGGCTTCTTGACTGTCGTGGTAACTGGTTTCAAAAAGCAAACCGGTAATCGGACTCCTCCAGACAGGATGATTGGCTCCATTCCGAAAGATATAACATCCGGCCATACGAAGTTTGCGGTGGATTTCCGAGTACTTCATATTGACATGCAAAGATAGTAATATTTCTAACAAGTACAAAGTAATAATTACGGATCAATGACCAGCAGGGCGAGGGTATCGCGGTTGACAGGAGGGCCGGCGGAGAAGTAGACGAGGGCGGAACCGCCTTTGCGGGGGTGGATGGTAATGCCGAAGCCGTCGGGGTCGATGTCGTAGCTGTAGAGGTCGGCGACCCGCTCGTCGTCGTCCCAGGCAACGGGCTCGATGGTCATCGGCGTGGTGGAGGGGGAGACGTCGCACCAGATGTGGAAGGATTCGCTGCTGGAGCATTCGTTATAGGCGGCGGGGTGGAGGTCGAAGCGCTTGCGGACGGTGAGGCCGCTCTTGTCGACGCGCCAGGGGTGGCCCTGAAGGCCATCGTCCTCGGGGGTCACCGTATAATGATAATGGGCGCCGCGGCGAACGGAGAAATCCGTCGGACCTTCGCCTAAATAGAATCGGTAGATCAGGAAATGGTCGATATCGCCCGACCAGTCGTCGGAGGTATAATCGATGTGCAGCTCGACGAAGGAGCATACGTTCTTTTTGGGGCTGCCGTCGGGAAGAACCTTGTCTTTCGGATCCACCGGCGGCTCCAGCAGTTGCCCCTGGACATTCTCCAGCAGGTAGAGATCCAGCGTGCCGCTCAGGCCGCTGCCGGTCCGGACATTCAGCGGGTCGACGGCCGTTCCTTCCTTGTAGAATCCCTTGGCGTACATGTCCCTTTCCGTTTCGGCATGGCTTTCCCCGAAGAGGAAGGCCGATTTGGCGCAGTTGCCGATTTCAACGCTGCGGATATCGAAACGGATGTCGCGGTCGAGATGACTGCGGTCCAGCTGGAGGGTCACTTTCGCCATCATGCGCTGCAGAGGAATGGTGACGTCCTCCGTCTCGCCGGCGGTGAAATCCACCCGTCCCGTCATGGGGAGGCCGCGGGTGTATTCATCGGGATAGACGAGGTAATAGCGGTAGGCGGCGAGGTCCTCCCGGGAACCGATGTCCCGGAGTTCATAGCCGATGTTGGCACAGGCGACGAGGGTGTATTCCAAGGGTGACAGCAGGTCAATGGCGATTTCCTTTCCGTTTTTCCATTCCCGCGACGGCCACCAGTGCCGCTCCTGCAGGATGCCGTCCTGCGTAAACAGGAAAAGGTTGAGGTCCGAAACCTGTGCGTCATCTTCCGGGTCCGAAGACAGCAGTTGCACCCGCTGCCGGAAGGGGACGGTTTCCGGATTCTTTTCATCCCATTCGCGAACCGTCAGGCCGACCCGCGCAGCGGCGGCATCGAGGGCCTCGTCCGGTGTGCGGGCTCCGGTCATCGTGAGCGTGACGTCGAAGACATAGGAGAGATTCCGCTGCGGCTCGGGAATGGTGATGGGGTAGTACCAGGTATCGCCGAGAAGGTCAGCCTGGATGACTAGGCGTGTCAGGGGCGAACCGGGCCCCTCTTCGAGGGCGGGATTTGCATAACAGAAGAGATCCGTATCCGGGGATGCGTCCGGGAGGGTGTCATAACCGGATGGATAGGCCTCGTCTTCTGGGAACAGGCGGGTTTCACAGCCTGCGCCGGTGAGGAAGATACGGACGTTCTCTATTTGCGCGCCGGCATAGGCCCGGCCGCTGAAATCCGTCTGGAGTGAGCGGAGGGAAACCCGGCAAAGCAGAGGGGTCAGTTCCAGGATTCCAGCTTCGTCATAGCCGTCACCGACCCTGAGCTGCCCGGTCATGACGGGAGCGTCGGGATGATCCTCGTCGAGGCTGCAGCGAAGTTTGGAGAGATCCTCCAGCGTGCGGATTTCGTCGAGGCGGTATTCCCGGTCGGGTAGGTTGGCCACGGCCACGGCGATGCGGTCGCGACTGGCGGAGGAGCAGGTGACGATGTCCCCTCCCTCGCCGTCCCAGTTCTGCCAGGAGTCGAGGATGCCGGTCTCGGCATCATAGATAAAGATGTCGGCATGCCGGACCTCCGCCTGGCGAGAGGCTGAAGTGACCAGGCGGAGGCGGGTCGGAGACGGCAGTTGGGGGACCGTCTCCTGTCGGCATGCGATAAGAGAAAGGGCCGGCAGGATTGCAGAGAGAACCAGGCGCGTCAGGAAGACGCCCGGAGATGGTTGCACGGCAGAGGGGCCGCACTGGGCAGAAAGAACCATCGGGAACCGGCCCCGGGGGTGGGTCAATATGTCGGATTGCGTTGCAGTCATCGCTTTCGTTTTGTCGCAAAACTAGCGGCGATCCGACGAAAACGGTGCGTTTTTCCGGCTCCGGATGTTAAATTTTATATGTTTCTTAAGTGTTTTGTCGCTTTCTTATCGAAAATTTAATAACTTTGGGTCAGACTAAAACGAATAACCATGAACTTTTTCAAGCGAATCGGCCGTTCTTTCGCTCCGAGAACGGACTTCGTACCGGTTTTTTCCAGGCAGGTAGATTTCCTTTGCCAGAGTGCCGACGCCCTGGTCGGTATGCTGGAAACGGAAGATCCCGCCGAACGCCGTAAACAGGAACGTATCACGAAGATGTGCGAGGTGCAGGGCGACGCCGTCCTGGCTGAATTCCGCGAAATGCTCAAGGGACGGATGATTGCTTCGCTCAGTAAGCTGGATCTGCAGCAGGTGGCCATGTCCATGGACGACTGCCTGGATGTTACCAAAGACGCTGCGAAGGCTATCCATATCTATAATCCTGCCAAGATAGATTCGCAGTTGCTGGATCTGGCCCAGCTGATTCGCCGTGAGGCCGATGCGCTGAAGGATCTCATGCCGCTGCTGAAGGACGTTAAGGGCAACTTCCAGAAACTGATGTTGCACTGCGACCAGGTGAAAGAACTGGAGCATGCCGCCGACGATGTGTATGAAGATTATATCGGCTACATTTTCGATAAGGAGCCGGATCTTCGGGAAATGACCAAATACAAGAATCTCGCAGAGCTCTTCGAAAAGGTGACGGACATGGAGAAGAAAGTCTCCGACGATGTCCGGAAACTGGTCATCAAGCACAATAATTAAAGAAAGCTCCCCGCCGGGGAGCTTTCTTTTTGTTTAACCTCCGAAGTTATCGAAGAGGATGCTCTCGGGTGCGACGCCGAGGGAGTCGAGCAGGTCGCACACGCACTGGGTCATCATCGGCGGACCGCACATGAAGTACTTGATGTCCTCGGGGGCCTCGTGATTCTTGAGGTAGGTCTCGTTCATCACGTTGTGGACAAAGCCCGGAGTGTACTTCACGCCGGCGGCATCGGCTGCCGGATCCGGACGGTCGAGGGCGAGGTGGAAGTGGAAGTTCGGGAAGTCCTTTTCGATTTCGGCGAAATCCTCAAGGTAGAAGGCTTCGACCAGGGCACGGGCGCCGTAGAAGAAGTGGACCTCCTTCTTGGTCTTCAGCGTCTTGAACAGGTGCATGATGTGGCTGCGGAGCGGGGCCATACCGGCGCCGCCGCCCACGAACACGTATTCCTGGGAGTCCGGGTCATCCTTCGGGAGGAGGAACTCGCCGTAAGGGCCGCTGATCCACACCTTGTCACCCGGCTTGCGGGAGAAGACATAGGTCGACGCAATGCCCGGAGGCACGCCGGGGACGAACTTGAAGACGCCCTTCGGCTGGGTCCTGTCGAACGGAGGGGTGGCGATGCGGACATTCAGTTTGATGAGGTCCTTCTCGGCCGGATACGAGGCCATGGAGTAGGCGCGGATCGTCGGAACCGTGTTCTTGAACTTCAGGCCCGTGATGCCGTACTTGTCCCAGTCGCCCTTGTAGATGTCGGCAACGCCCATGTCGGAGAAGTCGGCCTCGTACTCGGGGATGTCGATCTGGATGTACTCGCCGGACTTGAAGTCGATGTGCTCGCCTTCGGGGAGACGGACGGTGAATTCCTTGATGAAGGTCGCGACGTTGTCATTGGAGATGACTTCGC
>CAMKRY010000013.1 GCA_946415345.1 uncultured Bacteroidales bacterium | reverse complement strand
AACCCTCACTGACAGAGCCAGAATCTGTAGTGCTACCATTACACCATATCTCAATATCCCTTTCTCGCGAAAGGACTGCAAAGGTACAACTTTTTTTTGAACTGCAAATACTTTTGTCAGTTTTTTTTGTTACTATCGTAGATTCCAGCGTGCGTTCCCTCCCATTTCCTACACCAGGATAATGAATACCAACAAATAGCGATTGACCGGGCTGAAATACCATCGTACCTTTGCACCGTAAGTTTTAGTATGATATTTAGCCATTTGAGTTAAAAGTTTTGTTGTAAAGGGATTAAGGCTGGCTGGGAAGCCCGCCTTTTTTCGTGAGAATTGACTACCTTTGCACTTATGAAACAGCAGCAGATACCTTCTCCTTTTCAGGCCACGATGAAGATGGCCCGGCTCATCGACCACAATCCCGACCTGCTCGGCATCCTCGTCCGCATGGGCCTTCCCCTCGGGTTCGGCGAGCAGACGGTGGCGGAAGTGT
This sequence comes from uncultured Bacteroidales bacterium, assembly GCA_946415345.1. Classification (GTDB taxonomy): domain Bacteria; phylum Bacteroidota; class Bacteroidia; order Bacteroidales; family UBA932; genus Cryptobacteroides. The sequence continues at coordinate 30,212 of CAMKRY010000013.1, read as the reverse complement.
GCCGCCGCGCCCGCGTGGACGTGTCCACCTTCCTCCTCATGTGCCAGGTCTACACCCTGCCGCATTTCACCCCGACCCGTGCCGAACTGCGTGTCGTGCGTCCCGAGGACCTTCTCCGGTATCTGCGCAGTTCCCACCGCTACTATGTCGGCACCTCCCTCGTGGCCATGAGCCGCGCCCTGGAAGACCTCCTCGCTCCCGCGCCGGAGGCCAAGCAGAAGGTCATCCGCCGCTTCTTCGAGGACTACCGCACCGATCTGGAAAAGCACTTTGAGTTCGAGGAGAACGTCGTTTTTCCCTATGTCGACGCCCTGGTCCGCGGCGAGTCTTCCGCGGAAGAATTCGGCTTCGACGAGGAGGACCACACCCACATCGGCGAGAAGATCCAGGACCTCCGGAGCATCGTCCTGAAGTATCTGCCCGAGGAATGCGATCCCGCCGCAGCCTCCTCCTTCATCGCCGAAATCTACGCCCTGTCCGCTGATCTCCAGCGCCATACAGCCGTGGAGGAAAAGCTCCTCGACCCGGTCGTTCGCGATGACCGCCAATCCGGCGGCAGCAGCCGCGGCGACGACGGCGAGGACTCCCGCAACGAACTCTCCCTCCGTGAGAAGGAAATCCTCCTCGCCGTGGCGCAGGGTATGCTCAACAAGGAAATCGCCGACCGCTACAATCTCTCCATTCACACGGTCATCACCCACCGCAAGAACATCACCCGCAAGACCGGCATCAAGACGGTCGCCGGCCTCACGGTTTACGCCTTATTGAACGGGCTGATCGATCCCGATTCGGTGGAATAACGGTTTATTTCCAGATCAGGGCACTGGCCCAGACTTCGCAGCCTTCGCCGCGGCCGACGAAGCCGAGGTGCTCGGTCGTGGTGGCCTTGACGCTGACAGCGTCGAGGTCAACGCCGAGAAGGGGAGCGATCGTCTCTCGCATGGCCTGGATGTGCGGGGCGAGCTTGGGGCGCTGCAGGGCTATGGTGATGTCAACGTTGCCAACCTGCCAGCCGCGCTCATGAATCATTTCCACGACTCTCTCGAGAAGAATCTTGCTGTCGATGCCCTTCCACTCGTCGGAGGTGTCGGGGAAGTGCTTGCCGATGTCGCCCAGGGCGAGACAGCCCAGCAGGGCGTCGCAGAGGGCGTGGAGCGCCACGTCGCCGTCGGAATGGGCGATGCAGCCGATCGGGCTGTCTTCAATGCGGATGCCCCCGAGCCAGAGGGGAAGGCCCATCGCGAGGGCGTGGACGTCGTAGCCGTTGCCGATTCTGATGTCTTTCATGTTGCAAAGATACAATTTTTCCGCCATTTCCTTCCTCGTACCCCGTGGGATATCCCCTATAGAACCGAATCCAAAGCATCCAGCGGGATTCCGGTCAAAAACCGTATTTAGGGATTTACAGCAACCCCTGTTCCCGGGCTTTGACAATCATTTCGGCGGTGTTGCGGGCATCGAATTTTGCGATCAGCCGCTGGCGGCGCCACTTGATGGTCTGCTCGGTGAGGAAGAGTCGCTGGGCGATCTCCTTACTGGTCATGCCGGCCGCGAGCATCGGAAGGATCTCGGCCTCCCGTTCGGAAATGATGATCCGATTGGGAGATGCGACGGTCTGTCCGGAATCATCGGCCGGTGTTTTTTCTTTCCCGGGAGCCGCCAGCACATCCAAGGCCTCGCCGATTACTTCGTCTGCGGCGGCGTTCTCCTTCTTCAGGCGATGAGCCCGGCGCAGGATTACCAACAGGACCAGTAGTGTCAGCGCCAGAATGCCCAGCACGAGCGCCAAGAGGCTTCGTTGCCGTTTCTGGGCCTGCAACACCTGGATAATCACATCCAGCGTCGCCAGCCGGTCTTGGTATTCCTGGTCCTCATGCTTGGAATAGTATTCGTCGGCTTCCTGGAGGTACTGCAGGGCTTTTCCGGTTTTCCCCTGCCGCATATACAGGGCGCCGAGGCCCAGCTTGGGAGAGGCCACCCAAAGGGAGTCGCCGGCCTCCGTGGCATAGTGGATAGCGGTCTCGTAGCACTCTATGGCCTTCGAGTCGTTGCCTTCATCCGCCCAGATGTCGCCGAGATTGTGCCAGAGAATGGCACTGCTGGTCTTCCAGCCGTAGCGGTCGAATATCTCTCCGGCCCTGGCATAATATTCCATGGCCTGCGGAAGGGAGTCGATTTCATAATAGAGGTTGCCGATATTCCCGTACAGGCTGGAGGCGGCATCGTCGATCTTTTCCTGGGGATAGCCCTCCGGCGTATCCGGTCCGGCCTCCCCGGCCGCCATCCGGTCGAGATAGCCCAGCGCAAGCCGATAATAAACGATGGTGCTGTCGTACCGCTCCTGATTGTAATACAGCTGACCCATGAACTTCGCCGCCAGATAGGGCTGATAGAGGGAATGCAGCTCATTTCCGAGCGCATAGGTCCGACGGGCGGCATACATCGCCCGATCTGGATTGATCCTCTCGTATCCATACATTAGACCGGAAAAGGCGAGGCAGACGTTTGCTCGGGTTTCATATGGTGCCGTTGCCAGCCGTTGCGGCGTCCAGCCGGCGACTACATTTTCCAGCGAATCCAGGTTCCGGTCGCGGTGATCGTTGTATTGTGCGCTGACCGGGCCGGCGCAAAGCAGCATCAAAAAAAGTGAGAAAAGAAGTCGTTTCATTGCAGTACAAATGTAGCAAAACCGCCGCTATTTCGGGGTTCCACGAGCGAAAAAACCTGCAAACAGGGCTCACTTTTATACTTTTGTATAATTCTGAAGTGATTGGGATTCACGAACTTTGTATACGGAAACAAATCACATCCGAAGGGGGCGCTTAAACGCATAAACTCCTATAGGATACCTAAAAACATGAAAGACATGAAGAAGATAATTGTGGCAATGATGCTCCTGGCCGGGGCTGCCATGTTCACGGCCTGTGAGAAAACACATGACCCGGAAGACAACGGGAACGGAGATGGTAACGGAAATGGCAACGGCACCGAGCAGACCGATCAATCAATGGATCCCACGGTCCTGGCCGCAACTTTCCCGGTCAATGTCAAGATTGAGATGAAGAATCAGCCCTCATACAACACGGGGGAAGAAAAGATTACCCTCATCAAATTGGGGAATGAATGGTTCTACAAGGACGAAGGCAATCGTTATGAACTATATCTGTATTGCCAGTTTGCCAAAGACGGCAAGTCATTGAAGGCCTTTGGCGGTGCTCTGCAGGAAGACGGCTCCGTAAAATGGACCAATCTTCTTACCAGCGGCGATGAAAGTTACTTGAATTTCGCCGGGTTTGCCAAGAACTCGGAGTGCCATGTCCTGTTTGATGCCGGCGTTCCTGCCGGGAACTGTAAGAAATATGGTGAGGCAACCTCTGACAAAGAGACCATTCTCGGTGTCGAATGCACCCGCTATGATTACGACTTTGTCGTCAAGGCCGATTACTGGGTCGATGAGACCACGAAGATCGTTTACAAGTTCGTCAACTATCTGGACAAGAATAAGGAATCCAAGAACGCGACCTTCGAGATCAAGGGCTGGGATACTTCTGTAACGGAATTCGAATGGAAAAAACCTGAATAAAATATTGATCATGAAAAAGTTAACAATTATTCTCATGAGCGCGGCCCTGCTGGCCGCCGTTTCCTGTGGTAGCAATTCTTCCAATAACAAGGAGGGTGGCGAAGCCGCATCCGCATCCGTGGCGACCGTTGCTGCGAGCGATGCCGTCGACCTGGGCCTGAGCGTGAAATGGGCCACGACCAATCTGGGTGCTGCAACACCTTCCGATCCCGGTAACTTCTACGCCTGGGGCGAGACTGAAGTCAAAACGGTTTACAACGGCGATACGTACAAGTTCAAGGATGGATACAAAGTCAAGAAGTACTCCACCGAGGACAGCCACGCCAGTTCTGGCACTGCCGACAAGCTGATTGTCCTGCAGCCGGTTGATGATGCTGCAACGGCAGCTCTTGGTAAAGGATGGCGTATGCCCACCCGCGCCGAGGCAATGGAACTCTTCACAGAATGCACATTCAGTTATAACAAGCCTGGGCTCGTGACCGTCACCGGTCCTAATGGCAACAGCATTGATTTCCCGAAGACCGGCTACTATGTGGGCGACAAACTCCAGGAGTCCAACTATCCCTGGTGCTGGACAGCTTCGATGGCTCTTTCGTCGGGTACCCCTGAGGGAAGTGAAGATGCCATTGAATGGCACGAGCGCAGACAGGGAGATGCGATGCGTTTCGGCCACACGGACTGCTATGGTCTCTACCGTGAGAACGGCCTGCCGATCCGTCCGGTCAAAGACTGATGCTCATGAGACGCTTGTTATTGGTGGCTGCCGGATGGCTTCTGATTTCTGCCTGCAATTCCGGAGGAGGCCGGCAGCCGGATAATGCCGCCACCCCTGAACTCGCTGCCGCCGAGTCGGTGCCGCAATCCATGGACACGACGGAGGAGGAAGCAGTGGCCGAAGAAGAACTGGCGGAGGAGGTCGATGCAGAGCCCGTCCGGGTGCTGAAGTGGTATGAAAAGGATTTCTCCATGACGGTCATGGACCTGGACGGAGGCGGAACATACACCTTCACCCGCAAGGGGAAAAAGCTGTACATCAAGAGCGAAGCCGGCGGGGACACGCGGCTCGAAGACATGGACATCCTGGACAACGGGACACTGCGGAGCTATGTGACCAAGAATGGCACCCATACCCGGACCTACACTATGGAAAGCACGCCTGAGCAGGTCCTGAAGAACTACCTTTCCGGCACCAAGACCGACCTGAAGGTCATCGCCGGATATCCATCCTCCCCGGACACACGTATTGATACGCGTTGCGGGCGTCCCTGTCTGGTAATCACCAAAGTAACGGAAGAGAACATAATGGGATACAGCACACGCAAGGAAGATGTATACTATGTCGACAAGGAGTACGGCTTCATTTACGAAAAGTTGAGCAGCGCTTCCGGAAACGTGGGTGTCAACTTCAAGAATAAGACCCACTTCCGGGTCACGGCCTTCACGGACACGCCATAGGGATAGCCCGCCCTCTTTGTAAGTTGCTGACACAAAGCGCCTCCAGAAGTACCCTGGGCGATCCCCCCGCTTTTTTAAAGGGGGATCGCCCACTTAGTTTTGTAACGTGTTGATTATCAACGTTTCCTGAGCATGGGCGGGCTATCCTCCAAAGATCGCAACCCGGAAATTATTGCAGAAAACCAATGCAGAAGGCTGTGCGGCGAGGAGGTTATAGATTTCGGCAAAAAATTCTTACCTTTGTAAGCTACCAAGTGAAAGTCATATGGCATTTTTCAATTTCGGCATATTCGGCGACCAGGAACACCGCGTGTTCAACTACAAGCCCCGCTACTACGACCCCGAGAAGGAGGCCGTCAAGGAGAAGTTCGCTTCCGTCGACGGTTCCATGGAAAAGAAGGATTATGTGCCCGGCAGCTATATCAAGGGCGCTTTCAAGCGCGAGAACCGCTACCGTACGAGCGGCGGCCGCGTGCGCATGATCGTCTCGCTCGCCGGCCTGCTGCTGATTGTCGTGGCGCTGATTTATATCGCCAAGATGTATCCTTCTCTAATAGGTGGGATAAGCAAGCAGTATAAAGAAAAGAGTGCAGTTCAAGAAGATATTCCCGAGGATGTCATGGGCGGTACGCAGTTTACCGAATTCTTTGATGATGATGGTAATCTTATTGATGTGAACGAATAGCCCATGTCCCAGCTGCGAATCCTTCCCGGCAACGTCGCCAACATGATCGCCGCGGGCGAGGTCGTCCAGCGGCCCGCTTCCGTGGTGAAGGAGTTGATGGAGAACGCTTTGGACGCCGGCGCGACGAAAGTCAGCGTGCTTGTCACCGACGCCGGCCGGACGCTCATCCGCGTCATTGACGACGGCTGCGGCATGTCCCCGGACGACGCCGTGCTCTGCTTCGAGCGCCACGCGACCTCCAAACTGGCGACCGAGGAGGACCTCAATCATATCCTGACCTACGGTTTCCGCGGGGAGGCGCTCGCCTCCATCGCCGCCGTCGCGGAGGTGACGCTGCGCACCCGCCGCCCCGAAGATGAAATCGGCTGCGAGGTCTCGTTCGCCGCGTCCCAGCATATGTCGACCCGCGAGGTCGCCGCGCCTTCCGGCTCGGATTTCTCGGTCCGGAATCTCTTCTACAATGTCCCGGCCCGGCGGAAATTCCTCAAGTCGGACAACGTCGAGCTGCGCCATATCGTCGAGGAGTTCACCCGCATCGCCCTGACCCGCCCCGACGTCAGTTTCGAGCTGCGTCACGGCGAGCGCGAGGTTTTCTCCCTCAAGCCCGCCCAGTCCCTGAAATTCAGGATCCTGGCCCTGCTGGGAACAAGCGTCGTCGGCGATGTCGTCGATGTGATGGCCGACACCTCGCTCCTGCGCCTGAGCGGTTATGCCGGCCGGCCGGAAGCTGCCCGCAAGACCGCAGGGAACCAGTTTTTCTTCGTCAACGGCCGCTATTTCCGCAGTCCCTATCTCAACAAGGCCGTCCAGCGCGCTTACGAAGGTCTCATCCCCGACGGCGCCTTCCCGTCCTATTTCCTCTATCTGGACATGAGTCCGGAAGCGGTCGACGTCAATATCTCCCCGACCAAGAGCGAGGTCAAGTTCGAGGACGAGCACCTCGTGTTCCAGGTCCTCTACGCCGCCGTCAAGGAAGCCATCGGCCGCTTCGCCGCGGCACCCGACCTCGATTTCGATTCCGCGCCGGCGGAGTCCATGCCCGTCATAGGCCGCCAGTTCGACGAATACCGTCCCGTGAGCCTCCCCAAGGCCCCCGTGGACGACAGCTACAATCCCTTCGAACAGGGTACTTTCGCCAAGGACCCTGTTGAAAAGCAGCCCTCCTACAGCCGCTATTTCGAGCGCCAGGATCCCGGCTACGGCAAGCTCTTCGAGGAAAGCCAGCGCGCTGAGACGCCGCTCTTCCTCCTGCCCGGCGGACGCTATTTCGCTACGCCTTCCGCTTCCGGCCTGATGATCGTCAACATCCGCCGCGCCAGTGAGCGCATCCTCTACGAACGCTTCCTGGAAGCTTTCCGCAAGGAGGAGCCGGCGACGCAGGCGGTGCTGTTCCCGGTGCAGGTGCAGGTCGGCGTGGAGGGCCGTCTCCGCTTCGACGAGCATGCGAAGATGCTCGCGAGTCTCGGCTTCGACATCGCCCCGTTCGGGGAAGACAGCGTTGTGGTCAACGGTGTGCCGCAGGGCTACAGCGCCGAAGAAGGGAAAATCCGGAAAATGGTTGCCGACCTCGAGATGGTCCTGACGGACGTGCCGGCGGTGTTGCCGCAGACGGTCCTGGGCTCGCTGGCGGAGAAATTCGCCATCCTGGGCGCATCCCATGGCGACGGCGTGACGACGCCCGCTGCGGCCCGCCAGCTGCTGGACGCCCTCCTCAAGACAGAGAATCCCGAGCGCACCAGCGGCGGCAAGAAGACCCTCGCGGTGATTCCGCAGGACGAACTCGACAAGAAATTCCAGCTATGAGAAATACACCCCCGGCCACCAGGAACCTCCTGATCATCAACTGCATCGTCTACTTCGCCGTCATGCTGACGGCCGGTCGCGAGCAGGGGCCGTTCGACATCTTCATGCTCTATTACCCGACGTCGGAATACTTCCACTGGTGGCAGTATGTCACCTACATGTTCATGCACGGCGGGTTCGCGCACCTGTTCTTCAACATGTACGCGCTCTGGCTCTTCGGCTCCATGGTCGAGCAGACGCTCGGGACGAAGCGCTTCCTGATTCTTTACTTCGTGACCGGCATCGGTGCGGCGCTGCTGCACACGGGGGTGGAGTATTTCACCTACGCCAGGGAATTCAATATTTATGTCGAGAAACTGGCGGCCAATAAAGAGGTCCTGGCGTTGCATCTGCCGGACTTCGATCCCGGGGACGTCCAGGCCTATGCCAAAGCCCACTTTGTCTCCGACTATCTCCGGCCGTGGGGCGTTGAGGGGATTATTCCGCCGACAGTGGGTGCTTCCGGCGCCATTTACGGTGTTATGATGGCCTTCGCCATGCTTCACCCGCGGGCGGAAATGCAACTGATCTTCCCGCCGATGCGCCTGACCGCCAAGTGGATGGTCATCGTCTTCGGCGGCATCGAACTCCTGACGGGCATCTTCGCGACCAGCGACGGCGTGGCCCATTTCGCCCATCTCGGCGGCATGCTCTTCGCCTTCTTCCTGGTGCTCTACTGGAAAAAGCACCTCTACGACAATTACTGGAACTGATCCATGGATAAGGAACTGATTCTGAAGCAGGCCCTGGAGACCCTCCGCAGCGGGGGCGTCATCCTCTATCCGACCGATACGGTCTGGGGCATCGGCTGCGACGCGACGGACCCTGCCGCCGTGGCGAAAGTGTTCGCCATCAAGCACCGTGAGGACAGCAAGGCCCTCGTTCTGCTGGCCTCCGACCTCGACATGGTCGCCCGCTATGTCAAGGTGATTCCGCAGATGGCCATCGACCTCGTGGAGGTCAATGACCGTCCCATGACGCTGATCTATCCCGGCGCCATTGCGGGGGAGAAGGAAGCCGCGGCCGACCGGCGCCGCCTGGCGTGGAACGTCGTCGCAGAGGACGGTTCCGTCGGCATCCGCATTCCGATGTCAGACTTCTGCCGCCAGCTGGCCTACAAACTGGGCCGCCCCATCGTTTCCACTTCCGCCAACATCTCCGGCGAGCCGACGCCCCAGCGCTTCACGGATATCGAAGAGGCAATCAAATCCGCCGTGGACTATGCCTGTCCGCCGAAAACGGACACCGAATCGACCGGCAAGGCTTCCCAGATCATCTCCATCGGCCTCGACGGAGAAGTGAAAATCATCCGCGCCTAGAGGGAATGGAAATCTTCTACGCATACGAGGTGGAGGGCGGCATCGCCCGACTCGACGCCGAGGAATCCGGGCACTGCGTCCGGGTCCTGCGCCACCGCGCCGGCGACGAGATTTCCGTCATCGACGGACTCGGTTCCATGTACCGCTGCCGCCTCAGCGACGACAGCCCCAAAGGCGCCTCAGCCGAGGTGCTGGAAGCTTTCCCCAGGTGGGGGAGCCATCCCTATCACCTGACCGTCGCCTGCTGCCCGACCAAGAACAACGAACGCTTCGAATGGTTCGTGGAAAAGGCCACCGAGGTGGGTGTGGACCGGATTGTGCCGGTCATCGGCGAACGCTCCGAGCGCAAGGTCTACAAGACCGACCGCGCCGCCCGTATCGCCCTTTCCGCCACCAAGCAGTCCCTCAAGGCCCACATCCCCGTGATCGACGAGCCCCTCTCCGTCCGCGCCTTCATAGATTCCACGGACAAGCCGTGGAATGACGATAATGGCCGTCATGCCCGACCTGATCGGGCATCTGCTACGCTAAAGTTAATCGCCTACTGCTTCGAGGACGACACCCACCCCCGCATCTCCATCAAGGACGCCCTCTCCTGTCATTTCGACCGAGCGGAGCGAGTGGAGAAATCTGTCATCATTCTGATCGGCCCGGAGGGCGACTTCTCGCCCGAAGAGGCGCGGCATGCGCTTGAGGCCGGATTCATCCCCGTCCATCTCGGCACCTCCCGACTCCGTACCGAAACCGCAGCGGTGACTGCTGCCGAAGCCGTTTATTTCCATTTTCTCTGATGTATATCGGTCTCATATCCGACACCCACGGTGTCTTTTCTCAGGAATTCCGCGACTTCCTCGCGCCGGTCGACGAAATCTGGCACGCGGGCGATTTCGGCGGCGGGCTCGAAACGGCGAAGGAGATCGCCGCCTTCAAGCCCCTGATGGGCGTCTACGGCAACTGCGACAACCAGGGGCTCCGCTACGACCATCCCCAGTTCCGTTTCTGGGACTGCGAGGGCAAGAAGATCCTCATGACCCATATCGGCGGCTCCCCGGGGAATTATTATCCGGAAGCGCGCAACCTGATTACCCAGTATCGTCCTGACATTTTCGTATGCGGGCATTCCCACATCCTTCGCGTGGGGATGGACCACCGATACAACCTCCTCTATATCAATCCCGGTGCCTGCGGCATCCAGGGCTGGCACACCGTCCGAACCGCCCTTCGCTTTCGGATTGAAAGCGGCGAAATCAAGGACATGGAGGTCTATAAACTAGCCAGATAGGCCCAAAGCAGGGGGATATTGTTAAATTTTTTGAAAAATCTTTCTTTTTTCAGCAAATAAAGCCTACATTTGCAGTCGGTTTCAATTTAGGAGTTTTTTAACCTTAATAATATTATTAACTATGAAGAAGATTTTTGTTGCTGCTGCGATCCTTGCTATGTTCGCCGCTGTTTCTTGCAAGAACAATGAGAAGAAGACTGAGGAAGCTGCTGAGGCTCCCGCCGTTGAGGCTGCCGCCGCCGCTACTGACCCGACCCTCGAGGACAAGGCCAAAGCCGCTGCTGAAGGTGTTGCTGAAAAGGCTATCGACGCTGCTGCTGACCGCGCCGCCGAGGAGCTTGTCAACGCTCTCAACAAGTAAGTCAATTAGATTATGAATCTGAGAGACATTAAAAAAGACATCGAAACGGTTATCGGTGCATTCGTAGACGACTGTACGCTGGTTCTTTCCGTCCAGAAGGGTAACGACGTGGACGAGGTGGCCGGCCTCATCGATGAGGCAGTGGACCTCTTCAACGACCTGCGCAACCGCAGCGTCAACCCTGAGGGCAACAAGCGCGCCTGGTATCTCGGCCTCCGCAAGGAACTCGTCGAGAAGACGGACGCCCTGTACGACCGCCTCAGCGAAGCCGTCAAGAAGACCGTCAAGGCCTAGTTCGACGCCTTTTCATTTTATCCGGCCTGCGCCTTCGAGCACGGGCCGGTTTTTTTTGTTTTGCGAGAGCATTTTTCGTAACTTGGCAGTCCGTAAAAAGATTGAGTTATGGCAGTGAAAGCGAGTCCGAAGTCCAAGAGCGTGTGGTTCTGCACCTCCTGCGGCAATGAGTTCCCCAAGTGGATGGGCCAGTGCCCGGCCTGCAAGGAGTGGAATACCCTGCAGGAACGGGAAATGATCAGCGGCATCAGCGCCGGCCGCGGGGCGCAGCATGTCCCCGGAGCGAGCCGAAAGCCGGTCCGGCTGCGGGAAGTGGAATCGACGGCGGAGGACCGCATCTCCCTCGGCAGCGCGGAGGTGGACCGCCTTCTCGGCGGCGGCATCGTGAAGGGATCGCTGGTGCTGATCGGCGGCGAGCCGGGCATAGGCAAGTCGACCCTTTCGCTACAGCTGCCGCTCCAGAGCCCCCAACTCAAGACCCTCTATGTCACCGGTGAGGAGAGCGTCAAGCAGGTCAAGATGCGGGCGGACCGCCTCGGCGGCGACAGCTCCAACTGCCTGATATTCAGCGAAACGCTGATGGATAACATCCTCGCGGAGGCGGAAGAGGCCGCGCCGGACCTGATGATTGTCGACTCCGTGCAGACCATGTACTGCAGCGGTGTCGAGTCCACCGCCGGCAGCGTGTCGCAGATCAAGGAGACGGCCGCCCGGCTGCTCCGATTCGCCAAGGAGTCCGGCATCCCCGTGATTCTCATCGGGCACATCACCAAGGAAGGCGCCATCGCCGGTCCGAAGATTCTCGAGCACATCGTCGATGTCGTCCTCCAGTTCGAGGGCGAGAACAGAGGCGCCTACCGGGTCCTTCGCAGCATCAAAAACCGCTTCGGCAGCACCTCCGAGCTGGCCGTGTTCGAAATGACCGGCACGGGCCTACGGGAGGTCTCCAATCCCTCCGAGCTGCTGATTCCCCAGCACGAGGACGGACTCAGCGGCACGGCGGTCGCCGCCATGCTCGATGGGGTGCGTCCGTTCCTCTTCGAGGTGCAGGCCCTGGTTTCGTCGGCGGTTTATGGCACCGCCCAGCGCAGCGCCACGGGTTTCGACGTCCGCCGGCTCAACATGCTCCTGGCCGTGCTGGAGCGCCGCGCCGGCTTCAAGCTCAGCCAGAAGGACGTCTTCCTCAACATGGCCGGCGGCCTGCGGGTGACCGACCCGGCGGCGGACCTCGCCGTCGTCTGCGCCGTGCTGTCTTCCAATTTCGATTTCCCGATCCCGAACGACGTCTGTTTCGCCGGCGAAGTCGGCCTCAGCGGCGAGATCCGCCCCGTGTCCCAGGCCGAGCGCCGCACCACCGAGGCCGCCCGCCTCGGCTTCAAGAAGATCTTCGTCTCGAGTTATACCCGCTTCGACAAAAAGCCCCAGGGCATAGAAGTCGTCAAAGTCGCCGACATTCCAGCCCTGGTAAAATCGTTATTTAAATAAACGTCGCCCCCTCCCGTCATTACCCGGCTTGTCCGGGTAATCTTAATTCTCCTCCGCCAGCAGCCGGATCAGCTCTTCCAGAATCGGACGGACCTTGGACGCGCCGACGGAAGCATTGTTGGTGAGGATGGAGAAGGTGATGATGTTGGCCTCGGCGCTGGTACTGCCGCCCTTCGGGAGGATGTAGCCGCTGTAGCAGAGGACGCCGTTCATGGAACCGCTCTTCATGCGTATCCGGGCCTTGAAATCCTTGTCCGACTTCTGGAACATGCTCTGAAGCGTTCCCTTGCTGCCGGGACGGGGCAGGGACGCCAGAAATGCGGCACGGGCTGAGGTGCGCCACATGGCCTTCAGATAGCGGACAAAGAAGTCCGGGGAGGCGTAGTTGTCACGAGCCAGGCCGCTGCCGTCCGAGATGCGGACGGAATTGCCGGCGGTGACCCCGATCTTGGAGAGGACGGCCTTTTCGGCAGCGATGGCGGAGTCGTAATCGGTCCGGCCCTTGACCTGCTTTCCCAGCGCACGCAGCAGCGATTCCGCGTAGAAATTGTCGCTGCGGCCGTTCGTCTGGCCGATGATGGAGGTCAGCGTCGGGGAGAAGGTGCTGCCGAGGCGGGTCAGGCTGTCCACGGGCCTGGCGGAGAGGGATGGTTCGCTGTGGAAATCGCGGATCCGACCGCTTCGGTCAATGTCCGCCGGACCGTCGATGACGATGAATCCGGTGGTGTCGAGCCAGGTGCAGAAGGCATGGGCCGTCGTCATTGCGCCGTACTTATTGGAGACGCTTTCGACGGTTTTCTTGCGGTCGATGGCCAGCGAGCCGCGCCACTCGGCGACCGGGGCAAGGTCGGTCGTGTGGAGGTAGAGGCTGTTGCCGGTCTGCTTCTCACCGGTGGTGGCGTAGTTGCGAATCGTCAGCCAGGGCGTTTCTGCGCGGGTAGTACGGGTGAAAACCGGGGGCGCACCGATGCTGTCGCCGGGCTCGACCCGGAAATCGATGTTGTTTTCATGGAAACAGAGGCCGTCGCCGCCGGTGCCATAGTAGGTTCCGCTGTCGCTGAGCTGCCAGCTCTCGTGCTCCAGGTCGCTGCTGATCCAACGGCCGTCACCGATCACATAGCCGTCGATGCTGCGGATGCCGGCACCGGTCAGAATCCTTTTCCAGCGGGCGAAAAGGGAGTCAGTCGGGATGGCGATGGCGTCTTCCGCGCCGAGGGTCGGGTCGCCGCCGCCGACGATGTAGAGATTTCCGTGGAGGGTACTGTCCACCACCGCGCCGTCATAGGCCAGGGCCGTCTCGAAACGGTAACCGGCGCCGAGGCGCTGGAGGGCCGTACCCGTGGTGATAAGCTTCATGTTCGAGGCGGGGACGAACTTGTTGAGGTGGTTCCACTTCGCCAGGGTATCGCCCCGGGCATTGACCGCGAGCACGCCCCAGGAGGCGCTGCGCAGCGGTTCCTCCTTCGCTACTTTTTCAATATATTGCTGGACCCGCGTCTGCGCCCCGAGCGTCAGGGGCAGCAGCAGGGCTATTAGGACGAAACATCTCTTTATCATAGGACAAAAATACGACATTTATGGAAATAATTCGTTATATTTGTACGAATCAACCTGACTATTATGAGCAAGAAAACTGTTCTCGTTTCCGGAGGCGCCGGGTTTATCGGCAGCCATGTGACCGTCGAGCTGATCGAAGCCGGCTACGACGTCGTTGTCGCTGACAACTTTTCCAACTGTGACATGACCTGTTTCGAAGGGGTCCAGAAGATCATCGGCCGGAAGCTTCCGCTCGAGAAAATGGATTTCTGCGACGAGGCAGCGGCCAAGGCCATCTTCAAGAAATACCCCATCGACGCCGTGATTCATTTCGCCGCTTTCAAGGCGGTCGGTGAGTCGGTGGAGCAGCCGCTGAAGTACTACAAGAACAATCTCGTCAGTTTCATGAACGTTCTCGAGGCGGCTGAGGAGGCGGGCGGCTGCAACGTCCTCTTCTCCTCCTCCGCGACCGTCTACGGCGAGCCCGAGAAAGTGCCTGTGACCGAACTGACGCCCCGCCAGCCCGCGATGTCCCCTTACGGCAACACCAAGACCATGTGCGAGGATATCCTCCAGGACACCGTCAAGGCCTCCGGCGGCAAGCTCAGGGGCATCCTGCTCCGCTACTTCAACCCGATCGGCGCCCATCCGAGCGCCCTCATCGGCGAGCTTCCCCGCGGCGTCCCCAACAACCTCGTCCCCTTCATCACCCAGACCGCCATCGGCAAGCGCGAGATCCTGAGCATCTTCGGCAACGACTACCCGACCCCGGACGGCACCTGCCAGCGCGACTTCATCGACATCGTCGACCTCGCACGGGCCCATGTCTTCGCCGTTACCCGTATGATCGAGGGCAAGATGAAAAAGGGCGTGGAGATCTTCAACGTCGGCACCGGCCGTCCGCTCAGCGTGATGGAGCTGGTCAACGCCTTCGAGAAAGTCAACGGCGTCAAGGTGCCGCATAAGTTCGCTCCCCGCCGCGCCGGCGACATCACCGCCATCTGGGCCGACCCGACCCTCGCCAACAACGAGCTCGGCTGGAAGGCCACCCGTTCCATCGAAGAGACCCTCAAGGCCGCCTGGGCCTGGGAGTGCCGCCTGGCCGGAAAGTAATTCACTGACAAACACTGATAACCGATATGAAAAACATTGGCAAAGTCCTCAGCCGTGCCGGATTCTCCGACATCGACAAACAGATTACCAAGTACAAGTATGGTTCAGATGCCTTCATGCGCATCCTTTCGAGCCGTTATTCCTGCCACTCCTTCAACAACTACCCTGTCTCCGAGTCCAAGCTGGAGATGATCCTGGAGGCCGGCCGCCTGGCGCCCTCCGCCAAGAACCTCCAGCCGACCCGCATCTGGGTGGTCAAGAGCGAAGAGGCCCTGGCCCGTCTGCGTAAGGTCCATCCGTGCTACAATGCGCCGGTCGTCCTCATCGTCGGCTGCCGCAACGAAGAGGCCTGGACCCGTGAAAGCGACGGCGTCAACGCCGGCAAGACCGATGCCGCCATCGTGCTCGCCCACCTGATGCTCACGGCCACCGACGCCGGTCTGGCCAATATGTGGATCTGGGATTTCAACCCGAGCCAGATTCGCGAAGTCCTTCCGGAGACCCGCGAGCACGGCATCTACGGCCTGCTGGCCATCGGCCACCCCGCTTCCCAAACGGGCGACCCGACCCAGTTGCACTCCGAGAGAAAGACCATCGAACAGATGGTGACTGTCCTGTAGAAGAAGATGCCCGGTCGGAGCCGGGCATGACGATAAACTTGACTAACGTCCCGGATTCTGGGACGTTAGTTGACGTAAAGGAAATGCGTGGTGGTATCGATAAAGAGCGGACCGCCGGACGCGGCTCCTTCTTCCCGAAGGACGCGGACGGCGTTCTCGTTGTCCACGAGATCGCTGGAGAGGAGCCGTGAGGTCTCGTTCCACTCCAGCAGGGGATTCTGGAGTTTCGTGTAACTGTCTATCCGCTGGTTCGTGGCGAGGTACTCGCTTACGGCGAGACGCACCTTTCGCGAGGCCCAGTCGTCGGCCCAGGTGCCGTTCTGGTAGATCACGTCGCCGTTCTCCCGGCTGAGCATTGTCACCGCGTAGCCCTTGAAGTAGCAGTTGACGCCGACCATGCCCGTGAACAGGCTGACGCCGGCATCGGTCATGGCATACTCCAGCAGGCTCATCAGTTCTTTGTACGTGATCTCGTAGACGTAGGTCGTGTTGCTGAACGGAAACATCTCGTAGACATTGGCTGCTGTGATGTAGCGACGGTCGTTCCCATTGAGGGGGAAGACGGTCCGCACGCCGCCGCCGTTGACGAAAGCGACGTCGGCCCCGCCGATGCGGCGGATGATGTCGCACATCCAGTTGGCCATCGTGCAGGAGCGTCCGGCGCTGCCGGCGATGGTATAGGTGTCGGCGGATACGGTGATGTAACCGAGCACCTCTTTGTTCTGCTCCGCCGTGGCCTCCAGGGCATAGTCGGAGACGGCCAGGATGTCCTCGTCGAGATCTTCCGCGTTCTGCCCGGTTGTCGTGTGGCGGTCGCGGTTGCTGTCGACAGGGACGATCTTGGATTGGACCACGCCGGCAAAGGAAACCGCGCCGCTTTCCGTGCTGAATTTGAGGCTGGCGCTGGCATAATGCTCGCCGTAGCGGCCGCCCTGCAGATAGGCGACGGATCCGGCCGTTCCGGTCATGGTCTGATGGCTGTGGCCGCCGAGCACGAGGTCGATGGGGCTGCCCGCGCCGAGCTTTCCGGCGGCATCGTTCGCCGCTCCGTGAATCAGGAGGATGGTGGCGTCGCACTGTCCGGTCGCTTCCAATTCCGCGGCAATGCCGTTGGCGATGGAATAATCTTCCCGGATGGAGTAGCCCATTCCGGTGAATTTCGACGTCATGATGCTGCTGGCGTAGTCGATGGCGAAGCCGATGACGCCGATCCGGACCGGGAGGATGTTCCCTTCGGAGTCCCGGGCCTTTTTCTCCACGATAACATAGTCGCCGGTGATGGAGACCCGCTCGCCGTTCCGGTAGAGATTGGCGCAGAGGACGGGCACCGCGTTGACGCAGTCCTGTCCCTCCCATTCATAATCAAGCATCGTGGCGTCGGGATCCACCAGCGTCTCGAAATCCCAGTCGAACTCGTGGTTGCCGACGGCGACGGCGTCATAGCCCATCCGGTCCATCGCAACGTAGACGGGTTTACCTTCGAGCAGGTTGGACACCGATGCGCCCTGGTAGATGTCGCCCCCGTCCAGCAGCAGGAGACGGTCCTTGTCGTAGTCTCCACCCCGCCCGCGGATGTCATTGACCTTGTCGGCGATGTAGGCCATGCGGTAGTGGACCGTACCGCTGCTTTCGCTGACCAGATAGCCGTGCAGGTCCGTGGTCTCGATGAGCGGCAGGAGGTATTCTCCCGGCAGCGTGGTCACTTCTTCCTCTTCCTCCCCGTCGGAATCCGGGACCCAGGGGGTCTTTTCCTTGCTGCAGGCGGCGAAAAGGACGGCGATAAGCGATGTATATACGAAGATAGGGAAACGTCTTTTCATAGCGGCACAAAGTTAGTACTTTAATTTGAATGAAGGTTCCCGATTTGGCACGATATTTTCTTTTTGCTAACTTTGCAGATTGCATATTATAACATAATATGAGAAAAGTACTATACATCGTGTCGGCGATTCTCGTGCTTACATCGCTCAGCGGATGCAAGTTTTTCGGGGATGTCCTTCACAATGAGCCGCTTGCGGCCAAGGTCGGTTCGCATGAACTGACGCTTGCCGCGTTGCAGGAGGCGATTCCCGACGGCCTGATGCCGGAGGACAGCGCCGCCTTTGCCGAACGGTACATCCAGGCCTGGGCGAGGGACATGCTCCTGATGGACCGGGCCGAGAAGAACCTCTCCAAGGAGGAAAAGGATGTGACCGCCCAGTTGGAGGACTACCGCCGTACGCTGCTGAACCATCGCTACGAGCAGAAATACATCGCCGAACACCTCGATTCCCTCGTGACCCGCGAGGAGATCGAGGATTATTATGCCGCCAACAAGGAGAAGTTCCGTCTCCAGAATCCGGTCGTCAAGGCCTATTATTTCAACATTTCTCCGCGCAGCAAGGAGCTGCAGACCATTCTCTCCGGCATGGATTCGAAGAAGGAGTCGCAGCGGGCGGAGGCCGATACCCTCATGCGTACCGCCTCGATGCGTTTTGTCGACTACAGCGAAAACTGGGTGGACGCCTATGTGCTCGCCCGGGAGTTCAATACCGACGTGGTGACGCTCCTGTCGAGCCGCAAGAAGGAATGGATCCGCCTCAGCGACGGCCTTGGCCATGACAACGTCGCCTATCTGATCGACTATGTCCCGGACGGTTCCTATGCTCCCGTGGACTATTGCGCCAAACGGATTGAAGAAATCATTCTCAGCGCCCGCAAGCACGCTCTCTCGACCGAGTTCGAGACGAAGCTCATCGAAGATGCGCTGGAGAGCGAACAATTGATTATTTACTAGCCATGAAATATTCCGCCAGAATACTGCTTCTCGCCCTGACGCTACTGGCCGTAGCCACGCCGCTCCGGGCCCAGCAATACCAGAAGGGTCTGATAGACAAGAATATCGCCGTCATTGGCGGCGAGATGATTTCCCTCTCCGAGCTCGAACAGGAGATCCAGATCATGCGCGCCCAGGGCATGGCCTCGGACCGCAACATGCGCTGCGAACTCCTCGAACAGATGATGGAATCGAAGCTCTTCCTCGTCCAGGCCCGCATCGACTCCCTGTCGGTGAACCAGGACATGGTCGACATGCAGCTCTCCCAGCGACTGGACCGCGTCCGGACGCAGCTCGGCGGCGACGAGGGCGTCGAGGCCTATTTCGGCAAGCCCCTCTACCGCCTCCGCCAGGAATGGAAAAGCACGCTCGAGGACCAGGCCCTGACCCAGCAGGAGCAGCAGGAGATCGCCGGCGGCATCGCCGAAATCACCCCGTACGATGTCCAGAAGTTCGTCGATGAGACGGCGAAAGAGGACCTTCCCGAGGTGCCGATCCGCTATCAGCTCAGCCAGATCTGTCTCTATCCCGACCGGGAAGCAGCGGCCCTGGCCGCCAAGGAGCGCCTCCTCGACATCCGCGAGCGCATCATCAACGGCGAGAAATTCACCACCCTCGCCCGCATCTATTCCGAGGACCCGGGCAGTGCCCGCCGCGGCGGCGAGCTGGGCATGGCCTCCCGTTCCATCTTCTGGCCGGCCTTCAGCGACGCGGCGATGACCCTCAAGCCGGGCGTCGTCTCCCAGATCGTCGAGACCCCGGACGGTTTCCACCTGATCGAACTGCTCGAGAAGAAAGGCGACATGTTCAATGCCCGCCATATCCTCGTCAAGCCCTTCTATACGACCGATGACAGCCAGAAGGCCTTCGCCAAGCTGGACAGCCTCAAGACCGAGATCATCAACGGTGCCGTGACCTTCCCGATGGCCGCGGAATTCTATTCCGAGGATCCTGCCAGCCGCACCAACGGCGGCCAGATGGCCGATCCCTACACGGGCTCGACCTACTTTGAAATCGACCTCCTCAAGCCGCAGGACTACAACGCCATCAAGGACCTCAAGGAAGGAGAGATGACCGAGCCTTTCGAGTCCGTCGATGACGAGGGTCGAGGCAATGTCGTCTACAAGATGATCCGCGTGGACAAGATCCTGCCGGCCCATACCGCGAGCTACGACACCGACTACAGCCAGCTGATCGAGCATGTCCGTCAGCAAAAGCAGATGGATGCCATCAACGAGTTCGTCGAGAAAAAGATTGGAACGACCTATATCGTCATCGATCCGCTGTTTAAGGAATGCGAATTCAACCGTCCCCAGTGGGCGGAGAAGTTCCGGAAATAACCGCCTGTGAGAAGTATCCTCGGAAAACGCCTCCTGGCCTGTCTTCTGGCCCTCGTGACCGTCCTCCCGCTGCTCGCGCAGAAGAAGGACGACGGGAGTGACAAGGATTCGCTGGTCATGCTTCTGAGCGCCAAGTCCGCCCGCCTCGTCGAAGAGGGCGGGGAGCATTACCGCAAGGTCTTCGGCCCGGCCCGTTTTCTCCACAATGGTACTTATCTCATCTGCGATACCGCCCTCTGGAACCTCGACCGGAATTATATCAAGGCCCTCGGCCATGTCAAGATCCTCCAGGACGAGACCGTCCTGACGAGCGACAAGCTCGACTACCTGATCGACGACGACCTCGCCCAGTTCCGCGGTACGCTCGTCCAGCTGACCGACAAGGAAGGCAATCTTCTCCGCACCCGTTTCCTCGATTTCAACACCCGCGACAGCGTCGCCGTCTTCCAGCAGGGCGGCTCCATGAAGGACAAGGACGGCCAGGTCATCGAGAGTATCGACGGCACCTACGACGCCCGCATCAAGCTCTTCACCTTCCTTCACAACGTCAATATGTTCACGGACTCTGTCTTTGTCAAGACGGAGCACCTTCTCTACGACGGCAAGACCTCCTTCGCGACCTTCATGACCGACCTCGACGCCTGGCGTGACGACAACATGCTCTCCGCCGGCGGGGGCTGGTACGACCGTCCGAGAGACCTCTTTTTCTTCGAACGCAACGTCCACGGCCTGACCCCGACGCAGGAAGCCTGGTCCGACAGCCTCTATTTCGACCGCCTCGAAATGACGGTCGATATGTTCGGCAACGCCCAGGTCTCCGACTCGACCCGCAACGCCATAGGCCTCGCCGGCCACATCACTTATCGGGATTCCCTGTCCCATGTCACCCTGACGCGGACGCCGCTGGTCATCGCCATTTCCGAGAAGGACGACGACAAGCGCGACACGACCTGGATCGGCGGTGAGCGCCTGGTCTATTATACCGTGCCGATGTGCGACATCGACTCGCTCTATAAGATTCAATCGAAGACCCGCCGCGAAGAAATCATGGTCGACGCCGTGACCGAATATCGCCGCAAGGCAGCCGAGGCGGCTGAAAAGGCCCGTCAGGATGCCCAGCGCAAGAAGGACGAGGAGGAGGGCAAGAAACTCCCGCCCACAGGGGGCAAAGCCGCCCCCAAGCCCGGCAGCCAGCCGCCGCCGGCGCAGGAAGCACCGCCTGTCCCCGATCGGGAGGAGGGCCCCGCTCCTGCTCCGCCTCGGGACTCTTTGGGCATGCTCCCGCCTCGGGACTCTTTGGGCATGCTCCCGCCTCGTGATTCTCTGGCAGCGCTGCCGCCGCAGCGTGATTCCCTTCGGATGGACCCCATGGACAAGCCAAGGGGTGACGTGGCGGATTCTACGTCATTCCACGGCTCGTCCGTGGAATCTGTTCCGCCGGTCGATTCGACCGACACCCTTCCACCGGCCGATTCTCTCGATCTCTTGCCTCCGCCTCCGCCGCCGGAGCCGGTGGACTCCACCCGCATCGGTTTCTTCTTCGGCGAGCGCCAGGTCAAGATTTTCCGCCAGGACTTCCAGGTCGTCTGTGATTCCCTCGCCTATTCCGACCTCGATTCGCTGGCCCGGCTCTATAAACGTCCGTTCATCTGGAACGAGACGAACCGCCAGTTCTCCGCCGACAGCGTCGCCGCGCTGATCCGCAACAACCGGATGGACCGCGCCTCGCTGATGTCCGACGCCTTTGTCGCCATCCAGGAGGATTCCATCCTCTTCGACCAGATCCGCGGCACGGAGATGATGGCCTTCTTCGATTCCACGGGCGCGATGCAGCGTTTCGATGCCCTCGGCGGCTCCAACGCCCTCTTCTATCTCGAGGAGAACGGCACCCTGGCGACGGTCAACACCGTGGAGGCCAAGATGCTCTCCACGCGCTTCAAGGAGGGCCAGCTGGATCATATCCTCTATTTCGAGGACGTCAAGAACGACGCTTTCCCCGTCGTCCAGCTACCACCGGACAAGCGACAGCTCAAGGGCTTCGAATGGCGCGGCGACATCAAGCCGAACGGGCCGAAGGATATTTCCGAGCGAGAAGTCCGGTCCTCGGAGCGGCAGCGCTATGAATCCTTCCCGCATGCCGAATTCCGTCAGACGGACATCTACTTCCCGGGTTACATGGCCGGTGTCCACAAGACCCTCGCCGAGAACGAGCGCAAGCGCGAGCTGCGCCGGGCCGAACGCCGCCGTCAGCAGGCCCTGGCCGATTCCCTGGCCCTTGCCGCTGCTGACAGTTCGTCATTCCACGGCTTGTCCGTGGAATCTCCCGTCGATTCTCTGGCCCTGCCGCCTGTTGATTCCCTGGCCTTACCGGGTGTAGATTCCCTTGGGGTCGAGAGAGCGGATTCCCTGTCTACTCTCCTGCCTCGCGATTCCTTAGGTACTGCCCTTCCGAGCGTCGGCGATACGACGTCATTCCACGGCTCGTCCGTGGAATCTCCCACCCCCGCCGAACTGAAGGCAGCCGAAAAGGCCGCCGAGAAGGCCCGCAAGCAGGCGGAGAAGGAGCGCAAAGCGGCTGAGCGTGCCGCAAAGAAGGCCGAGCGTATTGCCGCCCGCGAGGCCCGCTGGGCCGAACTCGACCGGCGCGACGCCGAAAAGGCCGCGGCCAAGGAGGCTCGCCGCCAGGAACGCCTCCGCAAGAAGAACGAGCGCGTCCAGGCCAAGATCAAGGCCGACGAAGAGCGCGAACGCCAGGTTTTCGAAAAGTACAAGGCCCGCTACGAAAAGCAAAAGGCCCGCGAAGAGGCCAGCCGGCAGAAAAATAGTTAATCCCCGTCCTTTTTCAGCACGAGCGTTGCCGCGTAGCACTTGTTGACGACGCGGGCGAAAGCTCTGTATCCGTCATATTCTGCGGCCGGCGTACGGCCGGGAAGAAGACGGATGACCTGGCGGATTTCTATGACGCCGTTTTCCGCGCTGGCGGTCGAAGAGAACTGTCCCCATGCCGTTTCCAGTTTTTCTCCTTTCGGCAGGTTTTCGACGTGCCATCCTTCCGGAATGGGAAGGGTAATGTGGTCTTCATAAACGGATGAGCCCTTGAAAACCAGATCATTGATACGTTTCCCCTTCTGGGAGGAAAGCATCTGTGCGACGGGATTGAGCGGAACGAACATCCGGTCTCCGCTAAGATTGGCGTAGAGGCGGGTGGACAACGTGTAGTCGATGGTTATTTCGGGAATGAAGCCGCGACCTTCTGTTGCATAGGTGTCGAAATTGTCCGTAATGCCTGTTACGGTCAATTCGTCGGCCTGGAGTTTCATCGCTCGCGTCAGCATTCTTCGGCGGACATCGGGCTTGAGCTCCTTGAAATCCAGATAGGGTTCGACGTGGTCCAGAAAGAGCATACGCCGGAGGGTCAAACGGGCTGAACCGTCGGGGGACAGGCTGACCTGTGTATGCTGCTCTTCCCTGGAAAGCGAATCGGGGTAGTCCGGGATCCGGATCTGCTCACCTCCGTCGGCATGCACCAGGACGACTTGATGACCGGCTGCCCCGCTGTGGCGGTAACCGAGCGGATAGAGCGGATTGGTGCATTCCACCCAGGCCGTGTCGCCGATTTCCGGCAGAGGAACGGCCAGCATGACGTGATTCATCTGTCCCAGGGACGCGTATCCGGGCAGCAGGTTGGCGCGGCGGTTGTGGATGATGGTGTAATCCGATGCAACGCCGACCGCGGCCAGCATGGCGCGGAGATAGTTGGACAGTCCCTTGCAGTCACCGAATCCCACCCTATGCACTTCGGCTGCTGCCATCGGCTGCAATCCGCCGATGCCGAACTGGAGGCTGACATAGCGGGTCGTATTGCGCAGATACCGATAGAGAACCTCCAGCTTCTGCAGATCCGTCGTGCAGTCCTTGCACATCTCCTGCAGCTCGGCAATCTGCTTCGGATCCAATTCCTGTCGTCCTTCCTGCAGCTGGGCCAGCCAGCTGCCGATTTCTTTCCAGTCTGACTGGGTGCCGCTGTAGCCGCCGTAGTCGATGGAGACAGGGGATGCATAGACATACGGGATCAGCTCGAAGATGGAGGGCATGGACTCTTCTTCTGCATAGCCCCCAAAGTCTTGGAGGGTCCAACTGTGCCGCTCCCGGCCATCCTTTGATTCGGAGGCGTATTCCATACCGCTGGAAAGGTGCTTGATGGAAAAACCTTCGGGGACGTCCACGGTATAGCGGGCCTTTGTTACGCTGACCTTTTCGTCCGTCACGGCCAGGAAAGTGGGAAAGGACGCTATGCCGTTCCGGTAAGTGACCTTATAGGTATAGTGGACCAGCAGCGGACAGGGCCCATCCGGCAGGTATGTCCAGCTGGCGCTGTCATCCGCCAGGCCTTCGCTGAGCGAATAGTAAACGAGGTCCTTCTGCTTCAGTTTGACGACTTTTCCGCCCCCGAGCGGGGTAATCTCTCCGCTGAAGGAAGTGAGCCGGCGAAAACTGTCTGTATAGATGAGGAGCGCCGCGGCGGAACGGCCCTTGGGGTTCGTAACCAGGATGGACTGGTCCACCGTCCATTCGCCAGAGGTGGGCGAGGTCAGCAGGAACGTTTCGCTATGGGACAGGATACGGGCATACGTCGCCAGGGTATCCTGCGATCGGAGAGGCAGGAACGGGGCGACCAGCAGCCCCAGTGTCAAGAGGAGGCACCGGATCATGCTTTCTTCAGGACGATCGTGTTTTTGTAGATATTGCAGAGTTGCTCCCAAAATGTGCGGATGTCCTGATAGGTGTCCGCCGGAGCGATTATTGTTTCGTTCTTGAAGGTGTAGCGGACCTGGATATGGGTCGGATCCGTCTGGGCGAACTGGCAGCGGGCCTCCGCCTGAATGCCGGAAGCAAGGAGCCTGACCGATCTGGGCAGCTGTTCGACCACATACCCTTCCGGAATCTCGAGCAGATAGGTGTAGGCAATGCTCTCACCATACGGGAAATCAATGGGAATGGTGCGGGTCGGATTGCGGAATGAGCTCTCGGAATGGAAGGTAAAGATGAACGGACGGATATACATGTGATCGCCGCTGACGGTGGCCTCCTGGGTGATGGAAAACTCATAGGCGGCGGAAGGACTGTATTCGTCCCCCTTGAAAACGAAATCGCTGATTTCCAGGTCGGTGCCCTCTTCGAGGTCCTCGATGAAAGCTTCCTCGGAATCGGCCTTGTGACGACGTCGCTTCATCGAGTAGGCATATTCGTTCTTGCCGTTGACGATGACGGTAGCCGATACCTGGCCGTCTTCGTCCACCTTGGCCTGGACACTCATGATTTGGGAATTCTTGACCAGTTTCTGGAGGTCCACCCATTCGCTCTGGCCGTGAGGGAGGATGACTCGTCCCCGGTCGACCAGATAGTCGGGATCCAACACGTCCGGATAGGCGTCGCTGCGGGGGGCATCCAGATAATGGACGGCGCCGCTGGGGGTCGTGACGCGCAGAATGAAGGTGTTGAAAGCACTGCTCGAAACGTGGAAGTCGGCCAGAATGCCTTCGGAGCGGACTTTGATGAGGACGGGGTCCGCCTTGAAGCCCAGCCCGTTCAGGGCGCTGGCTACGGCGGCATTGACGGAAGCGGTGCTGCCGGTCCCGCTTTTGAGCGTCTTGCTGACACTCTCCGGGACTAGATTCCGTTTCCCGTTCCATGAAACCGTGTTCATTACATAGTTCCGGACGGCACAGATTTGTTCTACTTCGTTTTCAATGCCGCTGATTTTCTCCTTGCATTCGTCCAGATCGGGATAACGGGTGTGGCATTCCTTGTAGATGGGGCTGTCCACGATGGCCTCGTCCACATCGCCCCAGGTTTTGGAATAACTGTGGAAGACGTATCCGGGCACGGAGAAGGAGGAGAGTTCGTATTCGACGGAACTGAGATATTGATCCGGACAATAAGAGTATTCTTCTTCCTCCAGGGCGGGGACGTTCACGACTCGATAGATGTCGGAGTATAGCTTATAGTCGATGGATTGCTCTCCCACCCGCATTGTGCGCACCTCTGAATCCGTTTCGTATTGCGGGGTCCGGAATCCGTGAACCAGCCGGTTGAAGGCCGTATAGTTGGCATACTGGAACCGGGCGTCAATGCAGTTGACAGGAATCTCATACTGGAGATCGATCAACGGGACGTCCCAATAGCGGTTGCTCTTGAGGGTATAAGAGACTTCGATGACGGAGCCGACACGCACTTCCGGTGCGGAGAAGGAATAGACGGCAACCTGGTCGGTGGCATTCTCCTTGAAAACGTACTTTTTGTCCAGTTTGGTTTTCTTGACGGCGCCGTCCACGAGGTTGTAGGTGGTAACGCGGATGCCGCTGACCGCCTCATTGTCGTCGGGGTCCCGGGAGACGGGAATCTTGAAATCCGCATACTCCTTTCCATCCTCCTTGAGGATTTTGATGCGGGTCCTGAAGAATACGTGTTTCTTGAGCGAGAAGGAAGCGTCGACGGAAAGGTCGACAATGTTCTCTTCGTAGAGGATCAGGGCGACAGCGGTCGTGTCTCCCTGATATTGGGTCATGGCGACTTCTTCCTTGGAGATGGCGCCTTCTTTGGGATTGACCGGAACAAGTTGGGCCAGCGTGGGCAGGGTGCCCACGGCTAGCAGCAGAAGGGTGGATAACAGAAAGCGTCTCATCTTCATCGGGGATTATTCTGCGTAGAGCTTCAGGATGTTGAGGATAACCTCCGAGGCTTTTTCCATGCTCGGGAGGGGGAGGAACTCCATCTTTCCGTGGAAGTTGAGGCCGCCGGCGAAGATATTCGGGCAGGGGAGACCCATGAAGGACAGGCGGGCGCCGTCGGTGCCGCCGCGGATGGGCTGGATCTTCGCCTTGATGCCCGCCATCTCCATGGCTTTAACGGCCGTGTCGACGATATGCATGTGCGGCTCCACCATCTCGCGCATATTATAATATTGGTCCTTGAGCTCGAGCCTGACGGTGCCCTCGCCGTACTTGGCGTCGATGAACGCCGCGGCTTTTTCCATCATTTCCTTGCGGGCCTCGAACTTGGCGCGGTCGTGGTCGCGGATGATGTAGGCGATGTCGGCCTCCTCGACGGCTCCCTTGAAGGAAATCAGGTGGAAGAAGCCTTCGTAGCCCTCGGTGTATTCCGGCCGGGCGAGTTTCGGCAGCAGGTCGTTGAGCTCCGAGGCGATGTGGATGGCGTTGCGCATCTTACCCTTGGCATAGCCGGGGTGGACGTTACAGCCCTGGATGTGGAGCTTGGCCGAGGCGGCGTTAAAGTTCTCGAACTCCAGCTCGCCGATCTCGCCGCCGTCCATCGTGTAGCCGAAGTCGGCGCCGAAGCGCTTGACGTCGAAGGAATCGACGCCGCAGCCGATTTCCTCATCGCGGGTGAAGGAGACGGCAATGGGCCCGTGCTTGAATTCGGGGTGGTTGACGATGTACTGGACGGCGTCCATGATCTCGGCGACGCCGGCCTTGTCATCGGCGCCGAGCAGCGTTGTGCCGTCGGTGGTGATCAGCGTCTGGCCGACATAGTGGAGCAGCTCCGGGAATTCCTCCGGCTTGAGCTGGAGGCCGGGAACGCCCTTAAGGTCGATGGCCTTGCCGTCGTAGCTCGGGATGATCTGCGGCTTGACGTCCTTGCCGGAAGCGTCGGGGGCGGTGTCGACATGGGCCATGAAACCGATGGTCGGGGTGTCCTTCCCGTTGTTGCCGGGAATCTTGGCGTAGACATAGCCGTGCTCCTCGGTCTCGGCGGCGACACCGAGGGCCCGGAGCTCTTCTGCGAGCAGGTTCAGCAGGTCCCACTGTTTCGCCGTGGACGGTTGGGTGGTGGATTCTTCATTGGACTGCGTGTCGATGGCGACATAGCGCAGGAAACGGTCGAGGATTTTTTCCATCTTATTTGTCTTTTTTCATCGATGCGTAAATCATATAGCCGCACAGCAGCAGGAACGGGATGATGGCCACGGCTTCGGCGCTGTGGGCGCTCCAGCCGGGAATGCTCAGATCCACGTTGAGGAACTTCAGGATGACGCTGACCACACCCATCAAGGCGCCGCCGGCGATGAAACCGGAAGCGATGAGGGTGCCTTTTTCCTGGCGGGCATTGTTGACGGCCGCGTCCTTGCTGCGGGTGCTCACGAACCAGGCGAGGGCGCCGCCGACGAGAAGCGGAAGGTTGAGGTGGATCTGGATGAACATACCGAGGGCGAAGGGCAGGGCCGGCACCTTGAAGGCGACCAGCAGCAGGGCGATGAGGGCGCCGACGCCGTAGAGACCCCACGGAGCGCTGCCGCCCGAGAAGATCGGGTTGATCACCGCCGCCATGGCATTGGCCTGGGGCGCGGCGATGGCATTCGGGTCCGCGAAATTGTAGGTCTGGTTGAGGATGAGCATCACGCCGCAGACTGTGAAGGAAGAGACGATGATGCTGATGAACTTCCAGGCTTCCTGCTTCTTCGGGGTCGAGCCGATCCAGTAGCCGATCTTGAGGTCGGTGATGAAGGAGCCCGCGACGGAAAGGGCCGTGCAGACGACACCGCCGATGAGCACCGCGGCGACCATGCCGGCGTTGCCCTTGAGCCCGACGGCGACCAGCACGACCGAGGCGATGATCAGGGTCATCAGGGTCATGCCGCTGACGGGGTTGGAGCCGACGATGGCGATGGCGTTCGCCGCGACCGTCGTGAAGAGGAAGGAGATGACCGTCACGATGACGAGCCCGACGATGGCCTGCCAGATGTTCTCGACCACGCCGCCGAACGCGAAGTAGGCGAAGATGGCGATCAGGGCGATGGCGATGCCGTAGACGAGGGTCTTCATCGGGATGTCGGTATCGGTCCGGTCCGTCGTCCCGGTCTCGCCGCCTTTGTGACGGAATTCGTTGACGGCGAGCCCGGCGGCGGATTTGATGACGCCGAAGGAGCGGATGATGCTCACGATGCCGGCCATCGCAATCGCGCCGATGCCGATGTGGCGGGCGTATCCGGTAAAGATCTCCTGCGGGCTCATCCCGTCGATGGCCGCTGCGTTGGCAGCGCCGCCGGTAATGAATTCGAGGACGGGACCGTCCGGGAGCACGCCGATGAGCGGCAGGATAATGAGCCATACGAGGAGGCTGCCGGCGCAGATGATGACGGCGTACTTGAGGCCGATGATATAGCCGAGACCGAGAAGGGCGGCGCTGGTGTTGATGCCGAGGGTGAGCTTGGCCTTTGCGGCGATGGTCTGGCCGAGGCCGGTCACCGTCGTGAAGATCTTGTCGCTCCACAGGCCGAAGGTCTCGACGACGAAGTCATACAGACCACCGATGAGACCGCTGGCAAGGAGCACCTTCGCGCCCTTGCCGCCGCCTTCGCCGTTGACGAGGACCTGGGTCGTCGCCGTAGCCTCCGGGAAGGGATACTTCCCGTGCATCTCCTTGACGAAGTATTTGCGGAAGGGGATCAGGAAGAGGATGCCGAGGAAACCGCCGAGCATCGACGAGAGCACCATCTGCATATAGTTGACCTCCAGGCCGAGGATATAGATGGCGGGGATCGTGAAGATCGCGCCCGCGACCACGGAGCCCGAGGCGCCGCCGATCGACTGGATGATCACGTTCTGCGCCAGGCCGTATTTCTTGCCCAGCATACCCGTCACGCCGACGGCGATGATGGCGATCGGAATCGCCGCTTCAAACACCTGGCCGACCTTCAGGCCGAGGTATGCCGCCGCGGCCGAGAAGAGCACGGCCATGGCGATGCCCATCAGGACAGAGTAGAGCGTAACTTCGGGATAGGTTTTCTTCGGAGACAGGAGAGGCTGATACTGCTCTCCGGGCCTCAGCTCCCGCTGCGCGTTCTCCGGCAATTGCATTTTTTCGTTTTCTTCCATATCTGTTTTGTCTTTTTGAGCGAAGACGTCATTACCCGACTCAGTCCGGGTAATCTCTTTCGTCATGCCCGAGCGGATCGGGCATCTGTATACAAATATAATATATATAGCCCGCTTTTCCCGCTTTTCAGAAGGGATTTTTGGGGCTTCTGAAATTTTTTCAAAAAATATGGTAAAAAAATTTGCGGCGTAAAAAATAATTACTACCTTTGCAGTCCCGTTTGAGAGAGCGGGACTTTTTTACGCCCTAATGAGTGGGATAAAAAAGAAGATCTTTGAAAATATTGAGAGATACACAAGAGGTAAAAACGAAGCAAACAGATAGTCTGTATTGAAAGTGATATCAGAAGTTTTTTCGGATGTTGCAAAGATATGGGACTACAGTTTCATAGGCAAGAGCAATCATAGGAATATGATTCACACAAGTATCTCTGCAGCGTATCGGCGCGCGAGCGTCGTTAAGTCGTGCAGGGGTACGTTCGAGAAAGGAACGAAGAGCGAACGGAGGATGCCTAGGCTTCCGGAGGCGATGAAGGACGTGGTAAGCTGCGAAAAGGTCCGGGGATCTGCAAACAGGAATTGATCC
>CAMKRY010000012.1 GCA_946415345.1 uncultured Bacteroidales bacterium | reverse complement strand
AAACCGGTACCAAAGAATAATATTGTAATAAGGTAAATTCCAATTTATCGGTCTCTTTGGTTCTTTCCGTGTTGTGGTCAAAATGTGGTCAAATTTGGTGAATATAAAAAACCGAACCTTGTTAAGTGCCTAAAAATAAATAGCTTACAAGGTCGGTTTTGTGCCTCGGATGGGACTCGAACCCATACATCTTTAAGGGATACTGGATTTTGAGTCCAGCGCGTCTACCAATTCCGCCACCAAGGCTTTGGGGAGTGCAAAGATAGGTGTTTTCTTCCGAATTGCAAAACATTTGTTATCTTTGTGTTCTATGGAAAAGAGGCTTCTCAGGACCCTCCCGTCGCTGGCTTCCGAGCCCGAATGCTACCTTATTTATGATAAGGCGGTGGCGCCTTTTGCGGCACAGCTTCTCGCCGGCGGCGCCTTCCGCGGCAGCTTGGCATTGAGCATCTCGGATGCCGGGAAGACCATGGACACCGTGCTGGATATCTGCCGCTATCTGATGGAGTCCGGGGCGACGCGCCAGGCACTCGTCGTGGCGCTCGGCGGCGGGACGCTGACGGACATGGCCGGCTTTGCGGCCGCCATCTATAAACGCGGCATTCGCTACGCCAACATCCCGACGACGCTCCTCGCGCAGGTGGATGCCGGCATCGGCGGCAAGACGGGCGTGAACCTTGACGGCTACAAGAACATGATCGGCGCTTTCCGCCAGCCGGAGTGGGTCTGGCTCTGGCCGGTGGTGCTGTCGACGCTCCCCGCGCGCGAGTTCCGCTGCGGTCTCGCCGAACTTCTGAAGACCTTCCTCGTCGCCGATGCCTCCCTTTATGCCTCTGCTGTCCACTTTTTTGCCGCGTCATCCTCAAATATGCCCGTTTTTGAGGATGAATCATGGGAAATGGTCTCTCCATCCTCAAATTCGGCTTTTTCTGAGGATAGAACCCCGTTTTCGGACAGTCCATCCTCAAAATTGCCCGTTTCTGAGGATGAGTTGATGGATTGGGTATACCGGGCGGCGGAGATCAAGGCCGGGATCAC
The DNA here is from genome assembly GCA_946415345.1 of uncultured Bacteroidales bacterium. GTDB lineage: Bacteria > Bacteroidota > Bacteroidia > Bacteroidales > UBA932 > Cryptobacteroides. The sequence goes on along the minus strand of CAMKRY010000012.1, from coordinate 29,860 downwards.
GGAGCGGGACCTGTATGAGACAGGGGAGCGGCGGAAGTTGAATCTGGGCCATACCTTCGCGCATGCCATCGAATATGTGGCGTCGCAGCGAGGGGATGATATCCGCCATGGCGAGGCCGTGTCGATGGGAATCATCCTCGCGGCCCGGTTGAGTGAGGCATCTTTGGCGGAGCGGCTGGCGGCGGATTTCGCGGCCTGCGGGCTGCCCGTGGCGTGTCCGTATCCGATGGAGGCGCTGGTGGAGGCTATGAACCGGGACAAAAAGGGAGAAGCCGAGGGGGTGCGTTTTGTGCTGCTACGGCGAATCGGTGAGACGGAGGAGAAAGTGCTTCGGCCGGAGGAATTATTGCGACTGTTATGATTTGTACTTCGATCCGGGGACGGAACCTGGAGGAAATATGGGCCCTGCTGCAAGGGGGCGAGATCGAGATGGCGGAGATCCGGCTGGACCTCTGTCTGCTCAGCGTGGAGGAGGTGACCGAGCTGTTCGCGGCGACGGACCTGCCGCTGGTGGCGACCTGCCGGCGGATGGAAGATGTGGAAAAGACGCTGGCTGCGATCGAGGCCGGGGCCCGGTTCGCGGATGTGGACGTGACGATGCCCGCCGCGGTCCGGAAGCAGATCCGGAGCGCCTGCGAGGAATATGGCACGGCGCTGATCGTGTCCTGCCATGATGAAAAAGAGACGCCGGCGGAGATGGTGCTGCGTTCGATGATGGAGCGGTGCCAGGAGGCCGGCGCGGATATCGTGAAAATCGTGACCCTGGCACAGACGTCCGCCGATGCGGAGCGCGTGCTGGGGCTCTATAAGGATAAACCTTCGCGCATGCGGCTCATTGCGTTCGCGATGGGGGAGGCCGGCCGGGCAAGTCGCCTGACCTGTCTTCGCCGCGGCGCGCCGTTCACCTATGCGGCGGTGGCTGCCGGGGAAGAAACCGCTCCCGGGCAGTGGACCACCGCAGAAATGTGGGAAACTGTCTACTCGAGGGCAAATTCGCCCCATTTTGTCACCGAACTGCCGATCCGTCCCGCGGCGCCGATCCCCATGCCGTCAGCGAAGAGCTTCGCGCAGCGGGCCATCCTCTGCGCGGCGCTGGCGGAGGGAACATCGCATCTGAGCGGGTATACACCCTGCGGCGACAGTGAGGCCGCGATCGGCGTGGCCGAGGCGCTGGGGGCGACAGTTCGGCGGGAGGGGGATGTACTGGCGATCACGGGCATTGCGGCGACACCGGGAAACCTGCGGCGTGATGCGATCCACACCGGTGAATCGGGCCTGCTGACGCGGCTGCTGATTCCGCTGCTGGCGGTGCTCTCAGATGGTCCGGTCAAGGTGACCGGCGAAAAGACCCTCCTGAATCGGCCCCTCACCAATGCGCATGACTTTATGGCCGCGTTCGGCGGGCGTCTGCAGCCCGTGGATCACTATGACAGCGCAAGACCGTTCGATTGCTATCTGCCGCTGACCGTCAAGGGACCGCTGATTCCCGGCCGGGCGGAACTGGACGGCAGAGGCGGTTCCCAGCTTCTTTCCGGCCTCCTGACGGCCCTGCCCCTCTGCGACGGCGATTCGCGGCTCTATGTCACCGAGCCCAAGAGCATCCCCTACCTCTTCATTACCCTCGACGTACTGAAAAAGTTCGGCGTCACGGTCGGCAGCGAGATGGAAGGTGATGCACGGTTTATGGAGACGCAGGACTGGAGCTTCTGCACGGGGCTCAACTTCAAGATAAAAGGTGGCCAGCGCCTGATAGCGGCCGATTTCCGCATCGAAGGCGACTGGAGCGGCGCGGCGAATTTCCTCGTCGCGGGGGCCGTGTTCGGCGAGGTGGAGGTCTCCGGCCTGGAGGCGGATTCGCTGCAGGCGGACTTGACGATTCTCGATATCCTGACGGATGCCGGCGCAGGCATTTCCCGCATCGAGGAGGGCGAGAACGCCGGCCATATCCACGTTGTCCGCGCGCCGCTCAATCCCTTCGAGGCCGACCTCAATCATTGTCCCGACCTATTCCCGATCGTGGCGGTCCTTGCCGCCTTCTGTCCGGGCCGCAGCCGCATCTACGGCACGGAACGCCTGGCGCACAAGGAGACCGACCGGGCTGCCGCCATTCTGGAAATGCTCCAGCAGATGGGCGTGCCGGCCAGCATTGAGGAAGACTGCCTGACCGTCGGCGGCCAGAGTCTGGTCCGTCGTCTGCTCCGGCGACAACTGCTCCATGGCGGCCGCTACAGTTCCCATGGCGACCATCGCCTCGCGATGGCACTCCGCGTCGCCTCCCTCGGCGCGGACTCCCCCATAGAAATCGACGACAGCGACTGCGTCGCCAAATCCTTCCCGACCTATAACGAATTATTCGACAAGCTATGAATACCTTTGGTGAGAGATTCAAAGTCAGCCTTTTCGGCGAATCCCACGGCAATTGCGTGGGCGTGACCATCGACGGCATGCTGCCCGGCATGCCGCTCTCCCCGGAAGATTTCACGGAGGACCTCCAGCGCCGCAAGACGGGCGCTCTGGGCACTTCCCCGCGAAAGGAAGCCGATGTCCCGGATATCGTCAGCGGCGTCTATCAGGGCCGCACGACCGGCGCTCCCCTGACCATCCTTTTCTATAACGAGGACACCTGTAGCGAAGATTACGAGTCGTTCCGCAAGCACCCGCGCCCGGGGCATGCCGACTTCACGGCGAACCTTAAGTTCGGCGGTTTCAACGATCCCCGCGGCGGTGGTGCCTTCAGCGGCCGCATGACCGTGGCCGTCGTCGCCGCCGGCGTTATCGCCAAGAAACTCCTCCACTTCGCCAGGATCAACGCCCGTCTGGTGGAGGTCGGCGGTCTGACGGACCCGCAGGCCTGGAAGCCGGCGCTGGAAGCGGCCGAGAAGGAAGGTGACTCCCTCGGCGGCCTCGTCGAATGCACGGTGGAGGGCCTTCCCGTCGGTCTCGGCGAACCTTTCTGGGACAGCGTCGAATCCTGCATCTCCCATGCGGTCTTCGCCATCCCCGGCGTGCGCGGCATCGAATTCGGTGACGGATTTGCCGCGGCGCGCATGAAAGGCTCGGAGCACAATGATCTCTTTCCGGAGCACCACTGCTGCCACGAAGGCGAGGAGGGGCACGAGTGCCACCACGAAGAAGGCGAAGAACACCACTGCTGCCACCATGGCGAAGGCGAACATCATTGCCACCATCGCCCGCAGCCGCCCGTGACGAACCACGCCGGCGGCATCAACGGCGGCCTGACCAACGGCAATCCTGTCGTCTTCCGCGTCGCCTTCAAACCTACCGCCAGCATCGCCAAAGCCGGCATTCCCGGCCGTCACGACACCTGCTTCGCCCTCCGCACCCCAGCCGTTGTCGAAGCTATGGCCGCTATCGTCCTTGTAGATTTAGCCCTTCAATGATATGAAACCCATACACACCGAAAAAGCGCCGGCCGCCATCGGCCCGTACAGTCAGGCCGTCGACAGCGGCCATGGCCTCGTCTTTGTCTCCGGACAACTTCCCATCGATCCCGCCACGGGCGCATTCCCGGAAGGCGGCATCAAAGAGCAGACCCGCCAGTCTCTGTTGAATACCCAGGCCATCCTCGAGGCCGCCGGCCTCAGCCTCGCCAACGTCGTCAAGACGACCGTTTTCCTCGCCGACATGGGCGATTTCGCCGCCATGAATGAGGTTTACGCTACCTTCTTTTCGGCTCCGTTCCCGGCTCGCTGCGCTTTCGCCGTCAAGACGCTTCCGAAAGGTGCCCTGGTCGAAATCGAAAGCATTGCGGCCCGCTGACGAAAAGAAGTATTTGGAAATTAACAGATTATTTGTTTTCTTTGTAAAACGAATCGGATTATTCCCCTTATTTATAAACACACAAAACACACAACACAATGAAAAAAGTTTTAGTTGCTGCCGCCGCCGGTCTGATGCTCATGCTCTCCGTCGCCGCTTGCAAGTCCGTCGAGGACAAGGCCAAGGATTATTCCAAAGAGGCGAAGGAACTCATGGAGAAGGGCGACGTGGTGGGCGCCATGAAGGTTGCCGCCGAAGCCGCAGAGTGGTACGATGGCCTCAGCGATGCCGACAAGGCAAAAGTCGACGCTCTCGACCTCGATTTCTAGTAGTAACTCAGGAATCCTTGAGCCCGACGGTTTTCCGCCGGGCTTTTTTTGGCGCTGATTCGGGATAAATTGTTATCTTTGCAATCCCATGGAAGACAGCGAGAAGATCATACAGGAGTTCACCACCGGGGAGTACAAGGAAGGCTTCGTCACCGACGTAGAGCAGGAATTCATCCCCAAAGGACTCAACGAAGACATTATCCGGCTCATTTCCGCACGGAAAGAGGAGCCGGAGTGGCTGCTTGAATTCCGTCTCGACGCCTTCCGCAAGTGGCAGAAGATGCAAATGCCCCGCTGGGGGCATCTGGACCTGCCGGAGATCGATTTCCAGGACATCATCTATTACGCCGCCCCCAAAAAGGACAAGGATCGCCCGAAGGAAATCGACCCGAAACTGGCCGAGACCTTCGAGAAGCTCGGCATTCCGCTGCAGGAGCGCGATGTGCTCGCCGGCGTGGTGGCTGTAGATGCCGTTTTCGACTCGGTGTCCGTCACGACGACCTTCCGCCAGACGCTGGCGGAGAAGGGCATTATCTTCTGCTCCTTCGCCGAGGCCGTCAAGGAGCACCCGGACCTCGTCCGCAAGTACCTGGCGACCGTCGTCCCGAGCGGTGACAACTTCTTCGCCGCGCTGAACAGCGCCGTCTTCTCCGACGGATCGTTCTGCTACATCCCCAAGGGCGTCCGCTGCCCGATGGAGCTCTCGAGCTACTTCCGCATCAACGCCCGCGGTACCGGCCAGTTCGAGCGCACGCTCATCATCGCCGACGAGGATTCCTACGTCAGTTACATGGAAGGCTGCACCGCCCCGATGCGCGACGAGCAGCAGCTCCATGCCGCCGTCGTCGAAATCATCGTTGAGAAGGGTGCCGACGTCAAGTATTCGACCGTCCAGAACTGGTATCCCGGCGACGCCGAGGGCAAGGGCGGCATCCTCAACCTCGTCACCAAACGCGGCCTCTGCCGCGGCGAGGGCAGCCACCTCAGCTGGACCCAGGTCGAGACCGGGTCCGCCATCACCTGGAAGTACCCTTCAACGGTCCTCATGGGCGACCACAGCTCCTCCGAGTTCTATTCCGTCGCCGTCACGAACCATTTCCAGCAGGCCGACACAGGCACCAAGATGATCCATATCGGCCGCGACACCCGTAGCCGCATCATCTCCAAGGGCATTTCCGCCGGCCGCAGCCAGAACAGCTACCGCGGCCTCGTCCGCATCAATCCCGGCGCGGCGAACGCCCGCAACTATACACAGTGCGACAGCCTGCTGATCGGTTCCCGCTGCGGCGCGCATACCTTCCCGGAGATCCGCAGCGCCAACCCCACGGCCATCGTGGAGCACGAGGCCACGACCTCCAAGATTTCCGAGGACCAGCTCTTCTATTGCAACCAGCGCGGCATCGGCCCGGAGGACGCCGTTGGCCTCATCGTCAACGGCTATGCCCGCGAGGTGCTGTCCCGTCTGCCGATGGAGTTCGCCGTCGAGGCGCAGAAACTGCTCCAAGTCTCCCTTGAAGGCTCTATAGGATAATGAATTGGATCGACCTCATATGTTCCGTACTCGGTCTGGCCTGCGTGTTTCTCGCGGGTCGGAACTCGAAGTATAATTTCTGGGTCGGTTACCTCTACACCGCCGCCCTCTTCGTGCTGTTCTGGAAACGGAATCTCCTGGCGATGCTGCTCCTGCAGCCCGTCTCGCTCGCGATTAATATCCTCGGCCACTATCGCTGGACGCACCCGCGGGAGGAGGAACGCAGCTCGGAGAATGAGAAATCGCTGAAAGTGAGCATGCTGACCTGGCCGCAGCGGCTGCTGTCCATCGGCTCGGTGCTGATGGTCGCCGCCGTCTGGGGCATCCTGCTGGACCGCCTCTTCCCGGCGGATCCGCATCCCTACCTCGACTGCTGCGTGACGGCGCTGATCCTGATGGCGCAGCTGCTGTCCGCGATGAAGAAATGGGACTGCTGGATTGCCTGGCTCTTTGTCAACTGCACGCAGATTGTCCTCCACCTGCTGGTCGGCAACTACTTCATGTCCGCCGTGAGCGGGCTCTATCTCGTCAACGGCATCTGGTCGTTGCTGACCTGGATGAAACTATACCGCAAAAAAGCTTGATTATGCATCTTCTAGAGATACGGAATCTGCACGCCGGCATCGGCGAAAAGGAAATTCTGAAGGGCATCGACCTGACGATCGCCCCGGGCGAAATCCATGCCGTCATGGGCCCGAACGGTGCCGGAAAAAGCACCCTCAGCGCCGTCCTGGCGGGAAAGCCGCAGTTCGAAGTGACGGAGGGCAGTGTCCTTTTCGATGGAAAAGACCTGCTGGCCATGGCCCCGGAGGAGCGCTCCTGGGCCGGTATCTTCCTGAGTTTCCAGTACCCGGTGGAGATTCCGGGCGTCACGATCACCTCCTTCCTGAAGACGGCCGTCAACGCGCGCCGCAAGGCCGCCGGGCTGGAGCCCCTTTCCGCCGGCGACTTCCTCAAGCTCCAGAAGGAGAAGATGGCGTTCGTGAAGATGCGCCCCGAATTCGCCAAGCGCGAGGTCAACGTCGGCTTCTCCGGCGGCGAAAAGAAGCGCAACGAGATCTTCCAGATGGCGATGCTGGAGCCGAAGCTGTCCATTCTCGACGAGACCGACAGCGGCCTTGACGTGGATGCCCTCCGCATCGTCGCCGACGGCGTGAACGCGCTCCATACGCCGGAGAATGCCGCCATCGTGATCACCCATTACCGCAAACTCCTCGACTATGTCCGTCCGACGCACGTGCATGTCCTCAAGGCTGGCAAGATTGTCGCAGACGGCGGCCCCGAGCTCGCCGACGAGATCGAGGCGAAGGGTTTTGACCAGTTCTAGGCGATGTATACGGTAAAGGCAAACGAGACGCTGGACCTCTTGCTGACGGCGTTTCCCGGGGAGAGCAAGGACGAGACAATCGACATCGACATCGTCGGTGAAGGCGCCCGCGTCAACCTCAGCGGCCTCTATATCTGCCCGTCCGACGAACAGGTCCGTTATACGGTCCGCCTGCACCATCGCGTACCGGGCTGCGTTTCCTACCAGCTCTTCAAGGGCATCGTCGCCGGCACGGCCAAGGTCCGTTTCGACGGTCGCATCGTTGTTGCGCCCGACGCCCAGAAGACCGAGGCCTACCAGGAGAACCACAATCTCCTGCTCTCCGAAACGGCTGTCGTGGATACGCTTCCGCAGCTGGAAATCTATGCCGACGACGTGAAGTGTTCCCACGGCGCGACGGTCGGCCGGCTCAATGAAGACGAGCAGTTCTACATGCGCTCCCGCGGCATCCCCGAGGCCGAGGCGCGCATTCTCCAGATGCTTTCCTTCCTGTCTCCGGTGATTGACAAGGTGGCTGATCCACAGGAGAAGGAAGCCCTCCGTGCCCGAGTCGAATCCGCTGTCCGCGGCCTGTAAGCCATGAAACGCTTTCTCTGTCTCCTCCTAACATTCCTGTCGTTGTCGCCGGTTTTTGCAGACCCGGTGGACAAATCGCTTCTGGACGAGCTCGACGGCTATGTCGGAAACCGGGGCAACTATGAGGCCCGTAAGCAGGAGACTCTTACGACACTGCGCAGCCGCCTTCGCCGCGCCCGCACGGACGAGGCCCGTTTTGAGGATTGCATGGACCTCGCGGATGCGTTTTTTTCCTACCAGTTCGACTCGACGCAGTATTATCTCAAGCTGGCGGAAGAGTATGCCGCAGGCAACGAGGACCTGCTGCGTACGGCCGGCATCCGGCTGGGTTATCTCTATGTAAAGGCCGGCAGCTACATGGAGGCCTATGACAGGCTCTATGTGCGGACCGATACGACGGCACTTTCGGATGAGCAGAAAATAGACTATTTCTTTGCTCTATTCGAGTTCAGCCGCGACCTGAGCGGCAATTCCGGCATGGTGGAGCGGCTGTCTATTCCGGACCGGGCCGTCTATCGCGACCGCCTGTTCTCTCTGCTGGAGCCGGAGAGCGAGCTCTACCGCCGCCTGGAAATGGACGAGCTGATGGCTTCCTACCGTTTCGTGCAGGCGGACAGCGTGGGCCGGCTTCTGCTGGGGATGGTGCCGCCGTTGTCGCATGCGGCCGCCATCTACCACTACGACCTCTCCGAGAGCGCCTGGCAGCAGCACAACGAAGAGGAACAGTTCCGTCAGCTGGTCTGGTCCGCCGAGGCGGATATGGTCAATGCCGTCCGTGACTATGCATCGCTGACGATCATCGCCCAGATCATCATCAACACGGACCTGGACCGTTCTTTCCATTACCTCAGGATCGCCCAGGAGGACGCTCTGGCCTACAATTCCAAGCTGCGTCCCTGGCAGATTTCGCAGTTCTTCCTGAATATTGAGGAGAAGTATGAGGAACGCCAGGCGGAGATGGCGCGGATGAGGATTCTTGTTGTGGTGACCCTCTCCGTGCTGGTACTGTTGCTTGTCGTGGCCATGTACGCGACGGTCCGCCAGACCCGCAAACTCCGCAGGGCGCAGCGTCGCCTCCAGGAAGCCGGCAAGCTGAAGGAGGCCTATATCGCCCAGTTCCTCGGCTATCTCTCCGCCAATGTCGCCCAGCTGCGACAGGAAGACCACCATACCCGCAAGCTCTTGAAGCAGGGCCGTTCGGATGATCTCCTCAAAGAAATCTCCTCCTCGACCCGCGCCGAGGATGCGCTCGACAACTTCTACCGCATCTTTGACGAGACCTTCCTCGGACTCTATCCGGACTTTGTCTCCCAGTTCAACGCCTTGCTTCGTCCGGAGGCGCAGGTCCATCCGAAGAAGGGAGAACTGCTCAGTACCGAGCTTCGGATCTTCGCTTTGATCCGCCTCGGTATCACCGATTCCAAGGAGATTGCGGCTTTGCTGCACTACTCGGTCAGCACTATCTATAATTACAAGGTTTCTGTCAAAAACGGTGCGGCCGGTGACCGGGATGATTTTGAGAATCAGGTCCGGAACATCGGGGCCCACGCGATTCCTTCTGCCCGGTTGCAAAAATAAGTCGGAAAAGCTTCATTTTGACCCACGGTTCACCCTTTGGGGTGGTGTTTATTCCCGTAAGAAAACGGATATTTGCACCAATGAACCGTAAAGGAGTAGTTTTATGAAGCAAGCACACCTGTTTCTCTGTCTGATTGCGGCTGTCGTTTTGACCGCCTGTCAAAAGAAAGACGATCCGGTCGTCGATGACACGCCCCCGGACAACCCGCAGCCGACCGTCCCGCAGCAGGAGCTGGAAACGGACGAAGTCGACCCTTCCGTCTACAAGTATCCCGGGGAAGGAGATTTCATGAATCCGAACCTCATCATCCCGGATTACGACATGCTGACGCTTACCGCCATCGATACGCTGGCCTATACGGCGACACTGGACTTCGCAGGTGAGGTACCGACCTTTTACAGGGGCTGCGTCATCGTCCCCATGAAGGGCGGCGAGGCCTATCCGATGTTTGTCAGGAAGGCGGAGGTCAGCGGCAGCACCGTCCGGCTCGACTGGCGACCGGCGGCGATCGGCGAGGTGTTTTTCGATACCACGATCGGTACGGGCACCGAAACCAAGGCCGGTGACAAGAAGAGTGCGCTCGGCGTCGTACTCGGTGCCCTCAAGCATTTCGACGCCGGCTTTATCTTCAATTTCAAGGGGGTGGATCTGGATCTGGACGCCGATATCGAGGTCGAAATCGGCAAGCCGGTCGTCAAGAAGGGAACCAGCATCAATTCGCCCGTCAAGAAGATGAGAGCCGTCTTTACGGGCACGGTTACCACCGGCGCCGAGGTCGGTCTGGAAGTCAAGGGGAAGGCCAGCGCGGAATACAACAAGCCCCTGAAGGAGAGTATTTTCCACAAAGGCATCGTCCTGATGTGCTATGCCGTTCCCGTCCCGCTGGATTTCGACGTGGACCTGATGGCGCAGCTGGCTGTCGAAGTCTCCGGTGCCGTCAGGCATGTCCGTGACTATACGTATAAGGCCACAGTGACCTTCGGCGGCACGATGGATTACGAGACCGGCGTCTTCACGCCCGAGCATTCTTTCAAAACAAGTCTTACCCGGGGCGATCCGAAGATGGAATGGAGCGGGGAAGTGCACGCTTCCGTGGTCGGAAGCATCTATCCCCGGCTCAAGGTCTATCTGTTCAAGTTCAAGAATGCCGCTCTCCGCCTGGATTTAAAGCCCATTGTCGGGCAGATCAACCTCCACGGCAAGTACAAGGACGGGAAATTCCTCCATGGATACGAACTGATTATCCGCTCGGAACTCTACCTGAACGCCTATTACCAGGAAATCACCAATCCGGATAAAATCCACAATTACATGAAGGACGATTTCCATCTCGAGTGGGAATGGTCCCGGCTGAAGCAGCCGGCCAAGCTACTCGCCGCCGAGGAAGACCAGCCCCTCCGGGGTTCCTACAACACAACTTCCAGTCTTTCGGTGCAGGTCCGTTCCGAGGAGGACAACCAGACGGTGGCTCCCTATCCGGACGAGCCCTTCTGGGTGGAGGCGCAGCCCCAGTCCACGCTGCCGGAAGTGACGAAGGCCCCTCGCGTCGTCCGTCCCCGCGCCGATGGCTGGTATCCCTATGAGCCGGTTTATTTCGAGATGGACGGCGAGGGCAACGCCGACATGCCGGTGAATGTTCCGGTTCCCGCAGGCTGCGGCCTCCGCTACGATTTCCGTCTGCTGGACGGCCAGGGCGAGACGGTCGACTCCTTCAGCCGGGAGGTCGAAACGGCCGTGAAAGAGTACAAGATCAAGAATACCATCGACACCGAGGACGCCATCCTCTATCCGGTTTGCACCGCCCGGGACTACGGTGAGTACCTCCAGGAGAAGGTCGATCTCTCCGAAGGCGTCGTCAGTACGGTGACCTGGGACCATGGCAAGCTGAGCGGCACCATGTATATCCCGGGATATGGGGAAGTGCCCAATCCCGGCGGCGTCTTCCTGGGCCCCGGCAACTGGCTGGCCAGAAACCAGCATGGCGCGACCGGCGGAGGGGAGTGGTGCAGCCAGCTGGAGGCCTTCGACTATGCCTGGTGGGCCAATGAAAACGGCCTGGGCAACAGTCTCGAGGGCGCCCACTTTGTCAAGGAAGAATACCATGGCCTCCCTTGCACCAAGATGTTCAGCGCCGAGACCGGCACCATGATTTATTACACCAATATCCTCCTTTTCTGGAAGGCGGACGGCATGGAAATGCGCACCACTTCCCTGGAAGGTGTTGACGGCTGGTATTATCAGCAGGAGTATTAATCTTTCCGAAATCTTCTGATTCGTACCTTTCCGCTGCTTCGGAGACCGTAAAAATGGGTAAAAAGCAGCGTGAAAGGTACTACTTTTTTTGTATGGGTTAAAAAATACAAGTAATTGATTTTCAATATATAAATCTTTCAAAGCCGCTACTTAATTTTTTTTATAGGTATGCGCATATAGGAAAAGCGAGTATATTTGTGTTCGGACTTGCTATCCACGATAACAATTAACCAAACCAATAACTCAACTTCAGCAACCAATGAAAAGAATTGCAACCCTGATCCTTGCTTTAGGATTCAGCCTGGCAGCATTGGCCCAGAACGTTACCCTCAAGGGTACGGTCGTGGACAATGCCAACCAGCCGGTCATCGGTGCGTTCGTGGTTGAGCAGGGTACCTCCAACGGTGCCATGACGGGTATTGACGGCGACTTCGCCATCACGACCCGCCAGGGAGCTCCGATCGAGATTACCTGCATCGGCTACGCCACTCAGGTGGTCGTCAACAACGGTGCGCAGAATCTGGTCATCGTCCTCGAGGATGATGCGCAGATTCTCGAAGAGACCGTGGTCATCGGTTACGGTGTCCAGAAGAAATCCGTGGTGACCGCGGCTATCGCCAAGGTCGATTCGGACGCTCTCGCCATCACCGCTCCGACCCGCGTGGACAACGCCCTCAAGGGCCTGACCTCCGGTGTGACCGTCACGGCCGCTTCCGGTCAGCCGGGCGCCTCTTCCCGCATCCGCATCCGCGGTGTCGGCTCCATCAACTCCTCCGACCCGATCTACATCGTGGACGGCATGCCGATTTCCGGCGGTATCGATTACCTCAACCCTTCCGACATCGAGTCCATCGAGGTCCTGAAGGATGCCGCTTCCGGCGCTGTCTATGGTACGCGCGCCGCGAACGGCGTCGTCCTCGTGACCACGAAGAAGGGTACCAAGGGCAAGGCTCACATCGACTATAACTTCTCCTACGGCGTTTCCAGCCCGTGGAGGGAAAGAGACGTGCTGAACGCCAGCGAGTACGCGCTCCTCATCAACGAGGGCTATGTCAACAGCGGTTCGGCACCCCGCTACGCCGATCCTTACGCCTATGGCAAGGGTACCGACTGGCAGAAGGAAGTCTTCAACTACAATGCTCCCCAGCAGACCCACGAGCTTTCCATCAGCGGCGCATCTGAGACCGTCAACTATTATCTCTCCCTCGGTTATACCAACCAGGAAGGTATCGTCGGCGGTAACTGGGACCGTTCCAACTACGACCGTCTGACCCTTCGTTCCAACACCGGCATCACCCTTTGGGACGCCGAGAAGGAGCGCAGCTTCCTCAACAAGATGGTCCTCAACAACCAGCTCTCTTACGCGCGTATTAAATCAAAGGGTATCGCCGAGAACTCCCAGTGGGGTTCCCCGCTCGGTTCCGCTCTCGCCATGTCCCCGATCCTGGGTGTCTATGCAACGGATGCCGCCCTGGCTGAATATGCCGTCTCCTTGGCCGGAGAAACCCTCCTGACCGACAAGGACGGCCGCGTCTACATGATCCCCGGCGGTTCCTACAACGAGATGGTCAACCCGATCGCGAGCCTGTCCCTTCCGGCCAACGACAACTGGAGCCACAAGATCGTGGGCGCCTTCTCCGGCGAACTCCAGATTTGGGATGCCATCAAGCTCCACAGCACTTTCAGCATCGACATGAGCTTCTGGGGCAACAGCGGCTACACGCCCCTGTTCTACCTCAGCGGTAACAACCGTGCCAGCTCTACCAACGTCAACGCCGATTATGAGAAAGGCCTGGTCTGGCAGCTCGAAAACTACCTGACCTGGAACAAGGCGTTCGGCAAGCACAATGTATCCGTCCTCCTCGGCCAGTCCGCCCTGGAGAACACCTCCGACGGTCTCTACGGCATGCGCCGCGACCTCGCCGAGGAATGGTACGGCAAGCCGTATATCAACAACGCCCCTAATAACACCGACGATCCGGACAAGCAGAGCGCCAGCGGCTGGGTCAATTCCGCCTACCGTCTCGCCTCCTACTTCGGCCGTTTCGACTGGAACTACGACGAGCGCTACATGGTCCAGGCGACGATCCGCCGCGACGGTTCCTCCCGCTTCGGCGCCAACAACAAGTGGGGTAACTTCCCGTCCTTCTCCCTGGGCTGGAACCTCCACAAGGAGCCCTATCTCCAGGATTACAAGCCCTATTGGCTCTCCAACGCCAAGCTCCGTTTCTCCTGGGGTGTAAACGGTTCCGACGCCTTCGAGGCCTTCCGTTATACGACCCTTACCTCCAAGGACAACAATTATATCTTCGGCAAGGACGAGACCACCGTCCAGGGCGTCAAGTCCAGCGGCCTCGCCAACCCCGACCTCCACTGGGAGCGTTCGGTCCAGACCGACCTCGGTCTCGAACTCGGCTTCCTCAACAACGCTGTCACCCTCGGCATCGACTTCTACAACAAGACGACCGACGGCATGCTCCTCCAGATGCCCACCCCGTCCTACGTCGGTGAGTCCAATCCTTGGGGCAACGGCGGCGAGATGGTCAACCGCGGCGTCGAGTTCGACTTCGGTTACAAGTTCGGCTCCCGCGACTGGAACTTCCGCATCGGCGGCAACGCCACTTACCTCTACAACCGCCTCATTTCCATGGGTAACGAGAGCGGCTTCCAGAACTACGATTCCTTCCAGGGCGCCGGCACCATGACCCGCGGCGAGAACGGCAAGCCGTTCCCGTACTTCTACGGTTACAAGACCGACGGCATCTTCCAGAATGTCGAGGAGATCAACTCCTACGTCAATGCCGACGGCGGACTGATCATGCCAGACGCAGTCCCCGGCGACGTCCGCTTCGTGGATGTCAACGGTGACGGTGTCATCAACGCCGACGACCGTACCGACATCGGCAACGGCATGCCCGACTGGACCTTCGGCCTCAACTTCAGCGCCGGCTGGAAGGGCCTCGACTTCTACATGCTCTGGCAGGGTACCTATGGCAACGACATCCTCGACGTCACGCGCCGTATGGACGTTTCCGAGTCCAACATGCCGGCCTACCTGCTGAACCGCTGGACCGGCGAGGGTACCTCCAACAAGTATCCGCGCATCGTCCGTGGCGACAACGTCAACTGGCAGATGTCCGACCTCTATGTCCAGGACGGCAGCTACCTGCGCCTCAAGAACATCCAGCTCGGATATACCCTCCCGCAGAAGTGGACGAAGCTCGCGCTCATCCAGTCCCTCCGCGTCTATGTGGCCGCAGAGAACCTGCTGACCCTCACTTCTTACCGGGGTTATGACCCGGAAATCTCCTCCGGCGGTACTTCCCTGGGCGTAGACTACGGTGTCTATCCCCAGCCGCGTACGCTGCTTTGTGGTATCAACCTTAAATTCTAGGCAATCATGAGAAAGCATCTTATTATCGCGGCCTTTGCCGCCGTGGCACTTTCCTCTGCCTGCACGAAAGATTTCCTCACCGTGGAGCACACCAGTGCCGTTCCGTTGGAAGAATATTTCACGACCGAGCCGCATCTCCAGGAGGCCCTCGTCGCCGCCTATGACCCGCTCGAGTGGTTCGACTGGGCTGCGGACCAGTACAATCCGCTTAACATCATGTCCGACATCATGGCGGACCAGATCTGGGTCGGCGGCGAAAGCAAGACCGACAATCAGTATTGGCACCTGATGATGAACTACGAGGCGGTTCCGACCAACTGCATGGGCGGCATCCTGTCCGACTGCTACAGCGGTGTCAAGCGCTGCAACGACGTCCTTACCTATATGGGTTGGACCAAGGATCTGGACAGCGAGACCGCCAGGAGCGTCGAAGCCCAGGCCCGCGTGCTCCGCGCGTTCTACTACAACATCCTCTGGAAGTTCTGGGGCAACATCCCTTATTATGAGACCAACCTGACCGGCGACTTCTCCTGCGAGCAGTACAAGGCCGACGAGGTCTACGCCAAGTTCATCGCCGACCTCGAAGGCGCCATCGAAATCGGCGCCCTCCCGATGAAGCGCGAAGGCGACGAGACCGGCCGCGTCACGCTGGCCATGGCCTACATGCTCTATGCCGAGGCCGTTCTTTACCAGAACGACGAGGCCCGTTTCCCGAAGGCTCTCGGCTACATGAAGGAGATTATCGAATCCGGCAAGTACTCCCTGACGCCCAACTATGGCGACATCTTCAAGGAGACCGGCGAATGGAACAGCGAGTCCATCTTCGAGATTGACTTCAAGTCGATCGGCGGCCAGCGCTACTGGAGCTGGGTCCGCGGTGCCGGCGGTACCGTTCTCCCGCGCCTCATCTCGCCTTACGGCTGGAGCGGCGACGCCGATCACGATGCCGGCTGGGGTTTCGCCCCCGTCCGCCAGGAGACCTATGATATGTACGATGCCGCCGACGCCCGCCGCGCCGCCACCTGCTGGGTCGTGGATCCCGCTCTCAGCGACAAGTACACCCACCGCTACCAGGACACCGGCGTCTTCCTCGAGAAGTATGTGGCCTACAAGGCCAACGGCGACACCGACGGTGACTCCGATCTCCGCTTCAACAACAACCTCCGCATCTACCGCTATGCCGAGTGCCTGCTGAACGCAGCCGAACTCGTCGTCCGCGGCGCCGGCAGCGGCGATGCCGCCACCTGGCTCAACGATGTCCACGGCCGTTCCCTCGGCGGTGCGACCGTTTCCCTCTCCCTCGACAACATCAAGGAAGAGCGCAAGCTCGAATTCGTCGGTGAAGGCAAGCGCTACTGGGATCTCGTCCGTTGGGGCGACGCTTCCACCGTGCTCGTTCCGGACGCCTACGGCTATCGCACCAACACCTGGAGCGCCTCCAAGAAGTACCTGCCGTTCCCGCAGAGCCTCATGGACTCCACCGACGGTCTTTCCCACGAGCTCGTACAGAACAACTATTAATCGACACGGATTATGAAGAAATTAGCATATATTCTCGCGGCCGCCGCGCTGGTTTTCTCCTGCGCCAAGGAAGAGATCAACCATCCTTCCGAGGGTGAGGTTCCCGAGGCTGCCTCCTACGAGCCCGTCATCGCCGTGGACCAGGAGATCAACCAGGTCACCTTCTCCGTGGATGCCAAGGGTATCGTCCCGGTCTGGGTTTTCCAGGCTTCGGATGAGACCTGGAGCGAATACCACGCCGGCAACGGTTTCAAGAAAATCTTTACCAAGTCCGGCGACTATTCCGTCCGCATGCATGTCATGAACGCGGCCGGCATGTCCCCCGACTATGTCCAGAAGACTTTCCATATCAACAACACCCTCGCCAACTACGACAAGTACATCACCTTCCTGGCCGGCGGTACCGCCGCTGAGAACACCAAGGACTGGCATATCGACGGCTCTGTCGAGAACAACATGGGCTGCGGCCCTGCCGGAACCGACGGTCTGGAGTGGTGGCACGCCGGTGTCGGCGAGAAGGCTGCCTTCGGTGTCTACGAAGACATCATGACCTTCGGCGGCGACGGCGCCTACACCTACAATCCGGGCGAAGACGGCGCGACCTATGTCAACAAGGACGTCACCGTCGAACCGTTCATCAGCCAGAAGGGAGAGAACACCGAGGACTACAACGCCAAGGTTTCCGAACAGGCCTCCAAGTATCACTTCGAGACCCGCGGCGACGACCTCTACCTCGTCCTTGACGCCAACACGCTGTTCCCGTACATCGACAACGACGACTTCTGGGCCAAGCCCGAATTCAAGGTTCTCAGCGCTACCCGCGAGAGCTTCGAGCTCGTCCACGACAACGGTGCGATCGCCTGGCACTTCATCATTACTTCCAAGTCGGGTCCCGTCGTGTTCAACGGCTTCAAGTACAACGCCGACTCCAACCTCTGGCTGCCGGCCGACGGCGCACATACCGTCTCCTACTACTATGCCCCTGGTTGGGCCCAGATCGCCGATCCGGAAATGACCTTCGAGAATGGCGAGTACACGCTCGTGCTCCCGTCCGCCACTTCCGATCAGTGGCAGGCACAGTTCCACATCGTTCCGGACACGCCGATCGTCCTTTCCGCGGACAAGCACTATGACTTCTCCGTCATCGTGAATTCCAATACGGACATCCCGAACATGACCTTCAAACTCACCGAGAACGGCGACGACGGCAACTTCCTCTTCGCCGAGCGCGAGAGCATCAAGGCCGGCGAGCAGCACATCTTCTATCGCAGCGACCTCGAGGGTATCGATGCCGCGAACGGTGTCAAGATGGTCTTCGACTTCGGCGGCAACCCGGACGGCACGACCGTTTCCGTCGCCAAGATCGTCCTCAAGGACCATGCTGTCGATGACGGCACCGTCCTGCCCGGCAACGAAGAACCCGACCCCGGCCAGCAGACTGGCGGTTATACCTATGGTGAGAACCTCCTCGGCGGCCTCGCCCTGGATTCCTACTGGTTCTCTGCTTCCGACTGGTCCGGTACGCTGAATCCGAACGCCAAGTACGAAGGCGGCAAGCTGACGCTGACCTGCCCGGACGGCATCGGCGGCAGCGAATGGCAGGGCCAGATCAAGCTCGTGGCCCCCGTTCCGGCCGATCCTGAGAAGAAGTACGCTTTCTTCGCTACGATCGAGTCCTCCACGGCCGGCACCTGCACCGTCAAGGTGGCGGATGCCAATGCGGACGCCGAGCATGCTTTCTTCTATGACAACAATGTCAAGCTCAATGCTTACGAGAAACTTGCCTACAAGAACGAGCCCATCGTTCCCGACCAGGCCTACGAGGCCGTGATGGTCATCTTCGACTTCGGTCGCCTGGCCGCGGGTACGGAAGTTTCCGTTACCGGCATCGAACTGAAGGAAATCACCGGTGAAAGCACCGGCGGCAGCGGCTATTCCTATGGCGAAGAACTCCTCGGCGGCCTCGCCCTGGATTCCTACTGGTTCTCTGCGTCCGATTGGTCGGGCACGCTGAATCCGAACGCCAAGTACGAGGGCGGCAAGCTGACGCTGACCTGCCCGGACGGCATCGGCGGCAGTGAATGGCAGGGCCAGATCAAGCTTGTGGCCCCTGTCCCGGCCGATCCTGAAAAGCAGTACTCCTTCGCCGCCAACATCGAAGGCGCCGCTGACGGCACCTTCACCATCAAGCTGGCGGATGCCAACGCGGATGCCGAGCATGCCTTCTTCTATGACAACAACGTCAAGATGGTGGCCTATGACAAGGTGGCTTACAAGAACGAGCCCGTTTCTCCGGACCAGGCCTATGAGGCCGTGATGGTCATCTTCGACTTCGGCCGCATTCCGGCCGGTACCGAGATCTCCGTCACCGGCATCTCCCTCAAGGAGATTACCGGCACCACCGGCGGTGGCGGCGGCCAGGGCGGCGACACCGGCAGCTACGGTGACGACATCCTGAGCGGCCTCTATCTCAAGGAGACCTGGTTCTCCGCAACCGGTTGGGGCGGCGGACTCGATCCGAACGCCAAGTTCGAAGGCGGCAAGCTCACCCTCACCTGCCCGGCCGAAATCGGCGGCAGCGAATGGATGGGCCAGGTGAAGCTCGTGGCGGACGTCCCGGCGGATCCCGCAGTGGAATACCAGTTCTCCTGCAAGATCGAGTCTTCCACCGACGGCACCTGCACCGTCAAGGTGGCGGATGCCAACGCCGATTCCGAGCACGCTTTCTTCTATGACAACAATGTCGGTCTGGTGGCCTATGATACCATTTCCTATCAGAAGGCCCCGGTCTCTCCGGACGGTGCGTATACGGCTGTGATGGTCATCTTCGACTTCGGCCGCATGGCCGGCGGTACGGAGATTACCGTGACCGACATCAAGCTCTGTCCCAAGAAGTAGCCTATGCGTCCGATGAATTTTATCATTCCCGTTTTCTTTGCCATCGCGGCCTGCAGCTGCGGTGGCAAGGAGAACGCTGATACCCCGGAAGAAGGCAGTGTCAGCGTTACTCCCGCTTCCCTGGAGTGCGATGCGCACGAGAACACCCTGACCCTGAACGTCACGGCCTCCGGCGCCTTCCAGGCCTATGCCGGCGACGGCGTCGACTGGGTGAGCGTGGATCCTTCCTACAGCAAGGAATCCTCCGCCACCGTGACCGTCAAGGTTTCGGAGAACCTGGCTTACAAGGACCGCTCGACGGACATCACCGTCAAGTGTGGCTCAACCCGCAAGAAGGTTACCCTGACCCAGGCTGCGGCCAAAAAGGGGGAGACGTCCATCGAGATCCCCGAGGGCTATCATCTTGACTGGCAGGAAGAATTCAACGTCGACGGCAAGCCCAATACTTCCGACTGGTGGTATGAAACCGGCGGTGGCGGCTGGGGCAACAACGAAATCCAGACCTATGTGGCCCAGGCCCAGGGCGGTGTGGACCTCGCCTATATTTCCGACGGATCGCTCAAGATCAAGGTCCAGGAAGTCGGCGGAACGGTCTGCTCCATCCGCATGAACACCAAGAAATACTGGACCTACGGCTGGTTCGAGGCCCGTATCAAGGTGTCCGACGTGCCCGGCTCCTGGCCGGCCTTCTGGATGATGCCGCAGAATTTCAAGACCTGGCCCGGCGACGGCGAAATCGACATCATGGAATACGCCATCAGCACCCAGCGTAAGAACTATTCCTCTTCCAGCATCCACTGCAATGCCTTCAATCACATGAAGGGTACGCAGAAGACGCACAAGCAGTCGGTCGCGAATGCCGCTTCCGAGTACCATGTGTATGCCTGCGAGTGGACGGCGGACTGGATGAAGTTCTATATCGACGGCAAGCAGCACCTGATGGTCAGCAATGACGGACAGGGCTACGACCACTGGCCGTTCTATACCCCGTTCTACCTCAAGCTCAACATGGCCTGGGGCGGCAACATGGGCGGAAAGACGGAAGCTTCGCAGCTCCCCGCCATCTACGAAATCGATTACGTCCGCGTCTTCCAGAAAGACTAAACGATGAAACGGTGGATAGGATTTGCGGCGCTCCTGGCGCTGGTGCTTGTCTCCTGCTCGAAAGATCAGATCGAGCCGGAGCCGGAGGCCCGCCTCAAATCCATCACCGTATCTGCTACGACCCTGATTCTGCCAGTGGAGGGCAACGCCGAGTTGCCCTTCACCGTGCGGGACCCGGGTTTCGTTTTCAATTATTCCGTCTCCTCCCCGGACTGCCAGATCAGTTTGGTCGGCCCGGACGGGAAGGCGCCCAAGTATTTCCACCTCTCGGGCGTCATCAAAGGGGAGGAGCCCGGCCATTATACGGCCATCATCCAGGATGACAACATCGACGCCACCTACATCGAGGATGCCCTCCTGACCCTCGCCTTGGTCAATCCCGAGACGGGGAACCGGTCCTATATCAATTCCACCACGTTCTCCGTCCGCAGCGAAGGGGCCGACACCGGCGGCGTCATCATCCGTACGGGCCTGCCCGTCGTCTATGTCAATACGGAGAACGGCGCCGGCATCTGGTCCAAGGAGGAGTATGTCAAGGCCTCCCTGATGATCAAGGGCAACAGCAAGTACGACGGTCTTGGCGCCACGTCCTGCCAGATCCGCGGCCGCGGCAACACGACCTGGACCTGGCCCAAGAAGCCCTATCTCATCAAGCTCGACGAGAAGGAGCACATCTTCGGGATGCACAAGCACAAGCGCTGGGTCTTGCTGGCGAACTTCCTCGACCGGACGCTGATGCGCAACATTATCTCCATGAAGGTCTCGTCCTTCACCTGCCTCGCCTGGACACCCGGCTGCGTGCCGGTGGAACTTGTGCTCAACGGCGAACACATGGGCAATTACCTGCTGATCGAGCAGGTGCGGGTGGACAACCACCGCGTGGACATCACCGAGATGACTCCGCAGGACAACAGTGGCGACGCCGTCACGGGCGGCTACCTGCTGGAGCTGGACTTCCACTACGACAACACCTTCCAGTGGAAGGACCACGACATCCCCTTCGCCGTCAAGTATCCCGATCCGGACGAGCTGACCCCCGCCCAGAAGACCTATATTAAGAATTATATCGCCGAGGTTTCCAACGCCCTCTATGGCAGCAACTTCACCGATCCGGAGAAGGGCTATGCCAAATATTTGGACGTGGATTCCTTCGTCGATTACTGGATCGTCTTCGAGGTGATGGGAAACCACGAACTCGGCAACCCGGGCAGCGTCTTCTTCCACAAGGACCGCAAGGGCAAGCTTGTCGCCGGTCCGTGCTGGGACTTCGACTGGGGCGTGCTGTCCTACAATACGTCCCCGCATGCCAAGACAGGGTTGGTGAACGGGAAGGCCATCTGGTACCGCCAGCTCTTCAAGGATCCGGCCTTCAAGCAGAAGGTCAAGGACCGCTTCAACGAACTTCTGCCGATGCTACAGACCATTCCGGCTTACATCGACGAGACGCAGGCCCTGCTCCGGAAATCCGCGGAGCTCAATTTCAAGATGTGGAATCCCGCCGAGGACGCCTCCCAGAACGGCGGCAACATCATCAACGGCGACGAGAATCTCTCCTTCGACGAGGCCGTCGCGCGCATCCGCTCCATCTACCAGGAGCGCCTGACGGTGATTCCGAAGAATCTCTGATTATTTCCTGAAAACAGAGAAGAAAGCGCTGCCGCTGCCGGACATGGCGGCGTAGAGGGCGCCTTCGGCATAGAGCCGCTCCTTGATGCCCGCGAGGGTAGGGTAGGCGGCGAAGACCGTCTGCTCGAAATCGTTTTTCAGCTCTTCCTTCCAGGTCGCCGGATCCTGCAGGAGGACGTCCCGCAGGGGCTTTTCCGGGATGCGGGGGACGATGCCGCGGTAGGCTGTGGCCGTGGAAACAGAGATGCCCTCCGGCACGGTCAGCTCGATGCGGAAACCGCTGAGATCCAGCGGGAAATCTTCCAGCACCTCGCCGCGGCCCGTGCCGAACATCGGCCGGTTGTAGACGAAGAAGGCGCAGTCGCTGCCGAGCCGGGCGGCGTATTCCGCCAGCTGCATATCGGTGAGCCCCAATTCCGCTATTTCCGCGATCATCCGGAGCGCAAATGCCGCATCGGACGATCCGCCGCCGAGGCCCGCCCCGACGGGGGAGCCTTTCTGGAGGTAGATCTTCACGGGCGGCAGTTTGTAGTCCGCAGCGAGAAGCTGGTAGGCCTTGACCGTCAGGTCCTTCAGCGGATCCCAGTCCACGCCCTCCTTCCGCGCGATGGTAATCATCACCTTCCCGTCCTCCGTGATGCCCTGCACGGCTGGTCCTTCGAGGGACGCGAGCGTGCGGCTCCAGTCGTCGCCGTGGATGATCTCCAGCGTGTCGTGGCGGTCATGACAGGGCACAAACAGGGTCTCGAGGTCGTGGTAGCCGTCCGGGCGTTTGCGCAGGACGTTGAGGCCGAGGTTGATTTTGACGTTGGGCTGGGTGATCATGGCTCGAGAAGGTGTTGGAGTCGGGAAACGAATTGTTCGCGGCGTTGCCGGTTGACGTCGTCGACGGATTCGACGGTGCGGCCGATGTTGCGGTCGAAGTAGAATTCCTTGAGCAGGAGGCCGCCGCCGAGAAGGCCGGTGATCCAGCAGCCGTCCATGCATTGCCAGACGAGGAAGGCTCCGGAGGCGGCCGTGAGGCCGAGATTGAGCAAGCCTTGGCCGGGATTCCCCAGATAGAACTGACCGAGTCCGGGGACCAGGGAAAGCCACAGGGCGGTCGTCTCGTTCTTGTCTTTCGGGGCTTTCCGGAAGAGTTTTTCGATGGCGGTTGCATCTGCGCCTGGGCAGCGGAGGGCCGCGGCCCGGGCTTCGTCATAGCGGCCGGCGCCGGCCAGCAGGAGGGCATATTGCGTCGGATCATCCCAGGCGCTTCCGCTCTCTTCCAGCAGGCTCAGGGCCGTGGCGCTCTGCCCGGCCGCCAATGCATAGCGGGCTTTGCTGCGGAGGACTTCCTGCCGCTGCGGCTCGTCCAGCAGGTAGAGTTTGATGCGCTCCAGTGTTGTGAAAGCCTCATCCGGCATACCGGCCTCTGCATAGCAAGCGGCCTTGGCCTGCAGGGCGGCATACGCCTCCTCCGGACCGTCCGCCTGCCAGACGGCTCGCTCGAGCGCGAGCAAGCGTTCCTGCGGCGACTGCGCCTCAGCGGAAAAGACTCCGCAGAGGAATATGCAGATGATACAGGATAAGCGTATTTTCAGCTGTAAGCCTTTCATCGTTTTCTATGCTGACGGACAGGTAGCTGCCGTAGATGTTCCCTATATAAAAGAAGGTGCAGAGCGAGCCGGCGAGAAGGGTCCGCCAGTCGCCGATGCCATGCTTTTTCCACTGCTCGGCGGTGATGACACCGAGCGTGCCGACGGTCAGGAAGGCCGAGACGCCTTCGCCGACGCGGCCGGCATAGATTTTCCCGCTGCCGGGGATGATGGCCGAAGCCAGGCCCGCGAACCAGGCCTTCTTCTGCCGCCCGCCGAAGCGGGTCCGGGCGATTTCCTCCATGATCCTTTCGCCCTCGCCGAGGATATAGTCTTCATGGCCGAAACCACGCTGAGACGCGTTCCAGGCCGGTTCATCGCCGCGCAGCAGGGCCAGGGCGCCGCCCTGATAACAGGATAATTCCCGGTAAGGGTCCGTCGCAGCGGGAATCCGCGACGGGTCGTAGTCGCCGAGATAAGCCCTCGCGACGACGGCATGGTACCGCGCCGGAGCGCTGAAAGGGGAGTCCGCCGGGATGGAGGCGAACAGGTCCGCCGCCTGGGCGATTTTGCGCTGGTCGAAAAGACTCTGGCCACGGAGCCAGGTCAGGGTGTCGGACGGGGCGTAGCTGCCGAGAAGGAGGGTGTGGATGTCCGTTTCGAGGTTGTTGTCCCGCAGATGCTGCAGGAAATCGAGATCCGCCGAGATGGGACGGGTCCCGTCCGCGGAGAAAACAGCTTCGGTAAAGTCCCATTCCGGAAGGGCGGTGCTCCGGTGCTGCGACAGCTTCCCGATCCGGTTACCGGACATGATGCGGTCGGGGAAACGGAGGACGTTTCCGATTACCGTCTGGCCGGAAAGGGGGAGACAGGCCAGCAGTGCCAGCGAAAGAAGGCGGCAGCGGCGGGTCATAGGGGGCTATTTCTGGGTTTTGGGGGTCTTGAGCGTGCGGGCGTTCTCGGGAATCCGGAAGCGGAACATGGGCTCGTTGCCGTCCACCCGGATGTTGGAATAGAGGGTGCGGGTGATGGTGGAGTCCTTTTTGGCCGTGTAGGCAATGGAGGTGATGCGGCGGGGCAGCATCACGCTATTGTAGCGGGCGAAGGAGGAAAGATAGGTCTTGGAGACCAGGGCGCCCTTGTCGTTGTAGTAGCCGATATAGATCGGCAGATAATTTTCCAGGACAATCTCTACCTTGGAGACGCCTTTCGCGTCGGACGGCTTTTCCGGGACATAGGTCCTTTTCAGCAGGCCGTCTTCCATTACGGAGCCGGAGAGGCGGTAGCCGTAGGAGGCGAGGCCCATGTCGTCGCTCTTGCCGCTGAGGAAGAGGTAGAAGACGTCGTCCTTGCTGCTGTAGTCCTCTTTCCGGTCGGTGTAGACCTCGTTCGAGGCGGGGAAGTAGGCGCGGAATTCTCCCTCCAGATTGGTCAGCGCATAGTAGCTGGGGTTGCCCTCGTAGACCTGGATGCGGTCACCGGCGGAGGTGCAGAACAGCTGGCTTTTCTGCGTCGTCGACTTGCCGTCCATGACGGTCTTCACTTCCACGTCAGCAGCGACCCTGTTCTGGGCCGCTGCTGTAGCGGAAATGACGAGCATTGCGCTGAATGTCAGTCTTCTGAGGCGCATTATGCCCACATGAAGAAGGACGTGTTGCCGCAGAACTGGTCTATGCCTCCGTCATCGATCAGGGCGACTACTTCAAAGATGAAGTCGACGAACGGGACGATACCGAAGATACCGCCGAAGGTGACCAGATAGATGGCCCACATGAAGGGACGGGTGCCCATGTAGTGACGGTGGAGACCCACCCAGCCGAGGAACCAGTTGAGGACGAGGACAACGGCCGGGTTGTTGCCGGTACGCATCTGGGCGCCGGCCATCGTGGTGGTACCCATCTCGGCCATCATATCGGCGGTGGAGATCTCGGTGGCGTTCTCGATCACCTGGTCGATAGCGGCGTCATCCAGCTTGTAGGAAGCGGCGGAAGCCGTTGCGGCGAAAGCGAAAACGGCAACCAGGACAATAAGAAGTTTCTTCATAACAGAGATATTATAAGGTTTAAAAATTTTAATACCAAAAACAAATATACACGTTTTTTCCGGGAATCCAAAAACCTACTTCAGTTCAACGAGCGGCACGGTGCCGGGGATGGCGTCTTCCGGCGGGGTGCCGTGGAGGTAGATGATGCGCTGGTTGGGGCTTCCGCGGAAGAGAAGATCCGTGTCGCGCTGCTCGAGGATGAACGGACCGTCAACGAGAACGTCAATCCAGGGCAGCAGCTGCGAGAGCTTCGGATCAGCCTGGATCTCCTCGATGGTGAAGCCCGTCCAGCACCAGATGGTCTTGTGGGTTTCCTCCTTGATACGGCGGGCCAGCTCCGTGAAGGCCTCGACCTGGTAGAAGGGGTCGCCGCCGGAGAAGCTCACGTCTGACATCCCGTCGGCCTTGATGATATTGAGCAGATCCTCCACCTCCATCCATTTGCCCGCATTGAAGTCCCAGGACTGGGGATTGTGGCAGCCCTTGCAGGCATGCCTGCACCCGGCACAGTAAATGGCCGTACGGAAACCCGGTCCGTCGGCCATTGTCTGCTCGATGATATTTAGAACGCGAATTCTCATTTGTGGACAACCCGGTCGCGGAGCTCGGCGAGCTTGCCGGAGTTCCAGCGGTTGGTCGTACCGACGAGGTAACCGGTGATGCGCTGGAGCGTATCGAGGTGGTGTCCGTGGCAGTGCGGGCACTCGTCGAGGTTCGGCTCGGCGGTCTCATAGCCGCAGTCGAGGCAGCGGGTGCGGTTGTGGTTCACGGAACCGTAGCCGATGTCGTACTTGTCCATCAGGTCCACGATGCGCATGATGGCCTCGGGGTTGTGGGTCGCGTCGCCGTCGACCTCCACATAGAAGATGTGGCCGGCGTTCTCGTACTTGTGGTACGGGCCTTCGATCTTGGCCTTGTGCTCCGGAGTGCAGTGATAGTACACCGGAATGTGGCTGGAGTTGGTGTAGTAGTCCTTGTCCGTGACGCCCGGGATGATGCCGAAGGTCTTCTTGTCGCGCTTGGTGAACTTGCCGGAGAGGCCTTCCGCCGGAGTGGCGAGGCAGGTGAAGTTGTGCTGGTAGGTCTCGGCGAAGCCGTTGATCTTGCCGGCCATGTGCTCCACGATGCGAAGACCCAGTTCCTGGGCTTCGTCGCTTTCGCCGTGGTGTTTGCCGATGAGGGCGATGAGGCATTCGGCGAGGCCGATGAAGCCGATCGAGAGGGTGCCCTGATTGATGACGGACTCGATGGTGTCGTTGTCGTCGAGCTTGCCGCTGCCCAGCCACAGGCCCGCCATCAGCAGCGGGAACTGCTTCTTGAGGGCGGTCTTCTGGAATTCGAAGCGGTCGTTGAGCTGACGGGCGGCCATGTCGAGGGCCCAGTCGAGCTTCTCGAAGAAGATGCGCAGGCGCTCGTCCCTTTCCTCGCTGGCCTGCATGGCCTCGATACCGAGCTTGACGAGGTTGATGGTCGTGAAGCTGAGGTTGCCGCGGCCGATGGAGGTCTTCGGACCGAACTTGTTGCCGTAGACGCGGGTGCGGCAGCCCATGGTCGCGACCTCATGCTCATAGCGCTTCGGGTCGTCGGCCTTCCAGGCGTCGTCCTGGTTGTAGGTCGCGTCGAGGTTGAGGAAGTTCGGGAAGAAACGGCGGGCGGACACCTTGCAGGCG
This sequence comes from uncultured Bacteroidales bacterium, assembly GCA_946415345.1. GTDB lineage: Bacteria > Bacteroidota > Bacteroidia > Bacteroidales > UBA932 > Cryptobacteroides. The sequence goes on along the minus strand of CAMKRY010000012.1, from coordinate 2,651 downwards.
AACTTGTAGAGGTCGTAGTTCGGGTCCTCCGGGAGGTAGCTGACGCCGCGTTTCTTCTTCCAGATCTGGATCGGGAAGATGGCGGTGCTGCCGTTGCCGACGCCGAGATAGGTCGTGTTGAGGATCTCGCGGATGATGCAGCGGCCCTCGGCGGAGGTATCGGTACCGTAGTTGATGGAGGAGAAGACGACCTGGTTGCCGCCGCGGCTGTGGATGGTGTTCATGTTGTGGACGAACGCCTCCATGGCCTGGTGGGTGCGGCTGACGGTCTGGTTGACGGCATGCTGGAGGGCGCGCTCGCTGCCGCGGAGTCCGGCGAGGTCGCGGCGGATATAGTCGTCGAGCTTGACGTCCTTGAGGGCGGAATAGTCCTCACCGGTGATGTCGGAAATCTTGTCCACCTCTTCCTCGAAGGTCTTGCGGACATAGGGGGCGAGGTAGAAGTCGAAGGCGGGGATGGCCTGGCCGCCGTGCATCTCGTTCTGGACGGTCTCCATGGAGATGCAGGCAAGGACGCTCGCCGTCTCGATCCGCTTGGCGGGACGGGATTCGCCGTGACCGGCCTTGAGACCGTGCTCGAGGATGATGTCGAGCGGATGCTGGATGCAGGTCAGGGACTTGGTCGGATAGTAATCCTTGTCGTGGATGTGGATGTAGTTCTTTTCCACGGCGGCACGGACGTCGTCGGCCAGCAGGCACTCGTCCACGAAGGGCTTCGTCGACTCGGAGGCGAACTTCATCATCATGCCCGCCGGGGTGTCGGCGTTCATGTTGGCGTTTTCGCGGGTCACGTCGTTGGCCTGGGCCTTGATGATCGTCTGGAAGATCTCCGTCGACTTGGCCTTGCGGGCCAGGCTGCGCTTGTTGCGGTAGGCGATGTATTTCTTCGCGACTTCCTGGCGCGGGCCGTTCATGAGTTCATTCTCCACGCAGTCCTGGATCTCCTCCACGCTCATCTCGGACTTGTTGAGATGGGAGATCTTGTCTGCAATCTTCGCGGCGAGGACGATATCCTCACCTTTCTCGGTGACGGCCATGGCTTTCAGGATGGCGGCGACGATCTTCTGGTTGTTGAATTCGACGCGGCGGCCGTCTCTTTTGACTACATATTGTATCATTTTGTGGCTAGGTTTTTTTAGCGGATAGTCTTGCGGGTAGCAAAGATACAGCAAGGAATGCTAAAATGGTATGCAAAACCCCCGGAAAAGTTATCCACAAAAAAGAAAAATCCCTGTTAATTTTTTGATTAACAGGGAAATAAATACTATTTTTATTTAGAATCTATCTAAATAGAAACAATTCTGTTTGTTAATAAAAAAGTTATCAACATCAGCCCACGACCCACACCAGGACGTGCCTGTCGAAGGTCATGTATTCGAGGTCGAATTCTTCCTCATAGTCATCCTTGTCGATGAAGCTGGCTTCGAGCTCGCCCTCGCCTTTCGGGCGGAAGTGCTCGACCTCAATCTGCTCGGCGAAGTCGACGTTGTAGACGGAGACCAGCTTGAAGATGGCTTCTTTGGCGCACCAGTAGATGGCGAGCTGCTCGTTGCGCTTGTCATCGTCCAGGTCGTCGATCTCGTCCTCGGAGAGGGCTTTCTTCTCGACGGCGGAGAAGTCGCGGTCCAGCGATTCGATGTCGATGCCGACATCCTCGGTCGGGTGGAGGATCACGGCGACGTACTTGTTGGTATGGGTGATGGAGATATTGGTAGCGTCGTTTTCGATGTAGGGCTTGCCGTTGTCGTGGTGGCTGAGGTAGACCTTCTCCTCGAACATCTCTTCGAGGAGGGCGCGGACGGCCAGGCGCTGCTTGCGCATGGACTCGCTGCGGATGAAGGAAATCTCCTCCATCTCGTCGGACGGGATGGAACTCAGGGCCATGAGTTCTTCCTCGGTCTCGGTGATCTGCCAGACGCCGATTTCGGCTTTGTTGTCAAGTTTCTTTCTTAAATAGAGTGCCATGTATGTTTAATCTCGAATGACGGATACGGACAAATGCCCTGCAGGACGGATCCTGCGGGTAAAACCTCATAGTTAAAAATCAATGCACGATAATGGGTCGTCCGAACCGGCGACCGGGAAGAGTGACTGGCCTGCTAAGGCAGAACTGGGAGGCTCCATACCTATCATTACAATTAACGGTGCAAAGATAGTGATTTTTTGGAAAACGCATCGTTTCTCTCAACATTATTTGTTATATTTGCATGCTACGAACGAAACAACACATATTTTATATCGTCCTATGAAATTTCTAACTGATGAAAAGCTTCTGATTGTCGGCGCCGCCGGCATGATCGGCTCCAACATGACCCAGACCGCAGCGCTCCTCGGCCTCACCTCCAATATCTGCCTTTATGATATTTACGAGCCCGGCCTCCGCGGTGTCGTTGCCGAGATGGACCACTGCGCGTTCCCCGGCATTAACATTTCCTGGACCACCGATCCCGCCGTCGCCTTCAAGGATGCCAAGTATATCCTCTCTTCCGGCGGCGCTCCGCGCAAGGAAGGCATGACCCGTGAGGACCTCCTCAAGGGCAACTGCCAGATTGCCGCCGAGTTCGGTGACAACATCAAGAAATACTGCCCCGACTGCAAGCACGTCGTCGTCATCTTCAACCCCGCCGACGTCACGGCCCTCACCGCCCTCA
>CAMKRY010000011.1 GCA_946415345.1 uncultured Bacteroidales bacterium | reverse complement strand
GCGGCGGCCGAAGGAGGAGAGGCTGAGCTTGCGGGTGTAGGTGTCGCCGATCTCATAGTCGTCGTCGCCGGTCTCGTCGGCGATCTCCTGGACCGTGATCTCCGTGACGGGGTCCGTCACTTCTTCCACGACCTCGAAATTCTGATAGATCTCACAGTCTCCCTTGTCGACGTTGATGATGACGTCGAAATTCTCCGAAGTGCCGTAGGTCTTCGCGATCTGGGTCAGGAACACGTCCTTGAGAACGCCCATCATGACCGGGCGGTCGATGTTCTTCTCTTCCTTGAAATCCTTGAACGCATCAATCAGGGTGATGCCTTTTTCTTCTTTCTTTGCCATTGGTTATGTTATTTTATTTCATTTCGATGTAGGGCCTCACGGAGTTGATGACCGTGAAGGGGATGGACGTTTCATCGATGACCACGGCCTCCTCGGAGACGGCGGTAAGGATTCCTTTCTGCTTCTTTCCGCCTTTCATCCACACGTCAACGGGCGTGCCGACAGCCTTCCGGAACTGGCGCATGACCTTGAACGGACGGTCCAGGCCGGCGGAGGAGACAGTCAGGGCGTAGTCTTCCTCGTCCTGGTCGAACTTCTCGTGGAAGGCCTTGTCAAGGGCCGAGCAGTCGTCCCAGGTCACGGAATCGGCATCTTTTTCGATGATGATTTCGATGTCGTTGGCGTTCGAAACGGTCACGTCCACGAGGAAGGCTCCGAGGGCCTCCACGTCGGGGGTAATGGCGGAAATGATAAGGTTCTTGTCCATAGTAACTTATAAAAAAGATAGGGGACGCGGGCGTCCTCTATCAACAACACGGGCACAAAGGTAGCAATAATTCTCTAAAAGACAAAAAGAAGGGGCATTTTTTCACTTTCTCCCGAAAAGTCTCTATCTTTGTGTCAGAACAAAGCCGAAATTATGGAATTTTCAGCAAAAGAACTGGCCGTCATCCTCAAGGGAACCGTTGACGGCGACGAAACGGCCACCGCCAAGCGATTCGCCAAAATCGAGAACGGCAAACCCGGTGATCTTTGCTTCTACGCCAACCCCAAATACGAGAATTACGTCTATACGACCACGGCTTCGCTGCTGCTGGTCAATAAAGATTTCGAGCCCAGGGAGAAGGTCGCCCCGACCATGATCCGCGTCGAGAACGCCTATGCCGCCCTCGCCGAGCTCCTGAAATACGTCTCTACGCACCGCAACAAGGGCAAGATCCGCCGCTACCGCGCCTGGACGGCGACCTATTCCCTTTCCACGAAGTTCGGGAAAAAGGTCTATGTCGGCCAGCACACCCATGTCGGTCCCCACACCGTCGTCGGCGACTGCACCCGCATCATGGAAAACGTCACCATCGGCGAGCACTGCAAGATCGGCAAGAACTGCATCATCTACCCCGGCGTCCGGATCTATCCCGGCATGGTCATCGGCGACAACGTGATTATCCACTCCAACGCCGTCATCGGCGCCGACGGATTCGGCAACGTACCGCAGCCGGACGGCTCCTGGGTCAAGATCGAGCACCTCGGCAACGTCGTCATCGGCAATGACGTCGAGATCGGTCCCGGCACGACCATCGGCCGCTCCGAGATGGAATCGACCCTCATCGGCAACGGCGTCAAGATCGACTCCCTCTGCGTGATCGGTCACAATGTCCAGATCGGCGACCACACCGCCATCGCAGGAGGCACCGGCATCGCCGGCTCCGCCAAGATCGGCAAATACTGCATCATCGCCGGCCAGGTCGGCATCTCCGGGCACCTCACCATCGCCGACCATACCACCATCGGCCCCCAGGCCGGCATCATCGGCAGCATTTCCGAGGAGGGCAAGACGGTCATCGGCTCCCCGGCCATTGACGCCAAGCTCTATTTCCGCAGCTACGCCATGTTCCGCAAGGCGGGGAGATAATTCCGTGTAATCATATCTCGCGATTAAGTATTGATGGAGGACCTTCCCAAATGAGAAAGCATTGGCTCGACAACCTGCGCTGGGTAACTGTGCTTCTGGTGCTTCTCTATCACGTCATCTATTTTTATAATAATAAGGGTGTCTTCGGCGGCATCGGCGGGTTCGGCGAATACCCGGACTGTCCGCAGTATCAGGATGTCGTCATGTATATCCTCTATCCCTGGTTCATGCCGCTGCTGTTCCTGCTGGCGGGCATCAGCGCCCGCTATGCGCTGCAGAAGCAGAGCGGGAAGCAGTGGTTCAAGGCCCGTACGCGAAAACTCCTCGTCCCCGGCACCATCGGCCTTTTCGTATTCCACTGGATGGTCGGGTTTTTCAATACGCTCGTTGCCAAAAACGAAGGCGTGTTTGACGGCGTGCCTGCCGTTGCGAAGTACTTCATCATGGCATTCAGCGGCACGGGACCGCTCTGGTTCATCCAGGTGCTGTGGCTGCTGTGCTTCATCCTGCTGCTCGTTCGGGCACTGGACCGCAGGGGCAAGCTGTATCAGTTATGCGGCAAGGCGGGCATGGTGGTCCTCCTTCTGCTTGGCGTGCTCTTCTGGGCCGGAGAACAGACACTGGTCAAGCATCCCCGCCCGGAAACGCTGGACGGGCTCTGGAACCTCTACAAACCGCTCTTCTATCTGCTTCCTTTCCTGCTGGGCTACTTTGTTTTCGCCCACGATGCCGTGCAGGAGAAGCTGCAGAAGTACTGGATTCCGCTCCTGGCGGCGGCTGTGATTTCCGGCGGCGCTCTTATCGGAACGACTTTCGGGCAGGACAATACCTCGCCGCAGTATCTCGGCAGCCCGCTCAACTGCCTCTACGGCTATCTGATGTGCCTCGCGCTGATGGGCTGGTTCCGGGCCCGCTTCGACCGAACGGGCCGCCTTGCCGGCTACATGACCCGCAGCAGTTTCGGCCTCTATATCGTCCATTATCTCATCATCGCCGCCCTCGGCTATATGATGAAGTTGTACACGCCGCTCTGCCCCTGGGCCATGTACCTGATCCTGACGCTCGCCGTATTTACGCTTTCGCCGTTGCTTTATGAGATTCTGCACTCCATTCCGGTGGTGCGCTGGTGTGTTTTCGGCGAAAAGCGAAAAAAATAAGGAATCTCCCTGTTACAATTTCATGGCTTTGGCGTTGATTAGGTAGAAAACCTCAAACGAAACGTCATGAAAAGACTTTTTACTGCGATTATCTTCCTGCTGGCGGCCCTTTCCGCCTTTGCCAAAAAAGACTGGGACGGCCGTGTCGTTGACGAGAACGGCGAGCCTGTGGCGTATGCAACGGTGTATGTAGTGTCGCCGGCCGACTCCACAGTCCTTTGCGGAACGACCACGGCGGAAGATGGCACTTTCCATATTAAAACAGACGAAACCGGAGGCCTGATGGTCGTCGAGATGCTGGGCTATAAGACCCAGACCTTCCAGCCGGTCAGCGGCATCGTCGTCCGGCTCGAGGCGGATACCTTCTTCCTCGAAGGCGCCGTCGCGACGGCCGTCATGCCGAAGACGAAACTCACGGGCGAGGGTCTGCAGACCTCCATCCGAGGTTCCGTGCTGGAGAATGCCGGCAGCGCCAGCGACGTGCTGGCAAAGACCCCGGGCATGATCAAGGGTCAGAACGGCCTGGAAGTCATCGGTAAAGGCGCGCCGCTGGTGTACATCAACGGCCACAAGGTCACGGACAGCAGTGAGTTGGACCGCCTCCAGAGCGACGAAATCCAGAGCATCGAAGTCATCACCAACCCCGGCGCCAAGTATGACGCCACGGTCCGCAGCGTGGTCCGCATCAAGACCATCCGCCGCCAGGGCGACGGTTTCGGCTTCAGCCTCGACGCCTCCGACGCCCAGTCGCTGCAGTGGAAAAAGGGCAACGACCCCTTCGCCGCCGTCAATGCCAATTACCGCACCGGCGGACTGGACTTCTTCGCCGGCATCAACTACAGGAAGCATACCAATCGCCAGGACAGCGACGCCCGGAAGATTTCCTATACCCGGACCACGACGACCCTGGACGACGCCTGGCTGTGGGCCACCGGTTTTACCCAGAGCCTCTACGGCAACGCCGGCGTGAACTGGCAGCTGGCCGACAATCATTTCCTCGGCGGCAAAGTCGAATGGGGCCGCCGCTTCCAGAATTCCGGACGTTCGGTCGTCCATGATACCGTCTACGAGAACAACGTTAAGGTCGACGAACTCACTACCGACTCCCACGACGAAAACGGAGACCTGACCCCTTACAACATCGGCGCGAACCTCTATTACAACGGGACCGTCGGCCAGAAGCTCGGCGTGGACGTCAACTTCGACTATTATGGAACGGCGGAAAGCGCGATCTCCATCTCGGACGAGACCAGCACGATGACGCACGATGCCGCCATCGACTCCGACTCCAATAATGACGCCCGGATGTACGCCGCCAAGGCCGTCCTGTCCTATCCCGTCTGGATGGGCCAGTTCGAGGCCGGAACGGAGGAATCCTTCACCCGCCGCACCGACGTCTACCACATCACCGGCATCGACATCCCCGCCTCTTCCGCCGAGGTGAAGGAGAACAACTACGCCGGATTCGCATCCTACTCCTTCATGTTGCCGAAGGTCGGCATGTTCAATGCCGGCGTCCGTTACGAGTTCGTCCATTATGCCTATGAAGACGCCGTGACGCCCGTCAACAACCTTTCCCGCGACTACGGACACTGGTTTCCGAACTTCTCCTATGCCGGTGCAGCCGGTCCGGTCCAGCTGATGCTCAACTACAGCGCCAAGACCGAGCGCCCCAGCTATTCCCACCTTTCCAGCGCCGTCCGCTACAATAGCCGGTACATCCTCCAGAGCGGCAATGCCCAGCTCCAGCCGGAACTGACGCACGATGTCAGTCTCGCAGCCGTATGGAAATTCATGACCTTCATGGTGGAATACACCCATACCGACGACGCCATCATGACCTGGTCCGTGCCCGTTGACGACAAAGGTACGGTTCTGGTGAAGCCCATGAACGTCGATTCGCCCTATCGCAAAATGACCGCCTTCGTCAACCTGACCCCGACCATCGGCGTCTGGAACCTGAACTACACCTTCGGCCTCCAGCCGCAGTGGTTCTCCATCGACCTGGAGGACGCCCGGGAGGAAAGCGGCATCCGCCATGCCGATTTCGGCGGGAAACCGATCTTCTTTGCCCAGCTGTTCAATACGGTAACGCTGAAGGGGGGATGGCAGTTCGAGCTCGGCGCGGCTTTAACATCCAAGGGACGCACGGAGAACATCTATCTCTATCACAATACCTGCGACGTCTCCGCCGCCATCCAGAAGACCCTCCTCAAGGACGGCTCACTGGTGCTGCGCCTCGAAGGCAGCGACCTGCTCCGTAAGGCCAGTTGGGATGTCAATGCCGACTGCGGCAGCCACAACATCATCCAGACCAACCTGATGGACACCCAGAAGATCAAGTTCTCCCTCCGCTACCGCTTCAATGCCGCCAAGAGCAAGTACCGCGGCACCGGCGCCGGTTCCGACACCAAGGGCCGTATGTAGGCATGATAGGCCTCAGCAAAGTCATCTGGGCCCAACGGCCGTTTTCAAGCGCTTGATGTTGCATTACTCAGTTGTACCTGTTTTCTGCAAAGATAATTAAAGAAGAAATATGTATCTTTGTCTCTGCTATGAGAAATCGTTTGTCGTTGGACCGGGAAGGGCTGGCTGCAGCCATTGCCTGCGAGGACGCCGCTTTTGAGGAGGCGCTTCGCGAGGAGGCGTATCGTGTCAAGGTGGAGACCGTCGGCCCGGATGTTTACCTGCGCGGGCTCATCGAGATTTCCAACATCTGCGCAAAGAACTGCCTCTACTGCGGAATTCGTCGTGATATCCGCTGCCAGCGCTACGAACTTTCTGAGGAAGAGGTACTTGCGACGGCACGGGCCGCTGCCCGCCGCCGCTTCGGCTCGGTGGTGATCCAGGGTGGTGAGCGCACCGACGCGGCATTCATCCGCAAGATTACCCGCCTGCTGAAGGAAATCAAGTCCATCGACACGGGGGATGATCCGCCCCTGGGCGTCACGCTTTCCCTTGGTGAGCAGTCCCGCGAGGTCTATGAGGAATGGTTCGATGCCGGCGCCCATCGATATCTGCTGCGCATCGAATCGTCCAATCCCGACCTGTACCGTCGGATTCATCCGGCCGACCATTCTTACGACCGTCGGCTCCAGGCTTTATACGACTTGAAAGAGATCGGTTACCAGGCCGGTACGGGTGCGATGATAGGGATGCCGTTCCAGACGGCGGAAGATATGGCCGATGACCTTCTTTTCTATAAGGAGTTCGATGCGCCGATGGTGGGCATGGGACCGTACAACCCGCATCCCGAGACGCCGCTCACATTGACAGGCGCCCCGTACCCCTCCGCAGAAAGGCGTTTTGCCCTCGGGCTCAAGATGATTGCCCTGCTGCGTCTGCTGATGCCGGACATCAACATCGCCGCAGCCACGGCCCTGGAAGTCCTGGACCCCCGCGGCCGCGAAAAGGGCCTTCTTTCTGGAGCGAACGTCATCATGCCCAACATCACGCCTGAAGAGCAGATGGTCAAGTATAATCTGTACGACCGCAAGACCCTGCTCCGTGAATGCCCTTCATCCGTTGATCCTTCGAAACGTGACACGCACATTTGCCGGAATTGCGTGTTCCCCTTCTGCTCGTTGGGGGAAGGGCTCTCCGGCCAAAAGATCGTTATCGGTTACGGCCGCTGGGGCGACTCCAAGCACTTCCGCCGAGAATAAACGATTGAGAACCAGCAGAAAAGCTGGTTCTCAATTTGTTAGTAGCGGGGGCAGGACTCGAACCTGCGACCTCCGGGTTATGAGCCCGACGAGCTACCGACTGCTCTACCCCGCGATGTGGAGTGCAAAGGTAAGGACTTTTTTCCGAACCGCCAAATTTATTTGACTTCAATCTCGTATGGCAGCCGTGCCCAGACCTTGAAGGGGGCTTTGACATCCAGGGCGTCGAAAGCCTCGGAGAGGCCGGCGAAGGGCGTATTTTCCAGCAGGACGGTCGGGCGCTCGGGCATCTGCTGCAGCATGGAGAGCAGCATTTCCGTCATGTCCGGCTGGGCGGGATACTGCACGACCTGCCAGCTCATATAGTCCTCGGGACCACCGGAAAGGACAGCCGCGCGGAAGAGAGCATCCTGGAGGGTGCCGATCTGGTCCGCCAGGCCGAGCTCGCGGGCCTTGGAGCCGGTCCAGACGCGGCCCTGGCCGATGGAATCGACGAAATCGGGCGACAAGTTGCGGCCCCTGGCGACCAGCTCGACGAAGCGGCCGTAGATGGCTTCGACCTGACCCTGCATCGCAGCGATTTCCTCTTTGTCCAGCGGGCGCATCAGGGACATGATGTCGCTGTGGCGGTGGGAGCCGACGCTCTCGACGCCGACGTGGACGAGGTCCTTGGCGGTCTTGCTGAAATCGGGAATCATGCTGAAGACGCCGATGGAGCCAGTCAGTGTCATGGCGTCGGTATAAATCTCCTGACAACCGGACGAGATCCAATAGCCGCCGGAAGCGGCATAGTCGCCGTAAGAGGCGATGACGGTCTTTTCTTTGCCAAGCAGGTCGACGGCCGCGCGGATCTTGTCCGAGGCAAGGACGCTTCCGCCCGGGGAATTGACGCGAAGGACGACCGCCTTGACGGAATCGTCGAGACGGGCAGCCTCGACGAGGTCTGCATACAGGTCTCCGGAAAGAGTTCCGGTCGAGGGCGTGTCGACGAGTTCGCCGTTAATGAAAATGACGGCGATTTTCCAGCCCTGGCGCTTGTCGGCGAGGGGTTTGTAGCGGATATAATCGGGCAGGGAAATGAGGCTGAGTCGGTCGGGACTCTCCACCTGCGTCATGGTGCAGAGATAGTCCGTGACCTGGTTCTTGTCGGCCAGTTCGTCGACCAGCCCGTTGCGGAGGAAATCCTCCGGCAGGACCAGGCCGAGGCCGCTCACCAACGAATCCAGCCGCTCGGCGGAAATGCCGCGGGAAGCGGTGATGCCTTCCGAGAGGGACTCCCAGAGCGAGACCGCCATTTCCCGGTTCTGCTCGAGGTTTTCCGGGCTGGAACTGCTGCGGACGAACATTTCGCCGGCCGATTTGTATTTGCCGTGCCGGATCAGCTGGACATTCACGCCGAGGCGGTCCAGCAGGTCCTTGAGATAGATCAGCTGCGTCGAGATGCCGACCACGCCGCTCTGGCCGCCGTAACTCGAGGTCATGAACACCTTGTCCGCCGCCGTGCCGAGGTAGAGGCTGCCGTTGGAGGGGTTCTGGAGGTAGGAAACCACCGGCTTGCCGCTCTGATGGAACAGGGTGACCGCCGCCCGGAGTTCCTCCATGGCCGCCGGGCCCGCATCGCCGCCGTCGGGCTTGAGGTAGAGGCAACGCACTGTCGGATCGTATGCTGCCGTCACGATGGCGTCGCAGGCGTCCCAGAGACCGACCGTTTCAGCGCCGACCATGCCGCTGAGCAAGTCGATGTCCGGCATGTCCGTCGTCTGTTCACCCATGTGGAAGGCAGACAGATCCACCACCAGGACGCTGTTCCCGGGAAGAGCGGGCTGCTGTTCAAGCGAACGGATAACGCCGCGGACCAGGAAGGTGATGATCAGGAAGGCGATGAGCCACATGATGGCGATGCCGGTGATGACGGCCAGTAGATTGCGGACGAAAGGTTTCATGGCGTATGTGCTTGGATGCAAGCAAAGATAGGAATCATTTTTGGAAAAAGGGTAAATAATGCTTATAATTGTAAGTTTTTAGAAGAATAAAAGATCAGCAGCATATATGGCACAGAAACCTTCCATCCCCAAGGGAACCCGCGACTTCTCCCAGCAGGAAATGGCCCAGCGGAATTACATTTTCAGCACGATCCGCAGCGTCTTCGACACCTTCGGCTACAGCCAGCTCGAGACCCCGGCCATGGAGAACCTCTCCACCCTCCTCGGCAAATACGGCGACGAGGGCGACAAGCTCCTGTTCCGCATCCAGAACAGCGGCGAGAAGGCGGAGCTCCCGCCGGAAAAAGGCCTCCGCTACGACTTGACCGTCCCTTTCGCCCGTTTCGTCGTCCAGCACCAGAACGAGATTTCCTTCCCGTTCAAGCGCTATCAGATCCAGCCGGTCTGGCGTGCCGACCGCCCGCAGAAGGGCCGCTACCGCGAGTTCTACCAGTGCGACGTTGACGTCATCGGCTCGAAGTCGCAGCTGTGCGAGCTGGAGCTCGTCCAGATGGTGGACCGCGTGTTCTCGTTGCTGGATGTCAACGTCCTCCTCAAGATCAACAACCGCAAGGTCCTCACCGGCCTCGCCGAGATCGCCGGTTTCCCGGAGAAGGTCGTCGACATCACCGTCGCCATCGACAAACTCGACAAGATCGGCCTCGACGCCGTCAAGGAGGAGATGGCCGAGCGCGGCCTGACCCCGGAAGCCATCGCCGTCATCGAGCAGATCCTCGCCCTGAGCGGTTCCACGGCCGAAAAGATCGCCGCCATGCGCGGCCTCATGCAGGGCGGAAGCGCCTCCGGCCTCGTCTCCGAGACCGGCCTCAAGGGCCTCGACGAACTGGAGGAACTCTTCTCCTTCATCGCCGCGGCAGGCATCCGTACCGAGGTTGAAATCGACCTCTCCCTCGCCCGTGGATTGAACTATTATACCGGCGCCATCTTCGAAGTCAAAGCCAAGGATTTCCCGATCGGCAGCATCTGCGGCGGCGGCCGTTACGACAATCTCACCGGCATTTTTGGCCTTCCCGATATGTCGGGCGTCGGCATTTCCTTCGGCGCGGACCGTATCTACGACGTCCTCCAGGGCCTCGGTAAGTTCCCCGAGGGCCTCGGCAGTACGACCCGCCTCCTCTTCGCCAACATGGATGCCGAGACGGTCGCCTGGCTCCTTCCGCTCGTGACGAAGCTCCGTCAGGGCGGCATCTCCTGCGAGATCTACCCCGACACGACCAAGCTCAAGAAGCAGTTCGACTACGCCGACCGCAAGCAGATTCCTTTCCTGTCGATCAATGGCAGCACGGAAGCCGCCGCCGGCCAGATCAACATCAAGAACCTCTCTTCCGGCGAGCAGAAAGCCTTCGCTGTCAATGATATAGAAGCCATCCTCGCCTTCATTCGCTAGCTTATGAATATCGGTATCATCGTCGCTATGGACAGCGAGTACGACCTGATGCTTAACGCGCTCGGCGGTACTCCTGACGGGACCATCGGCTCCCATACGGTCCATCTTCGCCGCAGCGGCATGGGCAAGGTCAACGCCGCCGTCGCCGCCACGGTCCTCATCCGGGACTGCCACCCGGACTGCCTCCTTTCCACCGGCGTCGCCGGAGCGCTAGATCCGTCCCTGAAGGGGCTGGACGCCGTTGTCTCCCGCGAGATCGTTTACCATGACGCCTGGTACGGAGAGGGCAATGCCTATGGCCAGATCCAGGGCTTTCCGGCCCGTTTCCAGGGCGATCCCGCCCTGCTGGCCGTCGCCGAAAGGCTCGGCGCCCGCCCCGGTCTTTTCTGCAGCGGCGACTGGTTCGTCGATACGGACGAGGTGCATGACCGGATCCTCCGGGACTTCCCGGACGGCATCGCCGTCGACATGGAATCCGCCGCCCTGGCCCAGACCTGCCATATCCATGGCATTCCCTTCCTGAGTTTCCGCCTCATCTCCGACACGGCCGAAGACCACGCCGGCACCTGGGAGCGTTTCTGGCAGGAAGTCGGCCCGACCTCCTTCCGCCTGATGCGGGATTTCCTGTTGAGTTTATAACCCGTGTATAAAAACAGGCTTATTTGTACACGAGTATAGGTTTTTCACCCAACTCGTGTATGAAACAGGGGCTTTTTGTGCACGAGTTTGGATTTTTACCTCTTCGGTTTGACGATTTTCCAGCCGAGGGCGGCGATCAGGATGGAAAGGAGCGGGGAGAGCAGGTTGAAGAAGCAGAAGGGCGCGTAGGCGAGGGTCGGGACGGAGAGGATGGTCGCCTGGGTCATGCCGCAGCTCGACCAGGGGAAGAGCGGCGAGGTGACCGTCGCGGAGTCTTCCACGCTCCGGCTCAGGAGACGGGGCTCGTAACCCTCCCGGTCGAAGGAATCCCTATAAATATTAGAGGTCAGCAGGATGGCCAGGTACTGGTCGGAGACGACGCCGTTGAGGGCCGTGCCCGTGACCACTGTCGAGCCGACGAGGCCGGTACGGGTGCGGGTCAGGGGGGCGAGGATGCGGGACAGGTCCGCAATCATGCCGCTCGCCTTCATGCAGGCGCCAAAGCACATGGCGCACAGGATCAGGAAGACCGTATTGAGCATGCCGACCATGCCGCGGGTCACCAGCAGCTGGTTCACTTCCTCTACGCCCGTTTCGAGGGATACGGAATCATAGACCATCCGAACGACCCCGGAGAACTGGACCTTCGCGGCGGAACCGGAGGTGACGGCTGAGCCGATGCCGCGGACGATATCCGGCTGGAAAATGAGGGCTGCGACGGTGGCGACAAGGGCCGACAGGGCCAGCACCATGATGGCCGGCTGCCGCTTCCAGATCATCCAGACCGTGAACGCCGGTACCAGCAGGAGCCAGGGCGTCAGGTGGAAATGGCTGCCCAGCACCGACGTATAAACCTGCATTTCCGTTTCGGGGGTTCCTCCGTGCGTCAGGCCAAGCACGGTAAAGATGACGAGGGTAATCACGAACGAGGGCACCGTCGTGAAGAGCATGTAGCGGATGTGGCTGAACAGCGGGACGCCGTTGACCGACGAGGCCAGCACGGTCGTATCCGACAGGGGAGAGATCTTGTCGCCGAAATAGGCGCCGGAGATGATGGCACCGGCCGTCAGGGCATCGCTGAAACCCTCGGCCCGGCCGATACCGAGCAGCGCCACGCCCACGGTGGCGATCGTGGTCCAGGACGATCCCGTCATCACGGAAACCACGGCGCAGAGCAGGCAGGCCGTCAGCAGGAAGACCTTCGGACTGATGAGTCCGATACCGTAGCTGATGAAGGCCGGTACTACGCCGCTCATCGTCCAGGTGCCGGAAATCGCACCGATCAGGAACAGGATCAGCACCGAAGGGGCGATGTCGCCGAAATTTTGGGCGATAGCCGCCTCAAAGTCCTTCCAGGGCGTGTCGTATAGCCACATCGCCAGCCAGACACAGATGCCGGAGGCCACGAGCAGGACGACCTGCGAGGCGCCCAGGATGGAATCTGCTCCGAAAATGGCAATGTCAATGGCCAGCAGTCCGACAAGGACCGCGAGTGGGATCAGGGCCAGGAGAATGCGTTGCAGGGGAGTAGGTTTCATAGCTGTCAGACCAGGGTCAGGCGAATGATGCGCTCGGTGTCGCGCGTGACGCGGAGTTTGGCGTCGATGCGGTAGGGGAGGACGGCGGAGACATGGTCCCGGAAGCCGGAGCCTTTCTCGTCGCGGAAACAGTCGCTCTTGACGAGAATGGGCGTTTCGTGCTTCTGATCCAGGGACAGCTTCAAATCCGTAAACAGGTCCTGGACCTTTTTCCGGCCGGAGAGGCCGATGGGGCGGAGGTAGTCGCCGTGCTTCCAGCCCCGCAGGGTAAAGGGATAGGGGAGGAAACGGGCGTCCGCGATGAGCGTATTGCCGCCGCGTTTGAGGCGCGGATTCATGGACGCGTCCCAGGGCTCCTCCGAAACAATAACCCGCTTGTTACCCAATGTATACGTCCCCGGTCCCTCGACGGTGACGGGATGCTCTTCATCCCAGAAATCGCGCGGCTCACTGATGACGAGCTTGCCGAAGGCGCCGTAGAGGACCTTGTCGCCGCAGCCGATCGTCGTGCCGCTGATCTGGCGTCCGCCCTTGAGCAGGTCTTCGGCCAGTTTCGCCTCCGCCGGCGTGAAACCCCTTTCCACGAGAATCCGGTAGAGGATGTATTCCCAGTGTGGCATGTTCCGCAGGCGGTCGATGTCGATCGAATCGCCCTCCAGGCACTGTTCGCTCATGGCGAGGTAGTAGTCGTCGGCGATGGCATCCACCACCCGCAGGCGCTCCATGTCCTCCAGAAAGGTCAGGACAAAGGACGGATTGATGGCCTGCAGCTGCGGGAAAACGTTGTTGCGGAGACGGTTGCGGCGATAGACGTCCTCAGCGTTGGTGCGGTCTTCGCGGAAGGGGACGTTGTGCCATTTGGCATGGGTCCGGATGTCCTCGCGTGGGACTTTCAGGAGGGGCCGCAGCAGCGGGATGTCCACGCCTTCGACGGGCAGTTTCCCGCGCATGGACATGCCGAGCATGCCCTTGATGCCGGTGCCGCGGAGAAGGTTCAGCAGCAGCGTCTCGGCGTTGTCGTTGGCGTTGTGGGCGGTAATGACGGCCTTGTAGCCGTTGGTGATGCAGAGGTACTTGAACCAGCCGTAGCGAAGCTCCCGGGCGGCCATTTCGATGCTGACGCCCCGCTGTTTCGCCTCGGTTTCGGTGTCGAAGCGGATGCTATGGAAAGGGATGCCGTACTTGGCGGTCCATTTCCGCACCAGGGCCTCGTCGGCGTCCGCTTCCTCGCCGCGCAGCTGGAAATTGCAGTGGGCGACGGCGAAGGGGATGCATTTTACATGGCGGAAGATGTCCGCCAGGCACATGGAGTCGATGCCGCCGCTGACGGCGAGCAAAACGCGCGGAGCTTCCGGATTCTCCTCCTCCGGCGCAGGCCGGAAAGGTTCCAGAAGCTCCGTCAGCAGTGGTTCGACCCTTCGGTACATCGGCTATTTCTTGCTGGCGATGGTGTAGGTGAAGCCGAATTCGAAGATGTGCTTGTACTGGACGGTGCGGTAGCCGTTCGGGTGGTCATCGTTCGAGATGCGGATCGTATCGTCGTAGATCGTGCTCGTGGAGAAGGTCGCCGTGAAGTACTTGGCGAGCTTCCAGAAGATGCGGTTGTCCCAGTTGACACGCAGGTTCTGCGGGTTCTTCAGGTAGTTGGAGAAGAGGACGAGCTGCGAGTTGACTTCGAAGTTGTCGTTGATCTTGACCTTGGCCTCGGCCTTGAGCTGGGCACCGAACTCGAAACGGGAACTGCGGTACATATAGTTCTCAATCGGATCCGGGGCCGGGTCCATGTCGGCATAGCGGGAATGGAGCTCCATGCCGTAGGTCTTGCGCAGCAGCGGGTCATCTACGACGACGAATCCGCCGGTTACGGGCGCGAAGTTGGCGGTGAACCAGGGCTTCGGCGTCCACTTGATACCAAGACCGAGGGTGACATACGCCGGAGCGAAAAGGCCGGATTTAAGCACGCGGGCATCCTTCCAGTCCTGCCGGCTGGGGTCGGCCACGGCAGGAGTGCCGTAAGTGTAGTTGTTGCCGAACTGGGTCTTGAAGCTGAAGTCAGCCGAATAGAAGAGATTCTTGACAGGCGTATCCAGGGCTCCGTTGCTCTGGAAGTAGATCTGGTCCTTGACCTTCTGCATGATGGGCTTGTCCTCAGAGTAGAGGAAACCGTAGTCCAGCTGGAGGCGGTTGGTCCATTTGAGTTTGTCCTTGGCATAATTGGCGTTGGCGTCGACGTAGGCGGCGAGGCTGACGTTGTCGAAACCGCCGGCGGCCCAGTTCTTCAGCGAGGTCTGGGCGAAGGTGATGTTCGTCTTGACGGACTTGTCCCAGTAGCTCGGTTCCGGGACGGGCGTTTCAACCTCGGGGGCGGCGGCCAGTGCGGCGGCAGCCTCGGCGGCGGCCGTCTGGGCATCCTGGGCGGCAAGGGCAGTGCCGATGCCGGCAAGGATTGCTAAGGAGAGAAGGATTCTTTTCATGGTTGTTTATAGATTTCTCGACTTCGCTCGAAATGACTAATTAATAGGAACGGGCAAAAATAACACGTTGGTGGGAAGGCTTGCCGGAATAGACGCACTTGCCTTCTTCCATGACGACGGCGCTGTCCACGGGGATGCAGCGGATCGTGGCCTTGGTCTCTTCCTGAATCTTGGCTTCAGTCTCGGCGGTACCGTCCCAGTGGCAGAGGAGGAAGCCGCCCTTCTCGATCTCGACCTTGAATTCCTCCCAGGTATCGACCTGGCGGATCTGGCTGTCGCGGAAGGCGAGGGCGCGGTTGTAGATGCTGTTCTGGATATCGTCGAGCAGACCGATAATGCGGTCCTCAAGACCCTCCAGCGGCTCGCTGATCTTTTCCATCGTATCGCGGCGGTGCACCTCGACGGTGCCGTTCTCGAGGTCGCGCGGACCCATGGCCAGCCGCACCGGGACGCCCTTGAGCTCCCATTCGGCGAACTTGAAGCCGGGGCGCAGGTTGTCGCGGTCGTCGACCTCGACGCTGTGGCCCTTTGCCTCGAGGGCTTTCTTTACCTTGAACATCTTGTCGAGCACGGCGTTGCGCTCTTCGTCTGACTTGTAGATCGGGACCATGACGACCTGGATCGGGGCCAGCGCCGGCGGCAGCACGAGGCCGTTGTCGTCACCGTGGGCCATGATCAGCGCGCCCATCAGACGGGTGCTCACGCCCCAGGAGGTCGCCCAGACGAAGTCCTGCTTGCCTTCCTTGTTGGTGAACTGGACGTCGAAGCTCTTGGCGAAATTCTGGCCGAGGAAGTGGGACGTACCGGCTTGGAGGGCCTTGCCGTCCTGCATCATAGCCTCGATGGTCATCGTGTCGAGGGCGCCGGCGAAGCGCTCGCCCGGGCTCTTGTGGCCGACCACGACCGGCAGGGCCATAATCTCGCGGGCGAACTTGGCGTAGACGCCCACCATCTGCTTCATTTCAGCCTCTGCCTCGGCGGAGGTGGCGTGGGCGGTGTGGCCTTCCTGCCAGAGGAATTCGGCCGTGCGGAGGAACAGGCGTGTGCGCATCTCCCAGCGGACGACGTTGCACCACTGGTTGCAGAGGATCGGGAGATCGCGCCAGCTGTGGATCCAGTTCTTATAGGTGTTCCAGATGATGGTCTCGGAGGTCGGGCGGACGATGAGTTCCTCTTCGAGTTTGGCTTCCGGGTCTACGACGATGCCGTTCCCGTTCGGGTCGTTCATCAGGCGGTGGTGCGTCACCACGGCGCACTCCTTGGCGAAACCGGCGACATGCTCGGCCTCGCGGCTGAAGAAGGACTTGGGGATGAATAACGGGAAGTAGGCGTTCTTGACGCCGGTCTCCTTGAACATGCCGTCCAGGATATGCTGCATCTTCTCCCAGATGGCGTAGCCGTAGGGCTTGATGACCATGCAGCCGCGGACGGCGGACTGCTCGGCCAGATCGGCCTTGACCACCAGGTCATTGTACCACTGGGAATAATTCTCTTCACGTTTGGTTACCTCTTTTGCCATAATATTGCTTGGGTAAAATCGAAAAAATTCTTATTATTGCACTTGTAATGCAAGTCGGTACGATAATTGCAATTTTATTCGTACCCGCGTTTTGCGCACAAAAATACGAAATTATTTTAATATATAGGAGATTCAACTATGAAAACCACGCATCTTCTCATCGGCTTGGCAGCGCTGGCCACACTGGCGTCCTGCGCGACGACAGTGCAGCTTTCTTCCTCGAATTCCCAGCGATTTCAGGACGGAATCTACTATACTAAACCGAACCGTGCCGAGACCCTCGCACTCCGAGAGCAGGAAGATGCCGAGGTCGCGGCCCTGGTGTCCGAAACCCGGACATCGGAACTTTTTGACGGCCAGGAGGCTGATTATACGCCTTCATTCGCCAGCGCGTCCCTGAATTTCGACACCGCTTCGACGAACGTCAACATCTTTACCGTCAGTGACATTTCCTGGTGGACCCCTTACAGTCTCTCGTTCTCCTGGGGCTTTGATCCCTGGTATTACAACAATCGCTACCATTCGTACTATTCCTGGTACCGGAACCGCTATTACGATTACTGGTACTGGCGGGACTATGATCCCTGGTACTACAGCTGGTACAGCCCCTGGTATTATGACCCCTGGTATTATGACAGCTGGTATTACAACCGCTGGTACGGCGGCTGGTATGGTGGCTGGTACGGGTATTACAGCCCCTGGCACTACGGCTGGTACGACTCCTGGTACCACTATGGATGGTATGATCCCTGGTATTACGGGCATCGTCACCACTGGGGTGGCTATTATGGCGGCGGACACCGCTTCGGCCGGGGCCCTCACACCTGGGGTGACCGCAATGACATAGCCGGCAGCTATCGCCGGACGCCGATGGGTACCGAATCCACGACCGCCCGCAAGACGGGCCGCGGCAATACGGTGACCCGTTCCACGACCGGTGGCGGTCAGAGCCGCAGTGCGGCCGCCGTTCGTTCGGCTTCCGCCTCCCGCAGCGGTCTGACGAGCGTTTCCCGCTCTTCCGCCGGGCAGAACCGTTCCGCGTCGAGCGTCCGTTCGAATGGCTCCGCTTCCCGCTCGAATGCTTCGGCCAGTCGTGCGAACTCCTCCGCATCCCGCGCCAACGGCTCCGCGGTCCGCTCTTCCAGCGGTGCGTCCCGCGCCAACGGCTCTGCGGTCCGCTCTTCTAGCGGTGCATCCCGCGCCAACGGCTCCGCGGTCCGCTCTTCTAGCGGTGCATCCCGCGCCTCTTCGAGCGCATCCCGTTCCTCCAGCAGCGGCTCCCGTTCCTCGGTGGGCAACGGCTCCCGTTCATCCAGTAGCTCCGGTGTCCGTTCCGGGTCCAGCAGCACTTCCCGCTCTTCCGGCAGTCGTTCTTCTTCCGGCAGTTCCTCTTCCAATAGAAGCTATTACGGCGGCGGTTCCCGCAGCAGCAGTAGCGGCAGCACCTCCGGCGGCTATCGCAGCTCCGGTTCTTCGAGCTCCAGAAGTTCATCCGGTTCTTCCAGGACCAGTTCTTCCGCGAATTACCGCAGCAGCTCCTCTTCCTCCGGTTCCGGCAGCTATCGCAGCAGCTCTTCCGGCTCTTCCCGTTCGTCCGGTTCTTCCTCTTCTTCTTCGAGGGGTTCCTCCTATAGCGGAAGTTCCCGCAGCAGCAGTTCCTACAGCGGCGGCTCCGGCTCCAGCAGCTCCCACAGCAGCGGCGGCGGCAGCAGTTCCCGTGGCGGCGGCGGTGGCGGTGGATCCCGCAGCAGCGCCAGCAGACGTTAAACTGAAAACGATACGACCATGAAAAGATTATATGCCCTCGTCCTCTCCCTGGCCGCCTTTGCGGCAAGCGCCGGTGCGCAGACCATGTATGACGCCCTGACGTTGAGTGAGAACAATTACAATGGAACGGCCCGTTCCATCGCCCTCGGCAATGCCCTGACGGCCGTCGGCGGCGACCTCGGATCGCTGACGCTCAATCCGGCCGGTTCCTCGGTCGCCGGATATTCGCAGTTCACCATCACGCCGAACATCAGCGTCTCTTCCTTCACGACGACAGGGACGGACGGCATGAACGATGAAGTGAGCACCAACCATACCCGCTTCAATCTCTACAATATCGGTACGATCATCAACGTCGACACGGGCAACCAGTTCGGCATCAAGAACTTCAGCTTCGGTTTCGTCGCGAACTCGGCGGCGAACTATCTGGGCGAGATGTTCGGAAGCGGCATCAATTCGAATACCTCTTTCATGGGTGAGATGGCGGTCCTTGCCGACGGCACGTATTCCAACGTCCTGAACGGCAACTATGCCTATGAGAACTCCAACGCTCCCTGGCGTGCGATTCTCGGCTATCAGACCGGTATGATTTCGACGTACGGCGGCCAGAACAATCAATATGTCGGTACGACGGAAGCGGTTTTCGACGACGGCAGCATCGGACTGGCCAGCGACCTGAACCAGGAATACGGCCGCCTTATCACCGGTAACAAGACCGACCTTCTCCTGAACTTCGGCATGAACCTCGGCGACATCCTGCATATGGGTTTGAACATCGGCATGGTTTCGACGAATTACCGCTCCGACAGTTATATCCGCGAATCGCCGGTCACCGATATCCCGATTACTTTTGACGACGGCACGGTTGTTTCCCTCCGGGAGGCCCGCATGCGCGAGAACCTTCGCTGGGATGCCAGCGGCATCTATGCCAAGTTCGGTTTCATCCTGACTCCGGGCGCCGGTCTCCGCCTCGGTGCGGCCATCCAGACCCCGACTGCCATGACCATCAACGAGCGCTATCAGATTGACGGATACACGCATTTCTCCAATTCTTCCGCCAATGCCAAGAGCACTTCGCCGGAGAATGATTTCACCTACCGGCTCAAGAGCCCGTACCGCTTCAATGTCGGTGCCGCCTGGAGCGCCCTCGGCGTGCTGCTGGTCAGTGCGGACTATGAGATGTGCGACTATTCCACGATGGACTTCCGTCCGAGCTACGACAGCGACGACCGTTACATGTTCATCGATACGAACCACGAGATTGCCAGCTATATGGGTACGGCGCATACGTTCCGCGCCGGTCTCGAGGTGAAACCGGTTCCCGCCATCGCCCTCCGCGTCGGCTACAACTACCAGACGAACCCGCAGAAGAACGCCGATTTCGAGTATGTGGACTCCAACCGCAACAGCATTGCCCTCGGTCTTGGCTACAGCTCCGGCGGCTCCTTCTTCGCCGACCTTGCCCTGCGCCGTACGACGCTGCCGGATGAGTACGTCTATCCTTACCCGGACTATATCACCGACGATAATGGCCAGGTAACGACCTTCTCTCCCGAGCTCCACAACGTCAGGACGCTCTGGGATGTAACCTGCACCCTCGGCTGGCGTTTCTAGTCGGGCGCAAGACAGAACCTTATGAAGCATTTTCTTACGACAGCGGTCCTACTGCTCGCGGGACTTATGGGACATGCACAGGAGCGCGTGTCCCTTGCTGATTTAGGGGGTGTAGGCGACGGTGTCACTTCCAATACCGAAGCCATTGCCAAGGCCATCGCGAAACTTGATAAGCTGGGCGGAGGTTCCCTGGTCATCCCGGAAGGAATCTGGCTGACCGGTCCCGTTGTCCTGAAAGATCGGATCGACCTCCATCTGGAGCGCGGCGCCGTGCTGCTTTTCTCTCCGGACAAGCGGGAGTATCTGAAGGATGGATCCGTCCGTCCCTGCATCTCCGCATCGAAGCGCCATGACGTGAGTATCACGGGCGAAGGCATCATCGACGGCAACGGCGAATGGTGGCGGCCCGTCAAGCGCGGCAAGGTCAGCGACGTGGAATGGGCAGACTATCAGCGCATGGGCGGCACGGTGACAGAGGACGGGAAACTGTGGTATGCATTTGACCTGAAGCACCGGGAGAATATCGCCGATGATGCGAAGAAACAGGAAAAGATGCGCACGCACCTGGTTCGTTTTACGGATTGCAAGGGTGTGACCGTACGCGGCGTGACGCTGCTAAATGCCCCGAAATTCCATCTCGTTCCCCAGCGCTGCACCGACGTGCTGATCGAAGACGTGACGGTCCGCTGTCCCTGGAATGCCCAGAACGGCGACGGCATCGACATCATGGCCAGCAAGAACGTCGTCATCCGTCGCTGCACCGTAGATGTCGGCGACGACGGCATCTGCCTCAAGGCGGGCGGCGGCGCGAAAGGCCTTGCGGATGGCCCCTGCGAGAATGTGCTCGTCGAATACAATACGGTCTATCACGCCCACGGCGGTTTTGTGATCGGCAGCGACTTCGCCGGCGGTATGAAAGATATCACCGTGCGTCACAATACCTTCTGTGGCACCGATACCGGTCTGCGCTTCAAGAGCGCCCCCGAGCGGGGAGGCCGCTGCGAGAATATCCGCATCAGTGACATCCTGATGACGGACATCCGCGGCGAGGCCATCGTTTTCGAGACCACCTATGCCGACCGGCCGGCCGGTTATGAGGACAATGTCGCGCCGGAGACGGAAAACTACTTGCCGGATTTCCGCGACATCGTCATCGAGCGCGTGACCTGCCAGGGCGCCCGCATCGGCGTCAAGGCCCAGGGCCGGCTGTCCATGATCCACGACATTGTGGTCAAGGATGCCACGATCTTTTATACGGAGACCGAACGGGCCATCGACGATCCCGCGATGATCCGTTTCGAGAATGTCCGTTTTCTGACTTATTGACGTTTCAGGAAGAGTATCGCGTCGGGCCCCTCGTTGAAGAGAAGATCGAGAATAGAGAGGCCCGGCGTGAAGCCGTATTTGTGCGCAAATACCTGATAATAGGGACGGCCCAGGCCAAGATCCCTTAACACGGTGTTGTCCCGTTTGGGATGGATGAGGCTCCGGTAATCGTCCGGGAGAGAGCCTTCGGGCGTATACTCTTCCGTGTATCGCAGTGGAACAGCGATGCCGAGTCGGTCCAGAATGTGGCGGGTCAGGGCGGTATTCAACTCCAGGAGTGTCTCCGGTTGCGATGCCAGGATGGCGAAAAGGCCGTCGGCATAGTGCTCGAAGAAGGGACTGGACTGGTAGGCGGCGTCGAGGGCGCGCTCCGTCCGGATGATCCAGGGCGTCGTATATTCCACGCGGATATCGCGCATTTCGCGCGACCCGCCGTGAACGATCGGGACCTGCAGAATTTCGGGGCCGTTCGGGCCCAGGATGCGGCTTCGGGTGCGCCAGCTCTGCTTGACGAAGTGCTCGCGCGCTTCTATATATATAGATGTATCCCCGGCGGGAGAGCCGGGGATAAAGTCCCTTGCGAGAAGGGCGAAGTATTCTACGGGAGGGAGATATGCGCTGGCAAGAAGCACAGGCCTAGAGCTCGAAGCTCTCTCCCTTGTTGATCACCGAGGCGCGGATGATGCCTTTCTTCGATCCGCGGATGAAGTTGAGGATGGTGTCACGCTCTTCGGAGGGGGCGAAACCCTGCTCGACCTTCATGCAACCGTCGGAGATATTGTATCCCTGGAAATAGATCGTGTCGTAGATATCCTTGATGTTGTTGATCTGATCAGCCGTGAAGCCGCGGCGGCGCAGGCCGACCCGGTTGATGCCGACGAAGGCGATCGGGCTCCGGCTGCAGAGGCAGTACGGGGGGATGTCCTTGTTGACGCCAAGGGTGCCGCCGACCATGGCGTGGCAGCCGATACGGGAGAACTGCTGGCATTTGGTGCCGCCGCCGATGATGGCCCAGTCGTCGACTTCCGTCTCGCCGGCGACGCCGACATAACTGACGAGGATGCAATGGCGTCCGATCTTGCAGTCGTGGGCTACGTGGACATAGGACATCAGGAGGGTGTCATCTCCGACCTTGGTGATGCCCTTTCCGGAGGCACGGGTGCCGCGGTTGATGGTTACGTATTCACGGATGGAGACGCGGTCGCCGATTTCGACATGGGTAATTTCGCCGTCGAACTTGAGGTCCTGAGGGATGGCGCCGATGGATGCGCCGGGGAAAATCTCGCAATCCTGGCCGATGGTGACGTAGTCGTAAATGACGGCGTGGGGGTGAATCTTGGTGCCGTTACCGATGGTGACATCGTCGTAGACAACGGCATAAGGGCCGATTTCTACGTTATCGCCGATTTTGGCTTTCGGGCTGACGGTTGCGAGGGGATGGATTTTCGTCATGGGTTTACTTCAGTTTGAGCAGGGCACGGACGGCCTTGGCGGCGTTCGTGTTCAGCGTGTGGCCCGGCTTGAATGCAGTAACATGGGCATTGAGATAGCCGCCGGACAGCCGCAGATCGCCCAAGAGGTCCAGGAGTTTGTGCCGGCCGCACTCGTTGGGGAAGTGCAGCTCGAGGTTGTTGAGGTAGCCCCCGTCCGTCACGGAGAGGGCCGGTTTATTGATCAGGCCGGAAAGCTCGGCGATCTGTTCCTCTGTCACGGGGTGCTCCACGATGACGATGGCGTTGTCGACGTCGCCGCCGCGGATCAGGCCGTTTTTGAAGAGGAATTCGATTTCATGGAAAAAGACAAAGGTCCGGCATACGCCGATTTCTTTGGCATAGTCCGTTTCCGGGGTCCAACTGGCCGTCTGTACGCCCAGCACGCGGGAGTTGAAGTCGGCGGTAATCTGGCACGAAGGGGCCTCGGCGGGCTCGATCTTGATCCATGAGCCGGTCGCGGCGTCCTTGATTTCAACGGCCTCTGGGAGGGTCAGCATCTGACGGGGGACGCCCTGGTCCTTCAGTCCGTCTTCGGTGAATGCCTCGACATAGAAACGGGCACTGCCGTCCAGGATCGGAACTTCAATGTTGTCGATGTCGATCATGGCGTTGTCCACGCCCATGCCGGTCAAAGCGGAGAGGATATGCTCCACCGTCGCGACAGAGGCTTCTCCTTTGGAGAGGGTGGTGCTGCGGGCTGTGCTGGTTACGAACTCCGCGAGGGCAGGGATGAGGGCGTCGTCGCCCAGGTCGGTCCGGCGGAAAACGATGCCGTGGCCTGCAGGGGCAGGGCTTACGGTCATTTTGGAGTAAGTGCCGGTGTGGAGTCCTTTGCCCGCGAACGTGCGGGTTTTGCGGAGCGTATGCTGGTTCAATGTCATTCTTTTAAACTTCCCTCTTTCAGAGGGCATTTTTAGTTTAAGCATGCAAAGGTAGACATTTTTTCGCACATTCCCAAATAGGGGGATAACAAGCTGTTGGAAAAGGAGGTCGGAATTGTTACATTTTCTTGCAAAAAAGGAAAATAATTCCAAAATTTGTTGTCAAACCAAAGCAATTCTGTAATGAAAAGGGAAGAACAGTTCAAAGATGTCGTGTTCGCCACGGACAGCCCCGGAGATTTCCTGGCCGTGGGGGACGATATCCTCTTCTACGAGAATCCCGCCGTCCATTTCCGGCCGGGCGCTCTGCCCTGGCGGATGAAGCATTTAATGTTCGCCGTTTGCCGGAAGGGATGGATCAAAGGCCGGATCGACATGGAGGAGCACAAGATGGAAGTCGACGGCTTCCTGCTGGTGCAGCCGATGCGTTTCGTGGAAATCACCGAGATCAGTCCGGATTTCCAGGCGACCGTTTTCGCCTTCAGCCGCTCCTTCGCCGAGAGCCTCAATTTCGGCGAGAGTTTCAGTGACCAGCTGTTCTTCCGCCAGGCGCCCTATCACGTAATGAGCGCTGAGACCAAGCATATCGTCAATACGTATATCAGCTGCGTCAAGCCCCTGCTCGCCCAGGACGAAAGCTTTACGTACCGGATGGAAATCGCCCGCCTGATGACCCGTGCCATGGTCCTTTCGCTGGCTTCCCTGTCGCGCCAGGCTCCCTTACTGAAGGCGCCGAACCGGCAGGCGCACATCGTATTGAACTTCGTCAACCTGGTGGCGGACCATTATCGCGAGCACCGGGATATGGATTTCTACGCCGACCGCTTGTGCTTGACATCCAAATATATAACTGCGATCGTCAAGGCCCAGAGCGGCCGCAGCGCGACTGACTGGATCGAGCGCTATGTCATCCTCGACGCCCAGTCCCTGCTGACCTCCTCCGATCTGACGGTCCTGCAGATCAGCCAGGAACTACATTTCCCGTCGCAGTCCTTCTTCGGAAAGTATTTCAAGCGGGTTACCGGCATGTCCCCGATGGATTATCGCCGGGCCGCCCGCAATTTCGCCCTGTAAGCCTATGGAAAAGAAACTTTACCCCTTCCGCTTCGCCCCCGTTGTCCGGGAAAAGGACTGGGGACGCGAAACAACTCTCATCGCCGACCTCGGCGAAACTGACACCGAAGCGCTCGAAGGCTGGCTCGCCGGCAATTCGCTCTCGGAACTGATGCAGATCTGTCTCGAGCGTCTGGTGGGGGAGACTTCCTTCGAATTCTACGGGATGCAGTTCCCGATAGCCGTTCGTCTGCTGGATGTCCGGCAGGGCGGTCGCCTCTCGCTGCGACTCAACCCTGACGACGAGACGGCAGAGCAGCGCTATGACGCCTTCGGCCGGACGGCGCTCTGGTATATCGCCGAGGCTGGGGAGGACGCTGTCGTTTGGACTGGTTTCAAGAAAGATACGGAAGCGGAGGAGCTCTACCGCCGTTGCATCGACGGCTCCGTGGAGGAACTGCTCCATGCTACCAAAGCCCGCCGCGGGGATGTTTTCCGGATCGACCCCGGCATGGTCCATGCCGCCAAGGGGAAACTCCGAATCGTGGAGATCTCCGAGGCGTCGGATCTTTTCTTCCGCATCCACGACTGGGGCGCCGGCAAGGAACTCCACCTCGAGGAAGCTTTCGACCTGGTGGACTTCAAGGCCTGGGAGAAGGGCCTGCTGAGCCGCACCGACGGCGGAAAAGAGGCCACGCAGAAGCTCGTCAGCATCCCCCAGATGGAGGTGACGCTATTCCGGCTCGGTAACCCCGTGCACGTTTTCCAGGAAGAGTCCGAAAGCTTTCTGCTCTATACCTGCGTCTCCGGCAGTGCGCTGCTGCAGCTGCCTTCCGCCGGGGACGACGCCCAGTATACCCTCCACGCCGGAGAGGCGATTCTCGTCCCCGAGGAAGTGGAGGAATTCTTCCTCATACCTTCGGGACAAGGTACCCAACTGCTTGAAACAATGATACCCCGCCATGGCTGATTCCGTACGCATTGACAAATACCTCTGGGCCATCCGCGTCTTCAAGACCCGGAGCGAGGCCACCGACGCCTGCTCGGGCGGCAAGGTCAAGGTCGCCGAGACCAATGCCAAGCCCTCGAAACTCGTGGCCCCCGGCGACCATATCACCGTCCGCAAGGGCATGGTGACCTATTCGTTTAAAGTGCTGAAACCGCTGGAACACCGCGTAGGAGCCAGTCTTGTGCCTGAGTACGCGGAAAATCTGACGGATCCGGCCGAGCTGGAGAAACTCCATGCTCCGGTGGAAACCTTTTTTGTGCGGCGCGACCGTGGCACCGGCCGGCCGACGAAAAAGGACCGCCGGGACATGGAGGCGCTCTGGGATTCGCTGCAATAGGAAAATAATTCCTATCTTTGCGGCCTTGAATCAAAACAACACGCAATATTTATGGACAAGAAAAGTTACGCCCTTGGCATGAACATGGGCATGAGCATGCTCCAGTCCGGTATCCGCGAGGTCAAGATCGATGATTTCGCCGCCGGTGTCGCTGCCATGCTGGAAGGCAGGAAGCCCGCCCTTTCGATGGAAGAGGCTGAGCAGGTGCTCGACAAATTCTTCTCTGAGCTCGACGAATCCCGCCGGGCCGAACAGGCCGAAATCGGCAAGGCCTTCAAGGAAGAAGGCGAGAAATTCCTCGCGGAAAACGCGAAGAAGGACGGCGTCAAGGTGACCGCCAGCGGCCTGCAGTACAAAGTGATCAAGGAAGGCACCGGCCGTAAGCCGAAGGCCACGGACCGCATCCGCTGCCACTATGAGGGCACTTTTACGGACGGCCGCATCTTCGACAGCTCCTACAAGCGCGGCGAGCCGATCGTTTTCGGCCTGAATCAGGTGATTAAGGGCTGGACGGAAGGTCTGCAGCTGATGGCCGAAGGCGCCAAGTACGAACTCTATATCCCTTATCAGCTCGCTTACGGTGAAGCCGGCTCCCAGGGCGCCATTCCTCCCTGCTGCGCGCTGAAATTCGTCGTCGAACTCCTCGAAGTGCTGTAAGGAGATGGTTTTGATTGTCGACGCGGGCGCGACCAAGAGCGCCTGGAAATGGGTGAATGACAGGGGACAGGTCGTTACGGACCTGACACTTCCCGGCATCAATTTCGCCCATCAGGCAGGGCTCCTCGAAGAGCTCCTGCCCGCTGAGACGTACAGCCGTCTCGTTGAGGCGTTTGCGACGTATCCCGGCCTGAAGGAGATCCATTTTTATGGTGCCGGTCTGCTGGCCGAGCCTGCTATGCTGAAGGCTTTCTTTGCCTCCCGGTGCCCCGGAGCGGAAGTGGAATATGCTTCCGACCTGCTCGGCGCGGCGCGGGCAGTCTGCCAGCGGGAGAGGGGCATTGCCGCCATCCTCGGCACCGGATCCAACAGCTGCTTCTACGACGGGGAAAAGATTGTGCGGAATGTCCGTTCCGCCGGTTATATCCTCGGCGATGAAGGCGGGGGTGTCGCTCTTGGACGGCAGTTTATGGCCGATTTTCTCAAAGGACTGGTTCCGGAGCCCGTCGCCGGCGAGTTTGCTGCGGCCTTCCCGGTGGACTATCTGACCGTCGTGAAAGAAGTCTATCGCGGGGAGCGTCCGGCGGCCTATCTGGCCTCGTTTGCCCCCTGGATCCTGGAGCGATATGGCCGCTGCGACTATGTGACGGCGCTCGTGGAAGAGAATTTCCGGAGCTTCATCCGTCGCTGCATCCGCCAGTATGAGCCGGCGCCGGTCGGCATCGTCGGCGGTTTCGCCAAGGCCAATGAAACCATTCTCCGCAAGGTCTTCGACGAGGAAGGCATCGTCATTTCTTCCCTTCTGCGCGACCCGACGGAGGGATTGATTTGCTATCACTGCCATGGCCTATAAGGAAAACTACCCTTCCCGCCTGCTGGAAGAGGCGGTCGACGCGATCGGATCGTTGCCCGGAGTCGGACGGCGGAGCGCGCTGCGGCTGGCCCTGCACTTGCTGAAGCAGCCGGCGGAGAACGTCCATCATTTCACCGATGCTGTGAACCGGCTCCGCGACGAGGCCTGCTACTGCCGGGAGTGCCGGATGATTGCCGACGGGGACCTCTGTTCCATCTGCGGTGACCGCAGCCGGGATCATCGTCTGATCTGCGTCGTGGAGAATGTCCGTGACGTCATGAGCATCGAAGCGACGGGGCAGTTCCACGGCGTCTACCATGTCCTCGGCGGCATTATTTCCCCGCTCTCGGGGGTGGGCCCTTCCGACTTGACCATCAAGGAGTTGGTGGCGCGGATTTCGGCTCTGGAAGCGCCTGAGACGGCGGAAGTGGTCCTGGCGCTCAGCGGCGACGTCGAAGGGGAGACGACCGCCTTTTACATTTACCGGCAGATCAGCGGCACCGGCATCCGCGTGAGCACCCTGGCCCGCGGTCTCGGCTTCGGGGACGACCTCGAATACGCCGATCAGCTGACCCTCGGTCGTTCCATCGTGAACCGCCAGGTTTTTCATCCCTAGCTTATGCGAAAAAGACAGGAAAAACAGATAGAAGAAATGCTGGAGATGATCCGGCACGACCTCCGGATGCGCGATTTCGACCTGGTGAACGATTCGCCTTCGTCGCTGCAGTTCCATGTGGTCGCGACGGCAGACGATCTCCGCGAGGAAGACATTCCGTCCTACATTACCGTCCGCAATGAGATCCGCGGGGGGTTGTGGGCTTGTGAAACGAGCCCTGAGGCGTATGCCCGCGCCATCGAGGAGGACCGCGTCTGCTATCTGGCGGAAGAGGACATCCAGGCCTTCCTCGATATCGTGGAAGAGGTGACCGAGGGGCGGGTGACGACCTATGAGGCTTGCGACGACGGCATCGCTTACCGCGTCAATCCTTCCCGCAACGTCACGACCATGCCCGATTTCATCGCCGTGGAAGAAGTGGTCTTTTCGCCGCAGTCCTTCTCGGCCATTACATCATACGCTTATGTCCACGATACGCTCGTTCACTGGCATGAGCGCCGGGAACAGTATCTGGCGGCCCTTCAGGAGGATTCCTGGTCCGGAATGGCCCCTGACCGCGGCGGTGCTTTCCATCGCCCCGAGTTCTCGTTTCCGCTCTCTCCCAAGAAAAATCTTCCGTCCTAGGTTGTTTTTTTTGGCCCTTTCGGGGAAAAGACTTACCTTTGCGGGCTGCAATATCCGTAGCAGCAGGTTCTTAGGTACAACCCGTCCTGACGACTGGCAGGGCAAAAAAGCATGGAGGATGACAGTATGATCAACATCTTCTATAAGAAAAACGGAATGATCGAGCTCGCCCAGTCGGTGAGCGCCCTTCAGGGTTTAACCCCTGATCAGGTGATCTGGATCGACCTTCTCGCCCCCTCCGGCGAGGAGAAACACACGGTAGAAGAATTCTTCGAAGTCGAAATCCAAAGCCGCGCGGAGGCGGAGGAAATCGAAAGCTCCTCCCGTTTCTGGGAAGAGGAGAACGCCATCTACGCCAATACGAACTTCATGATTCCGGGTCCGGACGAGTATTCGATGGAGGCGGTGTCCTTCATTCTCGTCGGCAACGGCCTGACAACCCTTCGTGAGGTGCCGCTGCGAAGCCTTACCGAGCTGCAGCGCCGCATGATGGCGAACCCGAAACAGTATGCGACCGGCTATCATGTCTTCGTGACCATCCTGGACCAGCGCGTCGACCTTGACGCCGATATGATCGAGCTCATGGCCAAGGAGATTACCCAGTACAGCAAGCGGGTGAACCAGCAGGAAGACATCAACGAAGACTTTATCCTCGACATCAACATGCTGCAGGAGAACGCGATGCTCGTCCGCGAGAATGTCGTCGACAAGCAGCGCCTGATTTCGAACCTCTTGCGCAGTCCGAAGATTCCTGCGGAACTGGACTCCCGTCTCGGAGTGCTCCTCCAGGATATTTCTTCCCTGATCAACCATGCGAACTTTAGCTTCGAACGTCTTGAGTATCTGCAAGATACGGTCCTTGGCCTGATCAACCTCGACCAGAACCGCATCATGAAAGTCTTCACGCTGATTTCGCTGCTGCTGATGCCCCCGACCCTGATCGCGAGTTTCTTCGGCATGAACGTCCGCCTGCCCATGATCGACAGCGACAATCCGAACGCCTCGCCCTGGAACTGGGTTATCATCATCGGCATCATGTTCCTGACTTTCGGCTGCGTCTGGTTCGTGTTCAAGAAGAAAAAACTGCTGTAAGCTACGCTTCCGGTTTGGAAATCAATTTTTTTTTCATACCTTTGCACGCTTTTTCCCGGGCGTGCATTTTTTTGCCCTGTCCGGAAAGCTCAAAAAATAATGTTAAACTCCTAATTTGTAACCCAAACACAATTATGGCAGAAGAAACCAACAAGATTCCCGTCAATGCGTCCGTAGCCCCGGAGGCTTTCGACTGGGATGCGTTCGAGGCCGGTTCCACCGAAAGCTTCGACCGTGCAAAAGATGACGCCCTTTACGATCAGACCGTCAACCGCATCAAGGAAAACGAGGTCGTCGAAGGTGTTGTCACCGCTATCAACAAACGCGAGGTCATCGTCAACATCGGCGCCAAGAGCGAAGGTGTCATCTCCGCTCCCGAGTTCCGCTACAATCCGGAGCTTGCCGTCGGTGACAAGGTGGACGTCTATGTCGAGTCCGCTGAAGACAAGAAAGGCCAGCTGATTCTCTCTCACAAGAAAGCCCGCGCACTCAAATCCTGGGATATGGTCAACGCCGCCTTCGAGAAGGACGAGATCGTCAAGGGATTTGTCAAGACCCGCACCAAGGGCGGCATGATTGTCGACGTGTTCGGCATTGAGGCCTTCCTTCCGGGTTCCCAGATCGACATCAAGCCGATCCGCGACTACGATGTATATGTCAACACGACCATGGACTTCAAGATCGTCAAGATCAACCAGGAGTTCCGCAATGTCGTCGTGTCCCACAAGGCGCTCCTCGAGGCAGCTCAGGAGCTCAAGCGTGCCGAACTGATCTCCAAGCTCGAGAAGGGCCAGATCCTCGAAGGCACCGTCAAGAACATTACGAACTACGGCGTCTTCGTCGACCTCGGCGGCGTGGACGGTCTCATCCACATCACCGATCTCTCCTGGGGCCGCATCAGCCATCCCGAGGAGGTCGTCGCCCTCGACGAGAAGATCAAGGTCGTGGTTCTCGATTTCAACGAGCAGCAGAAGCGCATCGCTCTCGGTCTCAAGCAACTCTCCGCCCACCCGTGGGAGAATCTCTCCGCGGACGTGAAGGTCGGTGACACCGTCAAGGGTAAGGTCGTCGCCATCGCCGACTACGGCGCATTCGTCGAGGTCGAGCCCGGTGTCGAGGGTCTGATCCATGTCAGCGAAATGAGCTGGAGCCCCCGTCTGCACAGCGCGCAGGAATTCCTCAAGATGGGTGACGAGGTCGAGGCTGTCGTCCTGACGCTGGACCGCGAGGCCCGCAAGATGTCCCTCGGTCTGAAGCAGCTGACCGCCAACCCTTGGGAGTCCATCCGCGAGAAATATCCTGTCGGAAGCCAGCACAAGGCTACCGTCCGCAACATTACGAACTTCGGTGTCTTCGCCGAGCTCGAGGATGGTGTCGAAGGCCTGGTCCACATCTCCGACCTCTCCTGGAACAAGATCAAGCATCCTTCCGAGATGGTCGCCAGCGGTGATGTCATCGATGTCGTCATCCTCGACTTCGACGAGCAGAACCACAAGCTCTCCCTCGGCCACAAGCAGCTTACCCCCAACCCTTGGGACGAGCTCGAGGCCAAGTATCCCGCCGGTTCGACGGTTGAGGGCACTGTGACCGCTGTCAATGACAAGAACGCCACCATCACCCTCGAGGACGGTACCGAGGCTTTCGCCTTCACCCGTGACCTCGTCAAGGAGGACGGCAAGCAGGCCGTCGCCGGTGAGAAGCTCCCGTTCAAGGTCGTTGAGCTCC
>CAMKRY010000010.1 GCA_946415345.1 uncultured Bacteroidales bacterium | reverse complement strand
ATGCTGTGGGCCCATCCGACGGCCTCCCCGGGCATCGTGAACGGCATGCCGGTCACGGTCGTCTCCTATGACGCCCTGCCGGACGGCCTCACGAAGTGGAACGGCTGGGAGTACTACTACTGGTCCGGTTACCAGTCCAAGTACAAGACCACCCTCGGGATGGACATGACCATCACCCAGAAGCTGGACTTCATCACCGAAGGCCTCTCCGCCTCCGTGAAGGGCAGCTACGACACGGACATGGCCCTCACGAAGAAGCGTTCCGGTTCCGGCGGTTACCACCAGACCATCGAGTACGCCTCCTGGGCCGACAACTCCGGCCTGGACATGGCCGACCCGGCCTTCGACCGCACCTACGTGCCGGTCATCAGCGGCAGCCAGCCCACCCTGAGCTACGGCGAGTCCTCGGACGACGACAAGAGCTGGTACCTCGAGGCCCGCATCGACTACAAGCGCAAGTTCGCGCACAAGCACGCGGTGAGCGGCCTGCTGCTGTACAACCAGTCCCGCGACTACTATCCCAAATATTACGGCTGGCTGCCGAACGGGTACGTGGGCTACGTGGCCCGCGTGACCTACGGGTACGCCGATAAATACCTCGTCGACCTCTCCGCCGGTTACAACGGCTCCGAGAACTTCGCCCCGGGCAAGACCCGTTACGGTCTCTTCCCGTCCGCTTCCGTCGGTTGGGTGATTTCCGAGGAAAACTTCATGAAACACGTCCCGTTCATCAACTACCTCAAGATCCGTGCTTCCATCGGTAAGGTCGGTAACGACCTCGGTCAGTCCTCCCGATTCATGTATATGGAAGGCACCTGGTCTGAAGCGGGTTCCTATTACTTCGGAACCAACAAGGGCTCCAGCGGTGTTCCTTTCTATACCCTCGGTACTCCGGGTAACACGGGTATCACCTGGGAGACGGCCGTCAAGTCCAACATCGGTCTCGACTTTGACATGTTCAACAAGCGCCTGCACTTCTCCGGCGATATCTTCAAGGAGCACCGTACGGGCATCCTCGTCAAGCCGAACTCCCTGCCGGGCATCATCGCTTTCACGCCGCAGAACATGAACCTCGGTGAGGTGGACAACCGCGGTTACGAAGTCGAGCTCGGCTGGAGGGACCATATCGGCGACTTCACCTATGACCTCAACGCCAACGTGACCTTCGCCCGCAACAAGATCGTCTTCATGGACGAAGTGGAGCCCGAGTATGCTTATCAGGCCCAGACGGGCGGCCCGACCAACCGTCACCTGCTCTACATCTACGAGCGTCTCTATCAGAAGTCCGACTTCTATACCGACGAGAACGGCGTGCAGCGCCTCAATCCGGACCTGCCGCAGCCGACCACGACGGTCTACCCCGGCGACTGTATGTACAAGGACCTCAACGGTGACGGCGTCATCGACGGCCTGGACAAGAAGTACACCGGCTATCCGGACCGTCCGGAATACGTTTTCGGTTCCAACTGGAAATTCGGCTGGAAGGGCTTCAACCTCCAGCTCAACTGGATTGCCGCGACGAACGTCAACCGTGTCTGGAACGCCGACTACCGTATTCCGTTCACGAACTCCGGCCACCGCGGACTCCTCCAGATTTTCGCGGAGAACAGCTGGATCGACAACGACAACCCGTGGGCGCCCGGCCGTGAGGACGGAACGCTCCCGCGTTTCACCAAGACGAACTACCCGTGGAACTCCGAGAACAGTACCCTCTGGACTGTTGACGCCAGCTACCTGCGTCTGAAGAGCGCGAGCTTCGGCTACACCTTCTCCCGCAACAAGTTCTTCGACAAGCTCGGTATCGGCAGCGTCGGTATCATGTTTACCGGTTACAACATCTGGACCTGGTCCAAGATGACCCTGCAGGATCCGGAAGCCAAGTCCAGCGACTCCGACGGTACCTACCCGCTCGTGAAGACGTACAACATCGCCCTCAACATCAACTTCTAATCCGGCTGCGCTATGAAAAAGATGATGAAAACTCTTGTGATTGCCCTGCTGACGGCAGGTGCCATGGTCGCATGCGAAAGCCTCAAGCTCGGTGACGAGGGTCTGAGCGAAGCCCCGGAGACCTCCGGTGCCACGCTCGACACCCTGTTTGCCTCCCTCAAGGATGCGGACAAGGTCCTGTCTTCGGCTTACTACTACCTGCCCTACGGCCTGATCTCCTCTTTCGACAGCAAGATGGGCAAGGATATCCTCGAATCCATCACGGACCACTTCGTGTCCAACAAGCACACGGAAGGTGACGGTCCGAATGACCTCTATTATACGGGTGCGCTCGGCGCCAACATTTCCGGTGACGGCGCCGGTGGCGAGGCTTATCGCTTCGGCAGCGAGAAGGACTACACCGCCATCCGCTACGGCTGGTTCTTCCTCGAGAACGCCGACCGGATTCCCGAGTCTTCCAACGGCTTCAGCGCCACGGAGCTGGCCCGCAAGAAAGGCGAGGCCCGCATGTGCATCGCCGTGGCCTATGCCAACATGTTCCGCTACATCGGCGGCGTTCCGCTGATCGACCATTCGATCACGACGGATGAGTCCATGCATTTCCCGCGCAACACCTTCGCCGAGACGGTGGAATTCATCGTCGACCTCTGCGACCAGGCCGCGAAGGAACTGCCCTGGACGGTCCCCGTCAACGATGACGGCCGTTTCACCAAGGCGGCGGCCCTCGGCCTCAAACTCCGCGTGCTCTGCTTCGCGGCCTCCCCGACCTTCAACTCCGACAAGCCCTGGCATCCGGCTGCCGCCGACTGGGACGGCATGGGCAAGTATGTCCGCTATGGTCAGAGCTATGACAAGGGTCTGTGGGACCGCGCCAAGGCTGCTGCCGATGAATTTATGGCCGGTCTGGCCGCGGGCGGCTACTATGGTCTCGTCCAGGCTACCCCGACCGGTGTCGGCGGAGTCTACAATCCCCGCGATTATCGTCTCGCTTATCGCAAGGCTTACAACGAGCGCGGTACGATTGAACAGATTATCTCCATCCGCAAGAGCAACTCCTCCAGCTACCATGATTCCAACATGGACCTCCAGGATGACTTTGGCTGCTCCGGTACCCTCAACTGGGTCAACAAGTTCCCGTATGCCGACGGTACGCCGTTCCCGGAGGACTTCGACTGGAGCAATCCGAATGCACTCGGTGCCGACCGCATGCCGTTCTTCAAGCCGGACGCCGTCAACGGCGACCTGATTGTGGATGGCAAGCCGACGGGCATGGAGACCCGCGACCCGCGTCTCTATGAGAACCTCTGCGTTCCGGGAGACATCTGGAAGAACGGTGTCGTCGGCTCGACCTACACCAACGCCAAGAGCCCGAACCATCAGGAAGGCAACACCGGCTTCCTCCAGATGAAGTTCATCATGCAGGAAAATGCCGACCGCAATGTGGCTCCGCACTGGTGCATGATGCGTTACGCCGAGGTGCTCCTCAACGCGGCCGAGGCCTACAACGAGTCCAACGGCGGTCCTGATGCTACGGCTTATGCCTGGGTCAACGCCGTGCGCGCCCGCGTCGGCCTGCCCGGTCTCGCCGATGGCATGACCAAGGAACAGTTCCGCGACGCCCTCATCCTCGAACGCGAACTCGAGTTCGGTTTCGAGGAGGTCCGCTGGTTCGATATGGTCCGCTGGGGACTTACCGAAGCCTTCACGACGAAGCTCAAGGGCCTCGAAGTGGTGGGCAACAAGCAAAAGAACGCCACCAGCTTTACCTACAAGGTCGTGGATGCCTATCCGGGCCGTGTATGGTACAATTCCTGGGACACCAAGTGGTATCTGGCTCCTATCCCTGCCGTTGAAATCAACAAGGGATACGGCATGACACAGAATCCGGGTTGGTAATCTTTAAATGTACCCGAAGATGAAAAGAATCTATACATATATTATTCTTCCTCTGCTTATGGTGGGTACGGCGGCTTTCGCCCAGAACGAGTACCTCACCCCTTCGCAGATGGATTCCATCGTGCTTGGCAACCAGTTCGGTCTGGGTGCGGGCGGGAATGCGTCACTCGGCGCTTCCACGTTCGACCGCAGCCCTGAGGTGGACATCGCCAAGGCTCTCTACGGACAGTTCTCCGGCCTCCTCGTGAAGCAGGGAACCGGCCGCAGTGACGAAAATCAGTCGAAGCTCCGCCTTCACAGCCACAGCCCGCTGATCCTCGTCGACGGCTTCCCCCGGGAACTGGACGACCTGACCGGTCTTGAGATCGAAGAAGTTACGGTCCTGAAGGACGCTGCCGCCGCCGCGCTCTATGGCGTGAAAGGCGCCAACGGTGTCGTCATGATCACGACCAAACGTGGCCAGGCCACGGCGCTCAAGGTCACGGCCAAGTATCAGTTTGGTCTGTCGACGGCGACCCGCACCCCGGAATTCGCCGATTCGTATACCTATGCTTACTATATGAACCAGGCCAGTACGCTGGACGGTATCGCCCCCCGCTATACCAACGCCGACCTGAACGGTTTCTATACGAATGCCGATCCCTATGCCTATCCGAACGTGGACTGGTGGGGCCAGATCTTCCGCAACCACGGAGACAGCCACCGCGCCCAGTTTACCTTCACCGGCGGCAGCAAGAACTTCCGTTATTTCGCGGCCGTGGATTATCTCAAGGACAATGCGATGTACGTCAATCCTTCCTCGGACGACCGCTACAACGCCCATGTCTATGACAACCGCCTCGGCATCCGCGCCAACGTTGACGTCAACATCACCAACTCCACGGCGATGAAGATCGGCGTCATGGCCCGCCTGTCCGAAGACAACAAGCCGTACTACCTGCGCAGCAACCGCATCGAGAAGCTTCTTTACAAGATTCCTTCCGCTGCGTTCCCGATCAAGCACGCCGACGGCACCTACGGCGGTTCCGCCATCTACGGCAGCAACAACCCGGTCGCCCTGTTCCAGGAATCCGGTATGGCCATGTACTCTCACCCGAAGGTGTTGGCCGACATGACCCTGCGCCAGGATTTCAGCGACCTCGTGCCCGGCCTTTCCGCCGATGCGGCCGTAGCTTTCGACTACATCGGCAAGATGACCGAGGTCGCGCAGAAGGAGTTCCAGTATGCCGAACTGGTAGGTGACAACCTTAACTACTACGGCACCAACTCGAAGACCCTCGATTACAGCCACTGGTTCAGCAGCTTGTCGATGAAGTTCGAAATCAACGGCAAGATCAATTACGTCCGTACGTTCGGCGACCACCATGTGGAAGGCCACGCCGCCTACCGCCAGCGTTCCTGGATCGAGGCGGAGCGCAACGCGTCCACCAAGACGCAGGAATACATCGGTACGGCCAGCTATTCCTGGAAGAACCGCGTGTTCGTCGACGTGGTCGCGAACTATTCCGGTTCCGCCTACCTGGCTCCTGACAACCGATTCAACTTCTATCCGGCCATCAACGTCGCCGGCATCGTATCGACCGAGCCTTACGTCAAGGTCTACGGTTCCTACGGTCTCTCCGGCAGCGACGGCGACCTCGAGCACGAGCTCTGGCGCCAGGCTTATGGCTCGAGCAACGGCCATAGCTACAACTTCGGTACCGCTCCGTCCGGTTATTCCGGCCGCGCCGAAGGTGACATGGCCGCCCTCACGCTCGCTCCCGAGCAGGCCGCCACGATGAACCTCGGCTTCGAGACCCGCCTCTTCGGCAACCGCCTCTCCGCCCGTGTCGACGGCTTCATGGAAGACCGCACGAAGATTCTCATCGAACCTTCCAACGTCTCCGAAGTCATTGGTATCGGTATCAGCGAGCAGAGCCTCGGCGAGAACAAGTACAAGGGCATCGATCTCTCCCTCTCCTGGGACGAGAAACGCGGTGACTTCGAGTACGGCGTCTACGCCAACGGCGGCTGGCTCTTCACGGAAGTGGTGGACGACGGCCAGGCATACCAGGCCTACGAATACCTCTATCATAAGGGCAACCCCGTCGGCCAGTGCTATGGCCTCGAGGTGATCGGCTTCTTCCAGGACCAGACCGAGATCAATAACTCCCCGAAGCAGACCTTCGGCGAAGTCCGTCCCGGTGACCTGAAGTACCGCGACCAGAACAACGACGGCGTGATCGACAACCAGGACCGCGTCAAGATGTTCGGCTCCAGCACCCCGATGTTCCAGTACGGTTTCGGCCTCCACGCCGGCTACAAGGGCTTCCAGTTCTTCGCCGACTTCCAGGGCGTGACCGGTGTCACGGTAAGCCTCCTGGATTCTCCGCTGTACCAGCCGCTCACCGGCAACAGCACGATTTCCAAGACCTTCCTCAACCGGGAGACCCCCTGGACGCCTGAGAATGCCGCCAATGCCACCATGCCGCGACTGACCACCCTCGACGGTGACAACAACTATCGCAGCAACTCCCTGTGGTATCGCGACGGCTCCTTCCTCAAGCTCCGCAACATCGGCGTTTCCTATACGATTCCCCGCAGTCTCCTGAAGATCTGCGACGCGACCGTCTCCCTGAACGGCACCAACCTGTTCTGCATGGACGGCATCGAGTTCGCGGATCCGGAACAGCTGGGCGCTTATTATCCCACCACGCGGGTCATCTGGGCCGGCGTCAAGTTCAACTTCTAAACCGGGATACGAGCTATGAAAAAGTATTTATACATTCTCTCTGCAGCCTTGCTGCTCACCGGTTGTAACTATCTGGACTTCGACGAAACGTCGTCCCTCTACAACCGCGAAGATATGTACAAGACCTACAGCAACATCCAGAAGATGCTGACGAACGTCTACGGCTACATGCCGAACAAGGATATCGTCGACATCTCCGATGCGATGCGTGACTGCGGCTCCGACGATGCCGAATTCGGCGATCCGTCCGCCACGGTCCAGCGCTACAACAACGGCAACTGGTCGGCCCTGCAGACCGTTGACTCGAAGTGGAGCCTCTACAACGGCATCCGTTCCGCCAACGAGTTCCTCGAGTCCATCAAGGAGATCGACATTTCCCGTTACCAGTACGACTCCAAGTACAACCAGTGGCAGCAGCACCTGGCCCTCTATCCCTATGAGGCCCGGACGCTCCGCGCCTACTATCTCTTCGAACTGGCCCGCCGCTACGGTGACATCCCCATGCCGCTGAAGATGCTGTCCGTGGATGAAGCCAACTCCATCCACAAGACTCCCTTCGACGAAGTGGTCGATTTCATCGTCGAGGAGTGCGACACCTGCATCCTGAAGCTCCCGGATTCCTACATGAATATGCTCGACTCCGAGTACGGACGTGTCACCAGGGGCTTCGCCATGGCCGTCAAGACCAAGGCCCTGCTCTATGCCGCCAGCCCGCTGTTCAATACGAACAACGACAAGGAGAAATGGCTGAAGGCCGCCAAAGCCGCCCAGGACCTCATCGAATCCGGCCTCTACACGCTGGATCCGAACGAGACCGCCAACGCCGCTGGCAACAGCTCTCCGGAAGTGATCATGCAGATCATGCGTTCGGAAAGCAACAGCTTCGAGAAGTACAATTTCCCGGTACGCTTCACGATGGGTAATCGGACTTCCATGTCCGGCACCTATCCGACGCAGAACCTGGTCGACGCCTTCCAGACGCTGGGTGGGTATGACATCACCCTGACGGAGGAGGGATGGCAGACCGATGATCCCGCCTTTGACATCACCAAGCCTTACGAGGGCCGTGATCCGCGCTTTGTACGGGCCATCCTCGCCGACGGCATGGCGCTCAAGGGCTCCACGATCGAGACCTTCGTCGGCGGTGCGGACTACTCCGCCACCCGTCAGGATCTCGGTACCCCGACCGGTTACTACCTGCGCCGCTATATCATGGAGAACTCCGACTTTACGCCCGAGGCCGAGGTCGGCCAGAAGCACAGCTGGATTGTCTACCGCTATGCGGAGGCCCTCATGACCTATGCCGAAGCTGCCAACGAGTACTTCAATGATCCGGACGCCACCAACGCGGAGCTCCACCTGAGCGCCCGCGCCGCTCTCAACCAGATCCGTGCCAACGCCGGCATGCCCGACGTGACTGTGGCCGGCCACGATGCCTTCCAGGCCGCCGTCCAGCGTGAGTGGCGTGTCGAATTCGCCTTCGAGGATCACCGTTTCTGGGATGTCCGCCGCTGGAAAATCGGCCCCGAGACCCAGAAGGAAATCAGCGGTGTCCAGATTATCAAGGGCGCCGAGGGCAAGACGTACAGCCGCATGAAAGTGGAAAGCCGCACCTGGGCCGACCGCATGTACCTCTACCCGATCCCTCAGTCCGAACTGTTCTGCAATACCAACCTGGGTCCCCAGAATCCCGGATGGTAGTGGTCTAATCGTATAAAATGAAAGCAATATGAAAAGCATTTTCAAAATAGCCGCCTGCCTGTCTTTCGCTTCCCTGCTGGTCTATTCCTGCAAGCTGGAAGAGATCGACACGCAGATGACCGAAGAAGAGGCCATCGCCGCTATCAAACTGGATTGCGACGCGCTTGAATCCTATACGATCCAGGCCCTGAAGCCGCAGGCCATTTCCTTCACGGTAGCTTCCACGACCCCGTGGACGGTTACCGCCGACGCGGACTGGCTGACCGTTACGCCGGCCTCCAGCGCCGTGTCCTCCCTCTCCGAAGACGTCCGCATCACGGCCGTAGCGAATACCGAAATCGTGGACCGCAAGGCTACGGTGACGGTCAAGGGAGAGAATACGTCGAAATCCTATTCCATCGTCATTACCCAGCTCCGCAAGGGCCAGCTGACTGTCACGCCGCTCGACCACGATTTCGCGACCGCCGGCGAAGCCCAGCAGTTCACGGTCGAGAGCAACCAATCCTGGACGGCCAGCTCCGACCAGGAGTGGCTGACGCTGAGCGTGACCGAAGGCACCACGGACGGCGCCCTGAAGGCTACGACCGTTACGGCCACGGCCGAGAAGAACGAATCTGTCGTTCGTACGGCGACCATTACCGTCATTTCCGGTGACGAGAAAATAGAGCGTATGGTCCGTCAGAAGGGCCAGACCCTCGAATTCCTCGAGGTTGAGGATTCGACGGTTCCCGGCGAGGGCGGCGAGATTCTTCTCGGTGTCGACGCCACGATGGACTGGAAGGTCGAGAGTGACAATCCGGGCTTTACCGCCACCAGGGTCAGTGACTCGCAGGTGAAGGTAACGGCCAAGTGGAACAAGTACTTTGTCGACCAGACGGCCGTCATCACGATCAAACCCGTCGATACCAAGTACGGCGATGTCAGCAACTCCGTCATCCTGACGCAGGGAACGAATTTCGAATTCGCAGGCAACTGCACGATGGATAACGACGGCTATGTTACCGTGACGGAGGGAGATCTTTCCCGGATTGTCCTGAAGAACGGCATGCGCTACGGTAAGCTGATTCTTGAGATTGAAGACGCCGGATTCGAGGCCGGCGGCCAGATGTGGTATGTCAATAAGGTGGCCGGTGACGGCTGGGGTGCCCAGCTGTACAACTGGCTGACCATCGGCAAGACCCGTCTGCGCGCCGAAGGCACCGTCGAGGGCGGTCATGGCCTCAATACGGAATCGGACAGCTATATGAGCAAGTCCTACGACATTGACGCGGACGAGCTCAGCGGCATGTCTTCCTACGAGATGGACATCTATCCGGATGAGACCAACCCGGCCCATCTCCACATGGACTTCATCTTCGACGGCGAGATCCGCTGCCAGGCTCTGTGCATGAACCCGTTCTACGGCAATGACCTGGTGGGTGAAACCTATGTTGGCGTGTTCAACAGCGGTTCCACGGACGAAACCTACTTCGTCGTCAAGAGTTGCGAATTAATTGTCATCAACGATTAATCCTGTTCCGACATGAAAAAGATTTTATATATGTTCCTTGCTGCGGCAGCCCTTACGACAGGGCTGACCGCCTGCGAGTCCAAGGAAGAGAAGGGAATGGACCCGGAGGACATCGTCGAGCTGCGCTATCGCGTGGAAAGCGAGTACAACCTCGACGCCGTTTCCGCGAAGCCTTTCACGATTGTCGTGAAGTCTTCCCATCCATGGACCATCCGCAGCTATCATCCGGACTGGTGCATCATCGAGCAGGAAGACGGCGAAGCCGTTGATCCCGAGCTCGTGCATATCGGTCAGGGCGAGAGCACGACCGTCAAGGTCCAGTACTATGACAATACTTCCCTGGACGATCGCGTCGACTATATCGAAATCGCCAGCGGTTACCTCGTGGGCAAGAAGGTGACGGTATACCAGAAGGGTATCGCCTACCTGCGTGTCCCCGAGGCTGACATCGAAGGCGGTCTGGATATCGAAAAGGCCGGCGGTGACCTGACCATCCACATCAACACCAACCAGAAGTGGAGCGTCAAGATCCTCCCCGAGGCTGACGGCGAGACCGACTGGCTGGCCGTCAGCGACGGTGAGACCGGCGAACTGGACGGCACCGCCACGGTAACCGTCGAGGAGAATACCGGTGAAAAGCGTTACGCCAATATCGCGGTCTATGACCGCAACGGCGAGGAGCGTGCCGTGATCAAGGTCACCCAGGACGGTGTCCAGCTCGATCCCGAGACCTTTGAGATCCGTACGGGCTATGACCAGGCCACCGC
The DNA here is from genome assembly GCA_946415345.1 of uncultured Bacteroidales bacterium. GTDB lineage: Bacteria > Bacteroidota > Bacteroidia > Bacteroidales > UBA932 > Cryptobacteroides. Next base: position 23,785 of record CAMKRY010000010.1, on the reverse strand, counting down.
GACGCTCAACGTTGTTTCCAATGCCAAGTGGACGGCGGAAGCCAACGGCGACTGGTTCACCATCGACAACCCCACGGGTCACGACGGTGACGATACGATCACTATCACGCTCACGAATAACACCACGGACGGTCTCCGTCAGGGTTCCATCACCTTGAAGACCGTGGCCGCCGACCCGGACGACGCCGTCGCCGAGAAGGAAGTCATCATCAAGCAGGCCTTCAAGATCGAGCCGGTGCGCGTCGTCATGAACAACGACGCACTCGGTGCATGGGAGTCCGACTGGGCCAATCCGCCGGTGTATACCCAGGATGTCGGTACCCTGTTCGCCGCCAAGAGCCGTCTCCATAACGGCAGCATGGCGTTCGGTACCTACACCTTCCGCTGGAAAGAACTCACGGCCGATCCCGCCGCCGCCGAAGCCATCCGTGTCCGTCACTGGTTCTGCTTCGATGAAAGCTGCGAGTTGAAATTCGACATCCGTCCGGTGGACGGCAAGTGCAGCTTCGACTTCAATGCGGCCGGCGACGGCAACAAGCCGAGCATCAGCGGCTACACGAATGTGGATTGGAGCCAGCCCATCGAGATTACCTACAAGTTCGATCCGAGCGGCAGCGAATACTGCCACGTCACCTACCTGGTCAAGCAAGATGGTGCGGATGCCGCCGAAGCCGGCAGCTTCGACACGTCCGAAACCCTCCTGCGCAGCGTCAAGTGGGGCTCGAAGATCAATATGTACGTCGGTGTCGACAAGTCCGGCTCCGCCATCCTCGAATGGTACGAGTACACCGCTCCGATGAATTGGGATGAAGAATAAAAAGACTGACTTATGAAAGCTATCTACAAAACAGCATTCGTTATCCTGTCGGGCCTTCTGATCGCCGTTTCCTGCGGAGAGAAGGACAACAACGACCCGGTTGATGACACCACCAACCCGAAGGAAGAAGTTCAGCCTGTGACCAAGACCCTCACGTTCGTCCTCCCGGAAAACAGCATTTCCGGGAAGACGGCCTGGGCGGCCGGCGATAAGATTGCGGTCCACGGTGAATACGCCGCCGACCAGGTCATCGTGACCCTGTCGGCGGGGGATATCTCCTCCGACGGCAAGACGGCGACCCTGACGGTCGACAACCTCAAGCCTTACACGCGCGAGGATGTCTCCAGCACGCTCTATGCCGGCTATCCCGCCGAGGCGGTCAACAATCTCAAGCACTGCTTCTTCTACACGCAGTTCAACGCCACCAACCGTCCCCTCATGGCGGCCTTCAATACGGCGGACGACAAGTTCAATTTCGTCGACCTGAACGCGGCCATCAGCTTTACCGCGGAGGGCAACTATGATTCCTTCACCTTCTTCGGCAACAAGAAAGAGACGGTCGGTTACGGCGTCTACCAGGTGAAGCTCACCCCGAACGAGCAGAATTACTCCCAGTATGTCAACGATCCGGTCCTGACCATCGACATGCCGTTCACTTCCGGTCTGAATACGATCTTTGTCCCTGCCGGACTCCAGTTCGAGGCGGGCTATACGATCAAGTTCAAGAAGGGTGACGGCTACGTCGCCATCCTCAAGACCCACGAGGAAGAATCGGTCAGCCACGGTACCGTCAAGGACCTGGGCAATGTCTCCGCGGACATCGAGGAGTATATCGACCCGTTCTCTTCCGACGTCAAGGATCTGGACCAGGACGGCAACGCCAACTGCTACGTCATCACCGCTCCGGGTTCCTACAAGTTCAAGGCTGTCTACGGCAATGAACCGAACAGCTACATCCTGGACATCGAGGACGCCACCGTCCTCTGGGAGACCTGGAATGACGCCAGTGAGGTGGAGGCCGGCAGCGTGATCGCTTCCGCCGACTACGCCGAGGACTACATGATCATCAAGACTCCGGATACGCTCCGTCCCGGCAATGCGGTCATTGCGGCCCTTGACAGCGAAGGAAAGATTCTCTGGAGCTGGCATCTGTGGGTCCCCGCAACGACTATCCAGACTTCCGAGTACGGCGGCATCATGGGCAAGGCCCTGATGGACCGCAACCTCGGCGCTCTCGTGGCGACGGAAGCCGGTGCCGAACCGGTCGATCCGCTGAGCTACGGCCTGGTCTACCAGTGGGGCCGCAAGGATCCGTTCACGAACTCCCATACGGCGCTGGCCAACAGCATCGCTACCTGGGCCGGAATGGACGAGGAGGTCGCTCCGGGTATGATTTCCCTCGAGGAGGGCATCGCGAATCCGCGCCTGCTCGGTCATGTCGACAACGGCAACTGGATGCTCGTGGATGACGAGACCCTCTGGCAGGATCTCGCCAAGACCATCTACGACCCGTGCCCGGTCGGCTACCGTGTACCTCCGCGTGATACGCAGCTGCCGTTCTGGAGCAGCGACCTGTCCGCTCAGGCCGGCTGGTCCATCGACGGTACCAACGGCTGGCTCACCCTGGGCGATCCGGCCGCCGTGTTCCCGATCGCGGGCTACCGCGACGACTATTCCGTCGGCGGTATGGCCAAGGTGGGCGTCCGTACGCTCTACTGGACGGCCCGTGGTAACGCAGCCAAGGCTTATGGTGCCGACCTCCGTTTCGACAAGGGTACCTATCTCGGCAACGGCTCCGCGCCGAAGGCCCGCCTGGCCTCGATCCGCTGCATCGTCGAATAATCTCTCTATTTACGTCTGCCAGGCCCTGACCGGCCTGGCAGGTGCCATAACACAAAAACTTAACCTATGAAACTGTTCAGAGTGCTATTGCTGGGCCTTTGCCTGACCGGAGTACCCGCTCTGGTGAGCGGCTGCGGGAGCAAGGAGGAAGAAGCGGTGATTCCGCCGCCCCCGCCGGACAATGAGGACCCCAACAAAGAAGATCCCAATCAAGGGGATCCGAACAAAGAAGATCCCAACAAGCCGGAGGATCCGCCGTCCGATGCCGATCAGGAACGCCTCGCCCGTCTCGGACAGACGCCGTTGATCGTCGCCTATTTTACAGAGTATACGCCGAGCAGCGTCTTCCCGACGCTGGAGGATGTGAAGTGCTTCACGCACATCAATGTCGGCCACGCCCGCTTCGTTAATCCGAAGACTGGCGACGGCGGCCTGGAAATCAAGTCCCCGGGCCCGGACTATCTGCGCCGGATCGTGGCCTACAAGAGCAGTTATCCCGAGCTGAAGGTGCTGCTGTTCATCGGCGGCTGGGGCAAGAACGCCGACGGATTCTCCGAGATGGCCAAGGATGACACCAAACGCGCCCTCTTCTGCAGCGAGTGCGTCCGCATCTGCAATGAATACGGCCTCGACGGCGTCGACCTCGACTGGGAGTATCCGACCTATGCGGCCAAGACCACCCAGAGTGACGGTTCCATCTATTACAACGGCGCCGATCCGGCTGACAGGGCCAACTTCACGACGCTGGTGAAGGACCTTCGCGAAGCCCTGGGCAAGGACAAACTCATCAGCTATGCAGCGGCTTCCGACGACTATGACGGGAAATATATGGATGCCAAGGCGGTGCTCGAGTGGGTGGATTACATCAATGTGATGACCTATTCCATGGGCGATCCCAACCCCTCCGACCCCTCCAAGCAGCGCCACAATTCGCCGCTGTACACCAGCTCTCGCTTTGCCAACAGCAAGGGCGGTGCCGACTGCATCGAGCGGTACCATGACCGTCAGGGCGTTCCTTACGACCGCATGAACTACGGCATCGGCTTCTACGGCCATGGCGATGGCAATGTCTATCCTTCTTCCGTCTCCTATGCCGAAGCCCGTGAGGCGCTGGAAAAGGGTACGGTCAGCGGCAAGAGCGTTGCCGGCTACAACAAGCGCTGGTGGGACGAACCGAGCAAGAGCTGCTACCTGGGCGATGCCGCCGGCGTCATGTACGCGAGCTACGAGGATGTCGAGTCTATCGGCTACCGCGTGGAATACCTCAAGAGCAAGGGTATGCTCGGCTGCCTCGTCTGGGAATACCGCGAGGATGACGACGAGGGTACCCTCCGCAAGGCGCTCCGCCAGCTGATGAACGGCAGTACGCCGGATAATCCCGGGACGAATCCCGGCGATAATCCGGGGACCGGCACCGGCGAAGGCCCCGATGCTTCTTCCTGCCAGGATCTCGGTTCTTCGGAGACCGCCAACTGCTATATCGTCACGACCGCCGGTAATTACAAGTTCAAGGCGGTGAAGGGCAATTCCACCACCTCCGTGGGCACGGTCGCCAGCGTTGAGGTGCTGTGGGAGACCGCCAGCGGCATGATCGACAAGATCGGCGTGTCCGGCAACTATATCACCTTCGCGACGGCCTCTTCCTTCAAGAGCGGCAATGCGCTCGTGGCGGCGAAGGATGCTTCCGGCCAGATCCTCTGGAGCTGGCACATCTGGATGCCGAAGACCGCTCCCGGCGGCGACCTCTACGGCCTGTCCTGGTACACCATGATGAGCCGCAACCTCGGCGCCTTGGAGGATGCGTCCGCTTCCGCCGGTCCGGATTCCTATGGCCTGCTCTACCAGTGGGGCCGCAAGGACCCGTTCCCGTGCGAGACGCCCGCGACGAAAGTGGCTGGCACCATGTCCCTCGCCGAGTCCATCGCCAACCCGACGACTTTCGCCTACAATTCCGGCACCTGGATGGCTTCCGTGGATGCCAGCGCCTGGGGTGACAAGACCACCAAGACCATCTACGATCCCTGCCCTCCGGGCTACAAGGTCCCGATGCGCGAGGATGTGACCGCCCTCTTCTCGACGGACGCCCTGTCCGGCACCGAGGGCTGGCAGTACGCTTCCGGCAAGGCTTTCGCCATCGGCAATCCCAAAGTTTGGTTCCCGTACACCGGCTACATCGACGCCACGGGATACTATGTCAGCGCCGGTTCCGAGACCAAGATCTGGAACTCCCACATGGACTCCGCCAACAACCAGGGCTACGGCATCTTCGTGAACGGTGAGAGCTCTTCCCGTTCTTCCCAGAAGGCCGCGCAGGGCGGTACCGTCCGCTGCATCTCCCTCAATCAGGCCGAGTTTACCAACGAGGCGGGCATGCCGGTGATGGGCAGCTACAAGAGAATTGTCTTTGAGACTTCGCAGGTGGTCGAGCTCTCCGGTCTCCACCTCAGCAAGGACAAAGATTTCCTCTGGGGTGTCGGCGACGAGGGCTACCTCTACAAGTTCACCAACATCGACGGCGACGTGTCGGCGATTACGCCGGCGACCCAGTGGACCCACGACGCGGATATGGAAGGCGTTACGATGGATCCCGCAACGGGCGATCTCTACCTCGCCATCGAGCCGCGCAAGGTGTATTACATCGCTGCACCGACCTATAACACCTATAAGACCGTCATCGAGGTGGAAGAGGCGGCGAACATGGGGAATTCCGGCATGGAGGGCATCGCCTGGCACAAGGGCGACCTCTATCTCGGCGCTCAGAGCGGGGCTACGCTGTGGAAATATTCCAAGAGCGGCACGACCTGGTCCAAGGTCTGGAAGAAGCAGCTCGGGCAGATCGCGCCCGGCATCACGGAAGTGGGCGACCTCTTCTACGATGAGACGACGGATCTCCTGTGGGTCACCGACTCCGAGGCCTTCAAGCTCTTCGTCTTCGACGGCGACGTGACCAAGCTCAAGGCCATCTACGACATCAAGTTCATCGGCAACCCTGAATCGGTCTGCGTCGACCATGCCCGTAATTGCGTCTGGATGGCCGACGACGGCAGCACCTCCAAGATCTACAAGATTTCCTTTACTGGACTATAATCGTCACCCCACGGCATTGTCCGTGGGGTCTTTTTTCGTCACCCCACGGCATTGTCCGTGGGGTCTTTTTTGTCCTCCGGTGCTTCCTCCTCACCTTCGGACAGCGAGCCGTTCTACGCAATTATTTAGTAATCAGTGATTTATACAAAGTACTATAGGTAAAATTGCCCATAGTATTTTGCGTAATGTGGTGATTATCAGTAACTTCCATAGAACGCACCAAAGCCTTTCCGCTCTCTCCGTCATGCCCGACCTGATCGAGCATCAGGAGTCTTGCTGGGAGGAGGTGCATTCAAATTGTAAGGTGATTAATAATAAAATTAATTAAAAACCATTCGGCCCTAGACGTGTCTGAAAGCCGGTTTTTTCGCAAATTGTGCAGTATTTTACCTTAATTGTGGGTAAAACGACACTTCTCGCTTGGTAAATTTGTAAGTACGAGACCCAAAAAACACTAAAACGATATAACAAAAACACAAATAAAACACTAACACTATGAAACAAAGAACTACTTATTTCGCACCACAGTCAGATGTGTTCATAATTGATTTGGAGCACAATATCTGTCTCAGTGGGAATGTTCCCAGTAATTCCATCACGGATTTTGGCTTAGTTGATGGAAGCGATATTGATTGGGATACTGAATAAAGGAGGATTATGATATGAAACAGACGAATAATATACTTTTAGTTGGAGTGGTCCTTTTAGCTTTTTCTTGCAACAAGGTAATAGATATTAACGAACCTGAATCCTCTGAAAGGACAATGACCTTTACCTGCGTGATTGCAGACGAAACTCCAGATTCAAAGGTCTCACTGGATGTCTCCAATGGCAAAACTGAATGGGAAATCGGTGATGAAATAATGATTCACGGAGGGAAGGACGGCGCCACATTCCAGATGGTCACGTTACAAGCAGGAGATATCAGTGCTGATGGAAAAACCGCGACGATTAAAATGACTTATATGGCTCCTTATGATCGAACTCCCGATGTGGTGAGCCAGTATTATGCCCAGTATCCTGCAAGTGCAGTGCCTACTGGAAGTAATATGTATTATGAATGTCGTTTCAATGACACAAAAAACTTGTTGATGGGCGCTTGTAATGTGGGCAGCACATTCGTGTTTTACCATCTGAGCGCAATAATTGCATATACTGTGTCCGATGATTCTGCACCGGATGATTTTGCGACAGCTGTTTTTAGTGGAAATAATGGAGAGGCTGTTGCTTATGATGTATACCAGGCTCGTATTCGTCAAGATAAGGATAAAGATCCGAGGTGTTATTATTGGAAACCAGGTAACGGTTCTGGAACGCCTGCTGCATCGACAACCTATACATCCGTTCCTGCAACAGACGGGACTACCGTTAACTACATATATTTGACGAGTGGTGTTGGTGCGGTAGATAGGTATAACGTCAGTTATAGTGGTGTCAATTTTACTAACGGTTTTACGATTAAGTTTTTAAATGCCGGAGGTGATGAAGTGCAACGAGTCAGCACTTCTACACCCAAGACTGTTCACGCGGGTGAAGTTTTGAATCTTGGGAATATTACAAGCCGTTTATATACTTATACCCCGCCGGCAAAGCACGATTCAACGATAGGTCTACCGGCAGATGGAAGTGAATACGATTTGAGTAAAACCGCGTCAGCAAACTGTTATATTGTGGATGGAAGTAATGCTGCCAATGCAAATAAGGTGTTCAAATTTAAGGCGTATAAGGGGAAAGGAACTACTGGAGTTGGGAAGATTGCCTCTGTCGAAGTTCTTTGGTCTACTCAAAACACGGCGGTTGCCCCTTCTGATGGTGACATAATAGCAGCGGTTGATTATGATAAGCAGACAGCAAATGATTATTATGAGATTTGCTTCAAAACGCCTGAGACTATTCATGCCGGAAATGCCCTCATCGCGGCGAAGAACAGCAGTGGCGATGTCCTCTGGAGTTGGCATATTTGGATTCCAACTACGTCCATTTCTTCCAGTACTTACGGAGGAGTTTCAAAAGTTCGTATGATGGACCGTAACTTGGGCGCATTGGTGATTGCTGAAGGCGATGCAGATACTGACATAGATGTTACATCTTGTGGCTTGTTTTATCAGTGGGGCCGAAAGGATCCATTCCCTGGACCTGGAAACTTACTTGGAGAGTATAATTCTTCATCCGCGGCAGTTTTTGGCACAGTCAATACGAGAGCGGCGACCGCGAGTGCTGACATATATAAATATCCGAATTCTTTTGTTCAGACCGGTGGTGATGGCGATGGAACGAAAGACTGGTCAACTGATCACTCAAGCAGCCTATGGGGTAGTGTAAAGAACGAAAACGATCCTTGCCCTCCCGGATGGAAGCTTCCAATTTTCGCAAGCAGCACCGATGATCTTTGGGATAAGGGTGTTACAGATAAAACGGGCCTTGCTGGTTATGCCTTGAATGCTACTCATCATTGGCTAAAGCTCGGCGTGGATTATGATGATCTTAACCCCACTACGACTGGATATACGTATTTCCCGTTGGCCGGTTATCGTACTCAAAACAATAGCGATTATGCTTATGCCGGCGGTAGAGCTTTGATATGGCAAGCATACGGAGAAAGCGGAGAATACGCGAAGTGCCTTTACTCGGATGGAAGTTTTGTTGGCTACCGGACGGAACGTAAAGGCCGTGGTGGCAATGTCCGCTGCGTCGCTGAGTAAGAATATTTTACTCCTTTCATAAGCTTTGGGTGAAAGGGGGAGGGGCGGCGAGGCCGCGAGGCGGCCGCCCCTTTTTGTTTTGGTTTGGGCCCCTTCCCTGCGTCGGCAGGGGAGGGGTTAATCATAAAAAAAGGCTGGAGGTGAACAACTTTCGACGAAAAATCCTTATCTTTGTGGATGAATGGTTAAATCCTTTTAGCAATATATGTTTCTACTGGGTTACGATATAGGAAGCTCGTCCGTCAAGGCCTCGCTGGTGGAGGCGGAGAGCGGGAAGTGCGTCGCGTCGGCGTTTTATCCGAAGACGGAGGCGCCGATCCTGTCCAAGAAGCCCGGCTGGGCGGAGCAGGATCCGGCGATGTGGATGGGCAATCTCAAGCTCGCCACGGCTGATGTGCTTGAGCAGATTCGGTCCCGGGCGACGCTGGAGGCGAAGGCCTTTACGCCCGACCAGGTGAGGGCCATCGGCATCTCCTACCAGATGCACGGCCTCGTCTGCATCGACAAGGACCTGGCGCTCCTGCGCCCGTCCATCATCTGGTGCGACTCGCGCGCCGTTCCGTATGGACAGGAGGCCTTTGAGGCCCTCGGCAGCGATTTCTGCCTGAGCCATCTGCTGAATTCCCCCGGCAACTTCACCGCCGCGAAACTGGCCTGGGTCAAGGAAAATGAACCCGAGCTTTTCGACCGCATCTGGAAGGTCATGCTGCCCGGAGACTATATCGCCATGCGCCTTACGGGCGTGCCGGCGACGACCGTCAGCGGCCTCTCAGAGGGCATCTTCTGGGACTTCGCGAAGAACCGGCCCTGTCAGGAACTGCTGAAGCATTTCGGCTTCGACGAGACGGTGCTCCCGCAGGTCAAGCCGACTTTCGGCGTCCAGGGCACGCTGACCCGGGCCGCCGCGGAATCCCTCGGCCTTGTCGAGGGCATCCCGGTGACCTACCGCGCCGGCGACCAGCCCAACAACGCCCTGTCACTCAATGTCTTCAATCCCGGCGAAATCGCCTCGACGGCCGGCACCTCCGGCGTCGTCTACGGCGTGCTCGGCCAGGTCGCATACGACCCGCAGAGCCGCGTCAACAGCTTCGCCCACGTCAACCATACCGCCGCGGACCCTCGTCTTGGCGTGCTCCTTTGCATCAACGGCACCGGCATCCTCAATTCCTGGGTCCGGCGCAACATCTCGCCGGCGGGCATCTCGTATGTGGAGATGAACGACATCGCCGAGGAGATCCCAATCGGCTCGGAGGGCGTTTCCATCCTTCCGTTCGGCAACGGCGCCGAGCGCATGCTGGGGAACCGCGAGACGGGCTGCAGCGTCCATGGCGTCAATTTCAACACCCACGACCGGCGGCACCTCGTCCGCGCAGCGCAGGAAGGTATCGTCTTCTCGTTCCAGTACGGCATCGAGATCATGGAGGCGATGGGCATGAAGGTGGACCGGATCCATGCCGGCCTCGCCAACATGTTCCAATCCCAGGTCTTCCGCGACACCCTCGCCGGCGTCAGCGGCGCGACGATCGAGCTCTACGACACCGACGGAGCGGCCGGAGCGGCCAAGGGCGCGGGCATCGGCGCGGGCATCTACAAGGACCACGACGAGGCCTTCGCGACGCTGGAGCGCCTGGCTGTCGTCCTCCCGGAGCATCGCGAGGCCTATCGCGAGGCCTATGAACGTTGGAAAGAAATCGTTAAAACACAATAACCATGGCAAAAGAGTATTTCCCGCAGATCGGAAAGATCGGCTTTGAGGGTCCTGCAAGCAAGAACCCGCTGGCATTCCATTATTATGACGCCGAGCGCGTGGTGATGGGTAAACCCATGAAAGACTGGTTTAAATTCGCCCTCGCGTGGTGGCACAGCCTCGGCCAGGCCTCCGGCGACCCGTTCGGCGGCCAGACCCGCTCCTACGAGTGGGACAAGGGCGAATGCCCCTACTGCCGCGCCCGCGCCAAGGCGGACGCCGGCTTCGAGATCATGTCAAAGCTCGGCATCGGCTATTTCTGCTTCCACGACGTCGACCTCATCGAAGACACGGACGACATCGCCGAATATGAGGCCCGCCTCAAGGACATCACGGACTACCTGCTCGTGAAAATGAAAGAAACCGGTATCAGGAACCTCTGGGGCACGGCCAATGTCTTCGGTCACAAGCGCTACATGAACGGCGCCGGCACCAATCCGCAGTTCGACATCGTCGCCCGCGCTGCCGTCCAGATCAAGAACGCCCTCGACGCCACCATCAAGCTCGGCGGCTCGAACTACGTCTTCTGGGGCGGCCGCGAAGGTTATTACACGCTGCTCAACACCCAGATGCAGCGCGAGAAGGACCACCTCGCCAAGCTCCTCACCGCCGCCCGCGACTATGCCCGCGCCAAGGGCTTCAAGGGCACCTTCCTGATCGAGCCCAAGCCGATGGAGCCGACCAAGCACCAGTACGATGTCGACACGGAGACTGTAATCGGATTCCTCCGCGCCAACGGACTGGACAAGGACTTCAAGGTCAACATCGAGGTCAACCACGCCACCCTCGCCGGCCACACCTTCGAGCATGAGCTCACCGTGGCCGTGGACAACGGCTTCCTCGGCAGCATCGACGCCAACCGCGGCGACGCCCAGAACGGCTGGGATACCGACCAGTTCCCGGTGGACCCGTACGATCTCACCCAGGCGATGATCCAGATCATCCGCAACGGCGGCTTCAAGGACGGCGGCACCAACTTCGACGCCAAGCTCCGCCGCTCCTCCACCGATCCCGAGGACATCTTCATCGCCCACATCAGCGCGATGGACGCCATGGCCCACGCCCTGCTGAACGCCGCGGCCATTCTCGAGGAGAGCCCGCTGCCCGCGATGGTCAAGGAGCGTTACGCCTCCTTCGACAGCGGTCTCGGCAAGCAGTTCGAGGAGGGAAAGGCCACGCTGGAGGACCTCTACGACTACGCCAAGGCCCATGGCGAGCCCGTCGCCGCCTCCGGCAAGCAGGAACTGTGTGAAACTTACCTGAATCTGTATGCAAAGTAAAGGCAGCGCCGGCTATCTGTTCGGCATCGTGCTCGTCGCCGTGCTCGGCGGCCTGCTCTTCGGCTATGACACGGCGGTGATTTCCGGCGCGGAAAAGGGCCTGCAGGCCTTTTTCGAGAGCGCAGGTGATTTCACCTACACCGACTCCTGGCACGGATTCACCAGCTCCAGCGCCCTCATCGGCTGCGTCATCGGCGCGCTCCTGTCGGGCATTCTGGCCTCCCGCCTCGGCCGCAAGAAATCCCTCTTTGTGGCGGGTATCCTCTTCCTGCTGAGCGCCCTGGGTTCCTACGACCCGGAATTCCTCTTCTTCGAGTACGGCGTTCCGTCGAAGAGCCTGCTGGTGGCGTTCAACCTCTACCGCATCCTCGGCGGCATCGGCGTCGGCATCGCCTCGGCGCTCTGCCCGATGTATATCGCCGAGATTTCCCCGGCCTCGAAACGCGGTACGCTCGTTTCATGGAACCAGTTTGCCATCATTTTCGGCCAGCTGGTGGTCTATTTCGTCAACTTCCTCATCGTCAAGTCCCATGCGAACGATCCGGACGTCGTCGCCTGGACCAACAGCATCGGCTGGCGCGTCATGTTCGTCTCCGAGGCGGTCCCGGCGGGCCTTTTCGCCCTGCTGATCCTGCTGGTGCCGGAAACCCCGCGTTATCTGGCCCTGAACGGCCAGGACGGGAAAGCCCTCGCCGTCCTTACCCGCATCAACGGCGAGGCGAAGGCCCGCGAGATCCTGGCGGATATCAAGGCAACGGCCGTTGAAAAGACTGAAAAGCTGTTCAAGTACGGCGTTCTCGTGGTCTTCATCGGCTGCATGCTCTCCGTCTTCCAGCAGATTATCGGTATCAACGCCGTGCTCTATTTCGCTCCGCGCATCTTCGAGTCCATGGGCGTGTCGAACAACATGCTCTTTACGGTCATCATGGGCGTGATCAACATCTCGTTCACGCTCGTGGCGGTGTTTACGGTGGAGAAGCTTGGCCGAAAGCCGCTGCTGATCACGGGCTCGCTCGGCATGGCCGTCGGCGCCCTCGGCGTGGCTCTGTCGAATGTCGTCGCGCTCCCGGCCCTGATTCCGGTCATCAGCATCATGATCTACAGTGCCTGCTTCATGTTCAGCTGGGGTCCGATCTGCTGGGTCTACATTTCCGAGATCTTTCCGAACACGATTCGCAGCCAGGCGACCGCCATTGCCGTCGCTTTCCAGTGGATCTTCAATTTCATCGTTTCCAGCACCTTCGTGCCCATGTACAACATGAGCCTGGGTTCGATGGGAGACAGTTTCGGTCATTGCTTCGCCTACGCTCTCTACGGCGTGATCTGCCTGGCCGCAGCGCTCTTCGTCTGGAAGATTGTTCCGGAGACCAAGGGCAAGACACTGGAAGATATGAACGCCCTTTGGTCGAAACGGAAAGAGAAGTAAGATTTTTTTCTTATCTTTGTCTCTTGTACTGAACCTAAGCGCTGAATGCATAAGATATTTGTCCCGCTGTATCGCTTTTTCGAGCGTCACCGGATCCTGATGTACCTGACCATCGTCGTCACGACGCTGGTGTTCGTCTGGTTCGGCCTCAAGGTCCGTTTCGAGGAAGACATCACCAAACTGATTCCATCCACGGGCTCTTCGGAGAAGGGCCTGGCCTTCGGCAGCCTCCGGGTCAAGGACAAGATCTTCGTGCAGATTGCGGCGCGCGACCGTTCGCAGGGCGTGGAACTCGACCGCCTCATCGAGTGCACGGACGAGTTCGCCGAGACGCTCCTCCGGCGGGATTCCCTCTCGCACAACATCGACGGCATGCTCTACAATGCTGAGGATATCGACCTGATGGAGATCAAGGACGCCATCGTCGCCCATCTCCCGACCTTCGTGGATACCCGGGTCTATGCCCAGTTCGATTCCCTGATTACGCCGGAGCATGCTGCGGAGCAGATGCAGTGGAATCTCGAGGCCGCCGAGGACCCGCTTCTCTATGAAGTGGCGGAGACCGATCCCCTGGGGCTCCGGCAGGCTTTCGTCGACGGTATCGCCGCGAACTCGGGCGTGGGCTCGTTCACGCTGATGGACAGCCATCTCGTGTCGACGGACACGACCGTGGCTTACCTGTTCATCTCCCCGTCCTTCATTTCGACGGACACGGGCGCCGGCACGGACCTCGTGCAGATGCTATGGGAGGAGGCGGCGTCTTTCAATGCGTCCCATGACGACGTGGAGGTTTTCTTCCATGGCGCCCCGGTGCGCAGCGTCAACAATTCATCCCGCATCAAAAAGGATCTCCTCGTGACGATCGGCATCTCCCTGCTGGTCATCCTGTTCCTGATTACCCTCTGTTTCAAGGACTGGAAGGTTATTCCGTTCCAGCTTCTGCCGGTGCTCTACGGCATGGCCTTCGCGCTGGCCTGCGTCTACTGGATCAAGGGCGGTCTGTCGCTGTTGGCGATGGGCATCGGCGCCATCATCCTCGGCGTGGCGCTCAGTTACTGCCTGCATATCATCACGCACTTCAAGTATATCGGCGATCCCGAAAAGGTGCTACAGGATGAGTCGACGCCCGTGGTTCTCGGCGTGCTGACGACGATGGGCGCCTTCTGTGGCCTCATCTTCACCCAGTCCGAGCTGCTTCGCGACTTCGGCATTTTCGCCTCGCTGGCCCTGTTCGGGAGCACCCTTTTCGCCCTCATCTTCCTGCCGCACTTCCTTCCGAAGGGCGATACCGGCAAGAACAAGAAGGCTTTCCGTATCATCGACCGCATCAGTGCTTACAGTATCGACAAGCGAAAGATCCCGATGATCATCATCGGCATCGTGACCGTCGTCTGCATCTGCTTCTCCCCGAAAATCAGCTTCGACAAGGATCTGCGGAACCTCAGCTACTTCGAAGAGGAGACGCTTCGCAGCGAGAAGCTTTTTGCCGACATGAACTACAACCGGGACAGCATCAACGCCTATTATGCCGCCTCGGCGCCGACCCTTGACGAAGCGCTGGCCTACAACCGGCAGATTATCCGGAAGGTAGATTCCCTCCAGGACCTCGGCATTGTCCACAATTATTCCGGCGTGACCTCCAAGATCTTCATCCCGGAGGAGGAGCAGCGTGAACGTATCGCCGCCTGGAATGAATACTGGACGCCCGAGAAGAAGGCGCAGACGCGGAGTGTCCTCCGCCAGGCTGCCCGGGAGGCCGGTTACAACAGTGAATTCCTTCTCTTCAACGAGCTGTTGGATACGGAATACGACGAGGACGAGACCTTCAACGTCTATGAAAGCGGGCTTTTCCCGGAGTCGGTGACCTCCAATTTCATCGAGTGCTGTGAGGGCCGCTTCCTCGTGTTTACGCCCGTGCAGTGCTCGACGATGGAGGAAAAGGACATCATCAGCGACACCGTGACGGACAAAGGCATGAGCGACCACGCCATTGCTGTCGACCCGATGTACTACATCCGCGACATGGTGGAGATTGTCCACCGCGACTTCGACCTGGCCGTGGAGATCTCCTCAATCTTCGTGCTGCTGGTGCTGCTGATTTCCTTCAAGAGCATCTGGAGCGCCATCCTGTCGTTCATCCCGATGGCCCTGAGCTGGTATGTCGTCCAGGGCGCCATGGTGCTGCTGGGGCTGCAGTTCAACCTCATCAACATTGTCATCTCGACCTTCATCTTCGGTATCGGCGTGGATTACAGCATCTTCGTGATGGAGGGCCTGCTGGCCATCGCCCGCAGCGGCTCCAGCAAGCTTCTCGTCTGGCACAAGAGCGCCATCTTCTTCTCGGCCATCGTGCTGCTGATCGTGATGTGCTCGCTGCTCTTTGCCGTCCATCCGTCCATCAGTTCCATCGGTCTGACGGCCCTCATCGGCATGGCGACGACGGTCATCTTCTCCTACACCATCCAGCCCTGGCTCTTCCGCCAGATGATGAAGGTGCCCTACTTCAAACGCTGCTTTGAAAAAAAATAAGATGCCCGCGAGGCATCTTATTTTTTTAAGCGAACCGGGCCAGGAAGCACTCAACCGTGTTTTCCATCAGGCAGGCGATGGTCATGGGGCCGACGCCGCCGGGGACCGGGGTGATGGCACCGGCTTTCTGCGCCACGGCGTCGAAGTCGACGTCGCCGCAGAGTTTGCCCGTTTCAGGGTCGGTGTTCATGCCGACGTCGATGACGACGGCGCCCTCGGAGACCATGTTGGCGGTGACCACGCGGGCGCGACCGGCGGCCACGACGAGGATTTCGGCCTCACGGGTCACGGACGGCATGTCGACGGTCCGGGTGTGACAGAGGGTGACGGTGGCGTGGCGGTCCAGCAGCATCTTCGCGACCGGCAGGCCGACGATGTTGCTTCGGCCGACGACGACGGCGCGCTTGCCCTTCGGGTCCACACCGATGGCGTCCAGCAGCTTCATGATGCCGGCGGGGGTGCAGGGATTCATATGCGGGGTCTTCTGCCAGAGGCCGGCGACGTTGTAGGGATGGAAGCCGTCGACGTCCTTCTCCCGGGCGATGGTCTCGATGACCTTGGACTCGCGGATGTGCTTCGGGAGGGGGAGCTGGACGAGAATGCCGTCCACTTCCGGGTCGGCGTTGAGGCTGCGGATCAGCTCCAGCAGGGCTTCTTCGGTGATGTTCTCGTCCTGCACGAGGGTCGTGTTGCGGATGCCGACCGCGTCACAGGCCCTGGCCTTGTTGCGGACATACACCACGCTCGCCGGGTCCTCGCCGACGCGGACAACCACCAGATGCGGCACGCGGCCATATTTTTCCGGGAAGGTCGCCACCTTCTCCGCCAGGGCGGCCCTCAGATCGGCCGCTATCTTTTTTCCGTCAATCAATATCATAGTGCAAAAATACGAAAAATTGGATAGATGCGAAATAATTTCTAACTTGCAAAACTTTTGCATTACCGAGAATCACAAGCAGAATAATATGAAAAAACTTTTTTCACTCCTCGTCCTTGTGACGATGTCCCTTGTTGCCCTTGTTTCCTGCAACAAGGATGAGAAGGATAACAATTCCGTCCCGACGATTGCCCTGAGCGCCAGCGCCTCGTCGTTTGAGAACGGCGTTGCGACAGTTACCGTCATTCTTTCAGAGAAAGCCTCTTCCGTCGTGACGGCGACCCTCGGTGTCGACCGGAACGTGCCGGACGGCTTCATCCCCATGACGGCGGATCAGCTCGTTTTCGACGAGACGGTCAGCATCCCCGCCGGCGAGACCAGCGTCCAGGCCGAAATCGCCCTGGCCAGGAATTTCGACCCCGGTCAGGATAAATACCAGGCCGTGATCGTCCTCAAGGGCGCCAATGGCGCGACGGTGAGTCCCAAGAACAACGAGGTTCGCTTCGATGTGAAGGTCAACTCCTATGAGGATCCCAACAACCCGGACAATCCCAACAAGCCGGACCCCAATGAAGATCCCGGTTTCGAAGGCTTCAACTTTGTATCCGACTGGACGGTTACGCTGCTCGGTGAGCCGTACTACTATGGCAGTGATCCCTATTATGACGTGGATATCAACCTGCCCGGTATCCAGTATTTCTGGATCATGGCCATGACGGATGCGGATCTGGCCGAGGTCGGCGGCTTCAGCGGCCTGATTGACGCCATGGAAGAATCCATCGCCGAGGCTCTGAAAGAGGGATATACCATACCTGAAATCATCTTCTCCACGGCCGACGAAGAGTTCTACTTCGACTATGACGGCGAGGCCGGCGAGCACGGCATCTACATTATGGAGTTCGACGAGAACGGTAAATCCACCAAGCGCTACGGCTACCAGAAGGAAGTCCTCGCCGCCTGCGAAGAGGATCCCGACGACCCGGATGACCCGGATGATCCGGACGACCCTGAGATGTATGACCGCATCGCCGTCAACGGTACGGGTGACATCCTCTATACCTTTGATGTCTATGAGAAGGATTCCATCGCTACCGACGAGCTGGAAGAGGCGATGATCGCCACGGGCTCCTATCCGAAGCAGGCGTACGAGTATTACGCCATGCTCTATGAGTTATTCGGAATAGAAGTCGACTTTACCCTCGCCGACTTCATGAATGACGCCGAGTACAATTTCGCCGACTTCGACGCCATGGACAACGGCGCCTACGATGTCCTGATCGTCGGCCTCACCGAGGACGGCAACCTCACCGGCGAGTACAATATCTCCAGCATTACCGTGGATGGCCACGAACTGCAGCAGATCATGGCCCAGAAGGCCCGAATCGACCGGAAGATCCATTCCCGCTATGAGCGTAAGGTCAGAGCCGCCCGCCCGGTCCGCAAGCATATCGTCCTGCGTGACGGCGAAGAGGAGGAAGAGACCGAGGCGAAGCTGATGGGTCCCATCACGAAGAACGCCGCCTGGACGGCTGAGTATCTCGGCCGCTACGAGGAAACCGGAGACGACCCGGACGACCCGGATCCGGATGATCCGGACAATCCGGAAGTTCCCGAAATGGTCCTCCAGAGCAACTGGAGCGTTAAGCTGGTCGGCGACATTATCGAGGATGATGGCGACCTCTACATCGAGGTCGAGGTGAATCTCCCCGGCATTCAGGAATACTGGGTGGAAGAGAATACGCAGGATGACCTGGATTATTATTACGGAGGCACCGTCGCCGGAATGGCTGCCGCCTATCAGGCCGACAATCTCGATGAGCTGGAGAGCTCCGGCACGCTGGACGGCTACAACTATAATGCGTCTTATCCCGCCGAGTATATCGGGGTCTATAATCCCGGTATCGAAACGACCATCTACGTCATCGAGTTCACGACGGAGGGTCTGGCTACCGGCCGCTACGGCGCCACGAAGGTGACCATGCCTGACTATGAAGAAGCCGCCGGGGCCCCGAAGCCTGCCCGCAGACTCCACGTCCGTGTCCGTAAATAATTGAAGATTTGATATGAGACCCCTCTATCTGACCAATACTCTCACCCGCACCAAGGAACTGTTCCAACCGATCCACGAAGGCCATGTCGGCATGTATGTCTGCGGCCCGACGGTCTACGGTGACGCCCATCTCGGCCATGCCCGTCCGGGCGTGACCTACGACGTCCTGTTCCGCCTGCTGAAGCATCTGGGCTACAAAGTCCGCTATGTCCGCAACATCACCGACGTCGGCCATCTCGAGCACGACGCCGACGAGGGCGAGGACAAGATCGCGAAGAAGGCCCGGCTGGAGGAACTGGAACCGATGGAGGTCGTCCAGTACTACACCGAACGCTACCACGAGGCCATGCGCCAGCTCAACGTGCTGCCGCCGTCCATCGAGCCCCGGGCGTCCGGTCACATCATCGAGCAGATCGAGGCGGTCAAGAAGATCCTTGCTGCCGGCTATGCCTACGAGTCCAACGGCTCCGTCTATTTCGACGTCGAGAAGTACAACCGGGACCACCACTATGGCATTCTCTCCGGCCGCAGCCTCGACGCCACGCTCGAAGGGACCCGCGCCCTGGACGGGCAGTCCGACAAGAAGGCCCCGTACGATTTCGCCATCTGGAAAAAAGCCGAGCCCGAACACATCATGCGCTGGCCTTCTCCCTGGGGCGAGGGCTTCCCGGGCTGGCACCTCGAGTGCTCGGTCATGGGCGAGAAATACCTCGGCTCCGAGTTCGACATCCACGGCGGCGGCATGGACCTCATGTTCCCGCACCATGAATGCGAAATCGCCCAGAATGTCGCTTCCCGCGGCACCCGAGGCGTTCATTACTGGGTCCACAACAACATGATCACCATCAACGGGCAGAAGATGGGCAAATCCCTCGGGAACTTCATCACCCTGCCGGAGCTCTTCTCCGGGAAGCACCCGAAGCTCGAGCGCGCCTACTCCCCGATGACGATCCGCTTTTTCATCCTCCAGGCCCATTATCGCTCCACGCTCGATTTCTCCAACGACGCCCTCGCGGCCGCGGAGAAGGGCTACAAGCGCCTGATGGACGCCTGGCGGATCCTGGGTTCTGTTATCCCGAGCGCAGTCGAGGGATCTCCTTCCGCCCCCGTTGCGGCCATCATCGAGGCCGTTGAGGAGGCCCTCTGCGACGACCTCAACACCCCGGTAGCCATCGCCCATCTCTTCGAGGCGGTGAAGCTCGTCAATGCCGGCGGACTCTCCGAGGCCGACAAGGCAGCCCTGCAGCGGCTCTTCGCCGAGGTGGTCGGCGGGGTCCTCGGCCTTCGCGACGAGGAAGCGACCGGCGGTGCCGGCAAGGCAGAAAAGGCCCTGGAAGGCGTTATGGAGTTGGTCCTGGAGGACCGCAAAAAGGCCCGCGCCGAAAAGAACTGGGCCGAGAGCGACCGCATCCGCGATCTTCTCGCCTCCTTCGGCATCACCGTCAAGGACACCAAGGACGGCGCGACCTGGACGCTGGAATAGAAGTTCGAGTGCAAAAACACCCCTTTTTTGCCCTCGAAGTCGGTAAAAAAGCATACTTTTGTACCATGAAATTCGTATCGTGGAACGTCAACGGGCTTCGCGCCGTGGCCGGCAAGGGCTTTGCCGACATCTTTACCGAACTGGACGCCGATTTTGTCTGCCTTCAGGAAACCAAACTGCAGGAAGGGCAGATCGACCTCGAATTCCTCGGCTATCAGTCCTATTGGAATTACGCCGAGAAAAAAGGCTACTCCGGCACGGCCGTCTACACGAAGCAGGACCCCCTGAGCGTCCGCTACGGATTCGGCATCCCGGAACACGACACCGAGGGTCGCGTCATTACGCTGGAGTATGCGGACTTCTTCCTCGTTTGCGCCTATGTCCCGAATTCCCAGGACGGCCTGCGTCGCCTCGATTACCGCATGCAGTGGGAGGATGCCCTGCGGGCCCATCTGACCGCCCTCGACAAGGTCAAGCCCGTCGTCTACTGCGGCGATCTCAACGTCGCCCACGAGGAGATCGACCTCAAAAATCCGGCGACCAACCACCTCAACGCCGGTTTCTCTGATGAGGAGCGCGCCAAGTTCTCCGATCTCCTCGCCGCCGGCTTCACGGACAGCTGGCGCTACCAGCACCCCGGCGAGGCCAAGTATTCCTGGTGGAGCTACCGGATGAACGCCCGCGAGCGGAACGCCGGCTGGCGCATCGACTATTTCGTCGTCTCCAACCGCCTCGCCGACCGCATCGTCGCCACCGAAATCCGTAACGACATTTTCGGCTCCGACCACTGTCCCGTAGAACTGGAATTGGCCATATAGGATTTTTTTCGTATCTTGCAGGGTAACACTGAAACTACTGTCTGATATGGAAAAAATCATTGGTCTTATCGACGCACCCTTCACCCCGATGCGTCCGAACGGCGATATCAACACCGACCCCATCCCTGCCTATGCCGCGATGCTGGCGAAAAACGGCCTCAAGGGCGTTTTCATCAACGGATCCTCCGGCGAGGGCTATATGCTGACCACCGACGAGCGCAAGACCCTGGCCGAGGCCTGGATGAAGGCAGCACCGAAGGGATTCAAGGTCATCGTCCACGTCGGCAGCTGCTGCCTGCGCGAGTCCGTCGAGCTGGCCCGGCATGCCGCTGCGATCGGTGCCTGGGGCATCGGCGCCATGGCCCCGCCGTTCCCGAAGATCGGGCGCGTGGAAGAGCTCGTCAAGTACTGCGAGACCATCGCCGCCGCCGCGCCGGAGCTCCCATTCTATTTCTACCACATCCCCGCCTTCAACGGTTGCTTCCTGCCGATGCTCGATTTCCTCAAGGCCGTCGACGGCCGCATCCCCAACTTCGCGGGCATCAAGTACACCTTCGAGAGCCTCTATGAATACAACCAGTGTCGGCTCTACAAGAACGGCAAGTTCGACATGCTCCACGGCCAGGACGAGACCTACCTCCCGTCTCTCGCCCAGGGTGGCGCCCAGGGCGGCATCTGCGGCACGACGAACTACAACGGCCGTGTCCAGGTCGCCATCGGCGAGGCCTGGGCGAAGGGTGATCTCGCCAAGGCCCGCGAGCTCCAGGATTACTCCCAGGCGGTCATCAACGTGATCTGCAACTTCCGCGGCAACATCGTCGGTGGCAAGCGCATCATGAAGCTCATCGGCCTGGACCTCGGTCCCAACCGCACCCCCTGGCGCAACATCACCCCCGACGAGGAGGCCGCCCTCAAGGCCCAGCTCGAGGAAATCGACTTCTTCAACCACTGCAATATCTTCTAAGCCATGAACGCAGAGCAGAAACAATACCTGTCGGAATGCCGTGTCCACGTCCAGTCCGACCTCATCACCGATATCCTTCCCTTCTGGCTTGAAAACGGCATGGACCCGGTCCACGGCGGCGTCTACACCTGCCTCGACCGGGACGGCACCCTGATGGACACCACCAAGTCCGTCTGGTTCCAGGGCCGCTGCGGCTATGTGTTCGCCCTCGCCGCGCTGGTCCATGGCAACGACGAATACCTCGCTGCCGCAAAGTCCTGCATCGGCTTCATCGAAGCCCACTGCTTCGACACCGACGGCCACATGTTCTTCTCCGTCACCGAGGACGGCAAGCCCGTGCAGAAGCGCCGCTATGTCTTCTCCGAATGCTTCGCCGCCATCGCTTACGCCGAGTACAGCCTCGCCGCGGACGATCCGAGCTATGCCGACAAGGCCGTCGAACTCTTCAAGCGCATCCTGAAGATGATCAACACCCCCGGTTTCCTGCCGGCGAAATTCAACTTCGAGGCCCGCGGCCACAGCATCACGATGATGCTCATTAACGTCGCGAACGTCATCGCCCAGGTCTCCGACGACCCGGTGCTGGAAGAACAGATCGACCGCTCCATCAACGAGCTGGAGAAGTATTTCATGAAGCCCGAGTTCAAGACCATCCTCGAAATGGTCGGTCCCGACGGACAGTTCATCGACACCTGCGCCGGCCGTACGATCAACCCCGGCCACTGCATGGAAACGGGCTGGTTCATCCTCGACATCGCCAAGCAGCGCGACTGGGACGAGCGCCTGGTCCGCATCGGCACGACCATCATCGACTGGGCCTGGGACTGGGGCTGGGACGAGGAGTGCGGCGGTGGCATGATCAACTTCCGCGACTGCAAGAACTTCCCGCCGCAGGATTACTCGCAGGACATGAAATTCTGGTGGCCCCAGTGCGAAACCATCATCGCCGCCCTCTACGCCTATCAGGCAACGGGCAAGGATAAGTATCTCGACATGCATCAGAAAGCGTTCGACTATGCCTACCGCGTCTTCCCGGACATCAGCTACGGCGAGTGGTACGGCTATCTCCACCGCGACGGCACCGTCGCCCAGCCGGCCAAGGGCAACCTCTTCAAGGGTCCCTTCCACATCCCCCGCATGATGCTCAAGACTGCGGAACTCTACTCGGAAATCCTTGACTGATAACAAATAATCCCCGGCAGCCGCCGGGGATTATTGTAAACTCGAGTGCAAAAAGATAGGGTTTTTGCACTTGAGTTGCGTTTTTTACCGAGTTCGAGGGCAAAAAAGGGGTGTTTTTGCACTCGAGTTATCGCCTAAAGGACTCGTGGAGGAAGGAGCCGGTGCCGAAGAGGACCTGGGTGAGGAGCTGGGACTCGTGCGAGAGGGTCGCGAAGAGGATGCCGACGGCGGCGAAATCGGCGTAGGGGAGGCCGCAGATGGCCGAAAGGGTCAGGGCGATGGCAGCGTGGTAGGTGCCGAAGGCGCCGGGGACCGGGATGATGGCGACGATGGAGCCGACGAGCATCAGAAGGAGCGTGTCCAGGGGCCCGATGCCGGCGAGTTCCGGCAGGGGCAGGGCCAGGACGATGCAGGAAATCATTCCCCAGTAAAGCGCCCAGATGCCGGCGGTCAGGGCGAAGAATTTCCAGGCGCCTTTCATTCGCAGGCAGGCCTTGAAGCCCTCCAGCATGCCCCGGACGAACCCCCAGAGCTTGCCGCAGAAACGCGAGCGTTCGCGAAGCCGCCAGACCAGCCAGCACCCCAGAATGCCGAGAACCAGCAGACCGAAAAGCAGGCCCCAGACCACCAGGGACGAGGTGGCGTTGCCAAAGAGCGTCTCGCCGAGCATCCGTCCATAGCGGTTCCACAGCAGCGCCAGCATCACGCCGAGTAGGAGAAACAGCGTCAGCGCATCCCAGACGCGGTCCACGACCACCGTTCCGAGCACGCGGTCGAAGGAAGCCTTGCGCCGGCCCTCCTCATCGCGGGCGGAATGGCGGACCACATAGCCGCAGCGGACCAGTTCGCTCACACGGGAAAGGACATTGCCGACCAGATAGCCGATATTGATGGCGTTGAAGCAGGTCGTCCGGGAGGTCGTCTCATCCAGCGGCAGGAGCATCATGCGCCAGCGCAGCGCCCGCAGCCAGAAGACGACGG
>CAMKRY010000009.1 GCA_946415345.1 uncultured Bacteroidales bacterium | reverse complement strand
CCATCGAGTTCTTCAACACCATCGGCATCGACTACGTCTCCTGCTCCCCGTTCCGTGTCCCGATCGCCCGCCTCGCCGCGGCCCAGGCGCAGATCGCCCAGAGCAAGTAACCACCGTCTTTCCACGGCTTGTCCGTGGAATCTAAGAAAAGAATCGCGGCGCGAAAGCGTTGCGATTCTTTTTTTATTTCTTTACCGGAACAATCAGGATGCTGAGCTCATAGAGCAGCAGGAGGGGGAGGGCGACGACGAGCATCGTGAAGGGGTCGCCGGTGGGGGTGAGGACGGCTGAGAGGATGAGGATGACCATGATGGCGTAGCGCCAGCCCTTGCGGAGCATGCCGCGGTGGACGATGCCGAAATGCCCGAGGACGGCCAGCACGGACGGGAACTCGAAGAGGATGCCCATCAGGAAGACCATCGCGGTGAATATAGATATATAGGAGCGCAGCGAGAAGGTGTTGACGACGGTTTCGCTGACGGAGTAGTCGTTGAAGAACATCAGCAGCACCGGCATGACGACGAAATAGCCGACGGCGACCCCGAGATAGAACAGTCCGCCGCCGAGGGCGAAGGCCTTGCGCAGCACCGACTTTTCGGCCTCATAGAGCGCCGGCACGACAAAACGCCAGATCTCATAGCAGATCAGCGGGAAAGCGGCCACCAGCGCGATCAGGAAGGTGATTTTGATGTGGGTAAAGAACTGCGCCGCGATGTCGATGTTGATGAGATCTATCTCCAGGTCGACATCCAGCAGGCGGTAGAGCCAGAAGTCCGGCCGGGTCGGGCGCAGGACGACGCCGTCGAAAAGAATCTCCTTGAAGAAGAACCCGACGACAAAAAGGACGACGATATAGACGACCGAGCGGATCAGTGCTCCCCTCAGCTCGTCCAGATGGTCCCAGAAGGACATCTCGCCGCCCCGGGAAGCCACGCGCTACTCCGTCTTATCCTTGGGCGTGTCGTCCGCGGAGGCCTTGATTTCCTGCTCCGCCTCGTTCATGCCCTGCTTGAAGCTCTTGACGCCTTTGCCGAGCCCGCGCATGAGCTCGGGAATCTTCTTGCCGCCGAAAAGGAGGAGGAAGGCCAGGACGATCAGGAGGATCTCCCAGAAACCGAGGGAGCCGAAAAGCAGTGGAGTGACCTGCATAGTATTGTGGATTATTCGTTTAACTTTTTCAATCACACAAAGATAAACATTTTGTGCAGAAAATGAAAATCATTATATTTGCCTAAACACCAAACGGTTCGCCCCATGCTCAAAAAACTCCGGATCACTTTTGCGGTATTCTTCTGGCTCGGCATCACGCTGCTCCTGTTGGATTTCACCGGCGTGCTGCATCTCTGGCTGGGATGGATGGCCAAGATCCAGTTCCTGCCGGCCGTCATGGCCGCCAACGTCGGCATCATCGTTCTGCTGGTCCTGCTGACCCTGGTCTTCGGCCGCGTCTACTGCAGCGTCATCTGCCCGCTCGGCGTGTTCCAGGACGGCGTTGCGGCTCTGCACCACCGCCCCCGCAAGCACAAACGCCCCTACCATTATAAAAAGGAGAACAAGTGGCTCCGCTACGGCATCTGGGCCCTGTTCGTCATCCTCCTGCTGGTCGGCCTGCAGGCCCTGGCGGCCATTCTGGCTCCCTACAGCGCCTGGGGACGCATCGTCCAGAATCTGTTCCAGCCGGTGGCCCTCTGGCTCAACAACTGGTTCGCTGGCATGGCCGAACGAGCCGGCAGCTATGCCTTCTATGAGCACGTGGTCTGGCTCCGCAGCCCGCCGACCCTCATCGTGGCGGCGACGACCCTCGTTCTCGTCATCGTCCTGGCCTGGCGGGGCGGCCGCGACTACTGCAACAACATCTGCCCGGTGGGAACGACCCTCGGTTTCCTGTCGCGCTTCGCGATGTTCCGCCCGATGATCAACAAGGACAAATGCAAGAACTGCAAGGCCTGTGAGCACGCCTGCAAGGCTTCCTGCATCGACCTCGGCACCCACAGCATCGACCACAGCCGCTGCGTCACCTGCTTCAACTGCCTCGACACCTGCCGCTTCGGCGCCCTGAAATACCGCTTCGCCTGGAAAAACGCCAAGGCGGAGCCCGCGACCCCCGACGACGGCCGCCGCGCCTTCCTGACCGGCACGGCCCTCGTGATCGGCGCCGCCGCGGTGAAGGCCCAGGAGAAAAAGACCGACGGCGGGTTCGCCCCTATCAAGGATAAGACGATTCCCGAGCGCGAAGTGCCCGTCACCCCGCCGGGATCCAAGAGCATCAAGGACTTCTACCGCCGCTGCACCGCCTGCCAGCTCTGCGTGGCCCAGTGCCCGAATAACGTCCTCCGCCCCTCCGACAACCTCGACCGTTTCATGCAGCCGGAGATGTCCTTCGAGCGCGGTTACTGCCGTCCCGAATGCACCCGCTGCAGCGAAATCTGCCCGAGCGGCGCCATCCGCCCGATCACCAGGGAGGAAAAGACCCGTTACCATGTCGGCATCGCCAGCATCAACCGCGAGCTCTGCGTCGCCGAGAAGGGGACCAGCTGCGGCAACTGCGCCCGCCATTGCCCCGTCGGGGCCATCACCATGGTCGAGACCGAAGGCGGCCTGAGCGTCCCGACGGTCGATCCTGCCTTCTGCATCGGCTGCGGCGCCTGCGAGAACCTCTGCCCGGTGCGCCCGATCAGCGCCATCACCGTCAACGGCCGTTACGACCACTTAAGCGACTAGCCTATGGAAAGAAGAGAATTCCTCAAACTGAGCGGCGCCTTGGCCCTTGGTGCCGCCGCGGCGGGATGTTCCCCCAAGAAGGCCGCCAAGGCCCCCGCTACTGAAGAAGGCCCCGGCGAAATGATCTATCGCGAGAATCCCGTGAACGGGGACAGGGTGTCCCTCATCGGTTTCGGCTGCATGCGCTGGCCGATGATCCCCGGTCCCGACGGCGATCAGGTCATCGACCAGGAGGCCGTCAACGAGATGGTGGACTACGCCATCGCCCACGGCATCAACTACTTCGATACCTCCCCGGCCTATCTCATGGGCCAGTCCGAAAAGGCCGCCGGCATCGCCCTGAGCCGCCATCCGAGAGAGTCCTACTACATCGCCACCAAGCTCTCCAACTTCGGCCCGCACGACCGGGAGAGCAGCATCGCCATGTACCGCGCGTCGTTCGAGCAGCTGAAGACCGATTACTTCGACTACTACCTGCTCCATGCCATCGGCCGCGGCGGCGTCGAGGCCTATCGCGACCGCTATGTGGACAACGGCATGATCGACTTCCTGCTGGCGGAAAAGGCCGCCGGACGCATCCGCAACCTCGGTTTTTCCTTCCATGGCGCCCAGCATGAATTCGACGCCCTCATCGGCCTCCACGACAGCGACGAGATGCACTGGGACTTCTGCCAGATCGAGATGAACTATATCGACTGGAAGCACGCCGACGGGGTCCGCAACGTCAACGCCGACTACCTCTATGCCGAACTCGACAAGCGCGGGATCCCCATCGTCATCATGGAGCCGCTGCTCGGCGGCCGTCTCGCCAATGTCCCCGAGAGCATCTCGGCGCAGCTGCGCCAGCGCGAGCCCGACAGCTCCGCCGCGTCCTGGGCCTTCCGTTTCTGCGGGACCTATCCCCGCGTGCTCTGCATCCTCAGCGGCATGACCAACATGGACGTGCTCACGGAGAACGTCAAGACCTTCTCGCACTTCAGGCCCCTGACAGAGGAAGAGTTGGAATTCATGGAGAGGATGGCGGTGCAGTACAAGGAATTCCCGCTGGTCAACTGCACCGACTGCAAGTACTGCATGCCCTGCCCCTGGGGCATCGACATCCCCGGCATCTTCAAGCACTACAATAGCGCCGTCACCGAGGGTAGTTACGCCCAGAGCCGCGAGCAGAAGGACTATGAGAAGTTGAAACGGGCTTATCTCGTGAGCTACGACCGCGCCATCCCGACGCTCCGCCAGGCCGACCACTGCATCGGCTGCGGCGAGTGCCTCTCGCACTGCCCCCAGAGCATCCCCATCCCCGACGAGCTCCACCGCATCGACCGGTATGTGGAGAAGCTGCGGCAGGATCTGCTCTAACCGATAATCCAGCGTCCGACGACGGGGATACGGCGGAAGAGAACCGCTGCGGCACCGACGGTTACGAAGGTAGAGACCGCCGTGGCGAGGATGGTCACAGGCGCGGACCAGAAGCCGAGCGAGGTGCCGATCCAGCCGCCGAACCAGCCGGCAAACAGCACCAGCACCGCCATGTGGGCGAGGTACATGCCATAGCTCGCCTGCGAGACGGGCAGCAGCACCCGGCGGTAGAAGCCGCCGGAGCAGCGGATTTTCCGGAAGAGCAGGATCAGGCCGACGGTCATCATGGCGACCCCGACGGTGTCGTTGCACCAGGTCGTCTCCCACCAAACCGCATCGGATACCGGCCCCTCGAACGGGAACACGCCGCCGGTCGTGGCCCATACCCGCCGCAGGTACCCGCCGAGGCAGATGGCGAAGCCGCCGAGATAGAGCGGCACGGCCAGCGCCAGCGTCCTGCCCCAGTTCATGGGACCGACGAACTTCCGGAAATAGAGCCCCACCAGCAGGTAGCCGATGAATCCGCTCATATAATAGAAGGTCCCATACCCGTTCCAGCTCGCCTCACCCCATAGCGGGAACAGCCCCTGCCGCGGGATGCCGGAGGGCCCATACACCACTGTACCAGCGCCGAACACCCAGTCGCGGATCAGCGGAATCAGCGTCGTGAAGAGCCATAGCCCGATCCAGGCCCGCAGCTCGCGCTTGCCGACCTTCTCCGCCCAGGGGGAGAGCAACGGCATCAGCAGATAGACCCCGACGAGCATGTAGACGAACCAGAGGTGCCCTGCGGCATAGTTGAAATTCAGCAGCAGGTCCTTGAAATTCTGCACCGGTTCGCCCCAGTAGAGCGCATAGAAGATCGTCCAGAGCACAAACGGAACCAGAATCCGCGCCGCCCGCCGGCGGAAGAACTCGTCGGTGGAGTAGTGCAGCGGGAACTGCAGGAAACTCGAAGCCACCACAAACAGCGGCACGCAGCAGCGCACGAGGCAGTCCATGATGCCCGCCCAGACGGCGTTGTCCTTCGACAGCAGCAGCGACCCTTCGCCGCCGAGGTAGAACGGCTCCGTGCTGTGCACGACCATCACCATAAAGCACGCCACCACGCGCATCCAGTCTATCCAGATTTCGCGTTCGATATTGTTCATAGGTCAAAAACTTTTCGATACTGCTGCGCCTTCTTCTCCAGGGCGAGGGGATAGGCGCGGGAGGTCGAGGGCATGCGCCAGACGGTCAGTCCGTCAGGGGTCACGGCGCAGTGCCCCACGGCCGGAATCTCGCACTGGAGCTGCCCGGAGAGGGTCTCCGCGGCCTTTTCGCCCGTCACGACAAGGGTCCTGCACTGCGGAATCTTTTCCAGCAGCGCGCGGATGTCCGTCGGCGTCACGACCTCCAGGAACTTGTCGGAGGCGTTGTCCCTCAGCCGCCGGACGGCCGAAGCCGTGTCGTACATCGCGATGCCCTCGCGGCGGCAGAAGGCGATGATCCGCTGCATGTCGAAACGCTTCTCGCCCGGGACGGTGAAATGGTCTTTGTCACCGTAGAACAGCAGCCCCGCCACCCGCCAGAAATCATTCAGCCAGTTAGGGTAGTAGAACGGCATGCTCCACCGCTTCTCCTGGGGCGGGAAACTCCCCAGGAACACAACTTTGGCGTTCTCCGGCAGGAACGGCTCAAACGGATGCTGCTCGACATAGCTCATACTGCAAAGATAGCATTTTCCGCGGTCTTTCCGCAGGAGATGTCTCCCGATTCGTCGCTTGATGTAGGCGATTTGTCGCAAATAACGGCCGTGCGCCGCTTTTTATTATTAAGGTGTTTTGGTTTCGAGAAAAATAATGTCTATCTTAAAGCCCGCTTTTGGCTTCACGGGTGCTGTGACACCCTTATCCAAAGGCAAGCAACGTGATTATTAACGCAAATAAACGATAACTATGAACAAAAGAATGACCTATGAAGCTCCGGCGACGGAGCAGATGGAAGTCCGGATTGAACAGAACATCATGTCAGTTCTGAGTACGAGTCCGGCAGACATGACAACGCATGACTCCAGCGATTGGGGTGACTGGGAATAAAACGGAATGACTATGAAAAAGTATCTTTTTATCCTTTCCGTAGCCGCTGTGGCTGCCATTGCTTGTTCTAAGGAAGAAACTTTCAATCAGGAAGAGAACATTATTGAATCCAGCAACTCTGGCGAGAAGTATGTCCTCTTCGCAGAACTCCCTCAGTTTACGGATGCTGATACCAAAGCGGCCGTAAGCGATGCTGGTGTTTTCAGCTGGACGCTTGGTGATGTTATTAATGTGGCACTCGAGAAGTCAGGTTCCGGTTATATTTACCGCGAATTTACTTGTACCAATGATGCTACTGGTGAGTTCACTTATGAGGGAGCTGGCATTATTCCGGAAGGCTACAATCCTCGAGGCGCTTACTATCCGGCATCTTATACTGGAACTCCCAGCAGCCAGACATTCGCTTCCCCTGAAGCAGCGGCGAAAGGCTTCCAGATGGAGGCCACTGTTTCCGCTGGCAAACTTAAGTTCTCTCATGAGAATGCTATGATGAAGGTCACGATTAACAACGTTCCTTCTTTTGCCAAGCAGATTGTCGTGGGAGGAACAACGATCAATGTTTCCTACGATTCTAATCCGGGTAATGTTACATACTATGTTCCTATGGCTCCCGCAGCTGCTGCCAAACTAAGTATTGCCGTTAAGGATGGTAACGATAATAACATTATTACCAAGACATCGGGGAACTCTGTTGCTATCACAGCCGCCAACTTCTACAATCTACCGAATTTGACAATTGATCCTATAGTAGATATTAAGTTGTTTGCTACATCTTGGGAGAAGGCCTACGTTTATCTGTTTGATGGCGAAGGTTATATCGGCACTGCCTGGGGAGACTTGGGGAACGTAATGAAAAAGTATAATGACGGATCTTATGACCATTATTACAGAGTCCTTCCCGCTGCTGCACTGGGCCAAACTTATGGGGTCATCGTATTCAATTCCGCCGATGACACTTATCGCATTCGATCGACAATGACCATCGAAAACCAAACTTGTTATTCTGCAAGCCAATTGGAAGGCTTAAGAAAGATTGGTGACACGTCCCATCGTTTTATACTCAGAGATGAACCTCTTGGCACCGATAAAGATGCTAATCCTGACACGTATCTTTTCATAAAGTCAATAGAAGGTGTAGATGGAACTTCCTTTACCGGAACCTGGGAAAGTGCAAGTACAAAAGCACTGGGCTGGTTTATCGGTAAGAGAAGCGGAAGCGCATCCGGACGCTATTATTACTTCAACACAGATGCTATTAAGGGTTACGTGGGTAAGACTTTTGTGTACGAATACACAATGTATGAAGAAGGAAAGACCGGCGAAGATGGCTATAGATGGCGTGGGGTATATAATATTAGTCTTGGCGAAACCTATGATAATTATTTCCATTGTGGCTATTATAGCAACGATGGTGGCTCTGGTAGCTATGTTGATTCAGGTTTTGACGCTCAAATGTCTGAGTAGAGATATTTCCTATTGAATGATTCTCCGGCCCACCTAAAAAGATGGGCCGGAGTTTTTTTTATCTATCATCCATCTCGACCGAAGCGAGTCGAGCAGATTGATAACAAAAACGGTGAGTTAGATGTTAGATAGTTAAAGCAATCACCGCCGACCGGCTCGTCGGCTACCGGTTGGACGCTGCGGTGGGCTCTGGGGAAAGGCCGACCTCGCGTCCGCCGGTTGCTTTGGTAAACTTTTTTCAGGACGATACAAGGGGGGATAGCACGGGCCTCTTTGGGAGGTGTTGATAATCAAGTAGTTACAAAACCGCGTGTGCTATCCCCTTGCTTTTTTTCAGGGGGGATTGCACAGGCTCTTTCGGGAGGTGTTGATTATCAAATAGTTACAAAGCGGGGTGTGCTATCCCCCTCCGGGGCTCCAACCCTAGTGGCCTCCCCCTCCTCCACTCAATGAACAATAAAGTCATCCGCGGAGGAGAGGCGCATGCGGGGGACGGGGTCCTGGCGGTAGGGGCCGCCGGCGAGGCTGCGGCGGAGGTTCTTCTGGAACTCGTCCCAGGGTACCATTACCGCCCGGTATTTACCCGTGGCGAAATCAAACTCCGAACGGATGCACTGGGGAAAGATGTCCGTAGTATACAGATGTTCGTATGGCGCCATCCCCGGGGTGAATACATACATGTAGGGATTGGACTCGTTCATCACCGACACCGCCCCTTTGGGGAGTCGTTTGGGGTTGGAGAGAAACAGCGAAGCGACAAAGAGGAGCTCTTTCTGTGTCTCCGAAAGCTTTGGCGGGCGATATGGGAAGAGGTTCCTGTCAAGGTCTTCCATCGTCCGGCGGAAGGTCTCCCGATTAATCCTCGCTGCTCTTACTTCCTTACTCTCATATCCATCCGGAAACAATGATGGGAGTATCGGCTGTATGCTGCTGAAAGAGGCCGGCGGGCTAATAAGGAAAGACGGGAGGGTCGTTGGATGGACCATGAGCGTGTCGCCTTCTTCCACGTATTCCTGCGCGTGAAGGCTGATGGCGCCCGCCATCAGGAACAACATCGTATATAGGTATTTACGTAACATTCCGGGGCGCAATCAAAACAAGAATGATGCCGGGGCGGACGGGAAACGGCGCGTTTGTCTTATTTCATTCCGCCAACACTTGTGCGAACTTCCCTTTTTTGTATATTTGTGCATTATGAGAACTATCACACTGATTATGGCACTATCCTTACTGCCACTGCTGAGCTGCAACAGATCCAAGAATGCAGGCACCGAACAGCCTACGAATCCCTTCGAAGTGGAAACCTTTACCACAGACAGCGAAGAACAGGTGGATATCTGGCTCCTCAAACATGCGAGCCTGGCCATTTATTATAAAGGAATGACCATCCAGGTGGATCCGGTCAGCAAGGTCGGGAAGGAGATCGACTATGCGGCCGTCTTCCCCAAGGCGGATGCCATCTTGGTGACCCATGAGCATTTCGACCACTTTGACAAAGAGACGGTGGATACCCTCTCCACGGAAAAGACCGTCGTGATCGCCAATCCCCGCTGCGCGGAGATGCTGGGCTATGCAACGGCGCTATCCAATGGGGACAGCACGACGCTCCCCGGCGGCATTCTCGTTGAGGCGGTCCCGGCATACAACACCACGCCGGAGCACCAGCAGTTCCATCCCCAGGGCCGCGACAACGGCTACATCCTCACGATTGACGGCCTCCGAATCTACATCGCCGGCGACACGGAAGATATCCCGGAAATGGATGATATAAAGGATATTGACGTCGCCTTTCTGCCCTGCAACCAGCCCTATACGATGACCGTGGAGCAGTGCATCGCTGCCGCTAAGACCATTGCCCCCAAGGTGCTGATTCCATACCACTTCAGCGACACCGACATCGCCCCCATCGCTGACGCCCTCCCCGACATCGACGTTAGGCTGAGGCAGATGCAGTGATGGATTGGGTAAAGACTCTTGAACAATAGCCGGTATTCCCCAAAAACCATAGGACTATGCTTACCGAATACACACCCGAATGGATTACGGAGCTGAAGGACAACGAGATCTTCGTGTTCGGCAGCAATCTGGCTGGTGCCCATGGAGGCGGTGCTGCGCGGATCGCCTATCAGCGGTTCGGGGCTATTGGGGGCCGGGGTGTCGGCCTGCAAGGGCGGAGCTATGCCATCCCCACGATGCAGGGCGGCGTGGAGACCATCCGTCCCTATGTGGATGAATTCCGCGACTTCGCCATGCAGCATCCCGAATACAAGTTTCTGGTTACCCGCATCGGCTGCGGCATTGCGGGCTTCACGCCCCGGGAGATCGCACCGCTGTTCAAGCGTGCCGCCGAGCTGGACAATGTCCTCCTGCCGGAAGACTTCGTCGCCGCCCTTCGAGAGAAATAACCGGTTGAGCATTCTCCTCGGGAAGAACTCCGTTTGTGCCCCATTTCTTTCGTCCCGTTCGTCCCACACACCAAAGAAAGGTGTATAAGAAAGGCGCAAAACAGATAAGAAACAGTTCGGAATCGTTGCCTTTTTCTGTTTCTTATCTATGATCTAGTGATTCTGTGCTTATTATTGTGTCCGGTTCTCCTCTTTGGAAAGCCGGACATTCTTCGCGGTGAAGGATGTCAAATGTTTCATCTAATAGACCGCAACTATGAGTAAGCAAAACAATCTGGCGACAACTGCCAGGCAGGAGGAACTCCTTAGGGGCCTTCCGGAGCGAATGGACATTCGCGTGGACTGGGCTTTCCGTCATTTCTTTGGAAAGAAGAAGCATCTAAGAGGGCGTGGATGCCATTGCGGAGACTTGCCGTTGAGTATCAGCGAGTTCCTGATTGTCCTTTCCTTGAAATTAGGGGAAGGACATTCGGTAATCAATTGATCTTCAATACGGAAGCTCCGCAACGCCACGCCGAGGCGTGAGGCAGACGCGAAGAAGAGAGAGAAGGAGAGATGGAGAGAAGGAGAGAATCAGTTCTAAACAGACATCAAACGTAGCTGGTACGCCTCCGAATACGGGATAATCTCCCGGTCCTGATAATGAGCCTGCCATGCGGGCTCCTCATGGCTGCGGTTGACGATTTCCTTGACAGATAGAGGTTGAAGGGCCTCCGCGACTTTCTTTAATGTGCCCTTTTCTTTTTCGCTGAATACGGAGAGATCACATGTTTCGCAGGAAAAAGTCGTCGCCTCCAATCCGTCACGGAAAACACTTTCACGCACCAGCCCGGGCACCCGGTCATAAATCGTGGAATAGTGGACGGGAACGGGACCATAATGAATGGCCTGGTAGCGGAGACCGCTGATAGACTTGCCGTATTTCCGGTAATGGAGGAAGTCGGAATAGAACATTTCCTTGTTCAGTTTGGTAGGGAAAGAAGTCCCCTGGCTGACAAAGAAGCGGACCATTTCTTCCACTTTCCGGTGGTTGAATTCGCCAAAACCGTTGTAGATGGATCTCTGGGTGCCTTCATAGATAATACGTTCCGTATCCGTATCTAATGACATCTCCTGGCTGTCAACTACCTGGCGGTATATTTTGGTGTATTCGTTCTCGTCAAAAATGTCCTTTAAGTTCTCCAACAACTTTAGCATGACGGACTTGTAACGGATGGCTCCTATCATACGTCCGTTAGAGTCGGATGGAATCTGCCCGCTCTCATACTTTGCATATTGGTTGGCGCCAAAACCAAGAATCCGTCCTATCTGGACATAACTAAGACCGTATTTCGTCCTGATCCGATGGATTTCGTCAGGGAAAGGAATACCATGTTTGATTCTATATTGGGAACAGAGATCATTGAGCGTCAGTTCATCTTGCTCCGTGGTCGTAAACTTCTCGCCCGTATCGACGCACTGATAGTACCGGGCATGGATCCAATAATCCTCACCCTTGAACGTCTGTTGCTCCAGGGTGAAGACTTCCTT
Source organism: uncultured Bacteroidales bacterium (assembly GCA_946415345.1). GTDB lineage: Bacteria > Bacteroidota > Bacteroidia > Bacteroidales > UBA932 > Cryptobacteroides. The sequence continues at coordinate 23,188 of CAMKRY010000009.1, read as the reverse complement.
AACGGCCCCCCCCGTATAGGGGCTTTTAATCTCCGTCGATTGTTCAAATCTACTTAAAGACATAGCGAATCTTGTTTTCTGCTTTGTGGAATGAAATGCATAGGACTTGGTTGTTAGGAGATCCCATCGAAATCTTGATGTACAATTGTGCCTTTTCACGGTCCTTCCCAAACACCCACATTTCCCCAAATTGGAAAATGGCGTCCTTGATTGTCTCGACATAATCGTCCACGACAATTGTTCGGATAATATCTTCCCTCTCCAACGACGTTATTCCGAATTCCTTCAGCGCTTCCAGGTTCTTGTCCCTCTCCAAAAAGAAGATACCCCAAATCTCCATCTTCGGGAAAAACTGGTTCAAGAACTGTTGTACTTCTTCCCGTGCTTTCATAACCTTTCTTTTTGCAAATATACGAAAAGGTGTAGAATATTGCAAATCTTACACGAAAAGATTGTAATGACAAATAATGTGCACAAAAATGCGGCCGCTTTTTGTGTAAATTATTGCGCGGTTTGTTGATTATTTGAAGAAAAAAGTATAACTTAACGGCGATTTCCGGAAATAAACAGGTATGATTCCAGGGTTAGAAACCTTGAATCAAAGCGCTACAGCGCCATTTTTGGGGAACTTACGAATTGAAAGAAACACTTAAAACACAATAACTATGAAACAAAAAATGACCTATTTCGCTCCGGAGACGGAGCTGATGGAAGTTCGCGTAGAACAGAATTTTTTGGGCTCAGCCGAGACCATGACGACCGTGGTTGGCTCCTGGGATGAAGAAGACTGGTAAAGGAGGAACGATTATGAAAAAGTCTTTATTCTTTGTAGCCATTGCTACCCTTTTCATTGCTTCCTGCCAGAAAGAATTGAATCCTTCTGAGCAAAACTCCAACAACGACACCAAGTGCTTCAAGGCCTCTATCGAGCAACTCTCAGATTCCGACACTAAGGCCACCATCAATGGCAGCAACCAGCTCGTCTGGGCTACCGGTGATAAGATTGGTATCTATTTCGATACGTTGGACCCTAAGAATCAAGCTTTCTCTCTTTCCGCTGGTGAGGGCACTATTTCTGGAACATTTACCAGGGATGCTTCGGGTGATTATAGTAAAACTGATGCAACTTACGCCTTCTTCCCTTGGCAGGGTACCGCATATGGAGACAATAATGTCTATAGCGGGACAATGTATTTCAAGTTGAAGGATGATATTTGGGGCTATGATAACGGTGATATGCTGACGCCACTTGTTGCAAAAATCAGTAGTTCTGATGACATCTCCTTCAAACATGTAGGCGCTGCCGTTAAACTTACCATCAAAGGTCTTGTCTCCGGTACCTATGCAACCACAATGACGGTAAAAGACCAGCAGATTACCGGTGATTATTCTATGGATCCGGAGAATGCTGGCAGTGAGGCCATAGCTCCCGTAGCGTCAAACAATACCTTGAATCATATTACTCTCCATTCTTGGAAGAGCAGTGGTGATTTCAGCTGGATTTTCCCCGTTCCTGAACTTACAAAACCGAAACTCAAATTCGAGATTGTCGACAATAATGGCGTTCCCGTATGGTCAAGGTCGCTGGCAGCACAGGCGAACGATCTCAAACGAGGGGAAATCCTTATCATGCCCGATAAGACCATTACTCCTTACGAGGCTTTTTCTCAAGATGATGCCTGCACATGGTCATTCTCTGGTAATATTAATGGCTCCACCTGGATAGATAATGTTCCAATGATGTCAGACGGTCGCTATTGGATTCTCGCTGGATTTACTTTCAAAGATGGCGATCAGTTTAAAATTCGCAAAGACAAGAAATGGGATGAAGCATATCCTGCCAGTAACTGGAAATTTACTTCTGAAATCAAGGGGGCAAAGGACATAATTTTTGATTCTTCAACACATAGCATAACTGTTGTTGATCACGACTTCCCATATCCTGCAGTCGAAGTAACTGCTTCCATCAAACTTGATGACAGTTCCTTTGCAGACTGGGCGCTGATCCCTGGATCAACTAATGGTAGCACTACGCTCAAGGTGGCTTCCGATGCGACGAACCTCTATTTTTACATTCAGAGAACCAGTACCCCTACTTCTGTTTGGGGCGGTGCAGGCTATGTTTGGGTTACATTGGATACCGATAACAACGCCTCAACGGGTGGCTCTGAAGCATGGGGTGAGAAATTTGAGTTCGCCGGTCTTATTTATCCGTACGCGGGAACAAGTGCAGAACCTGCCTTTAATACTTCTCCCGGAGCCGATAGTTCGCTTTATGGTGAAATAGTTGGCACTACGGCCACATATGAATTCCTTATCCCTAGATCAAAGTTGCCGTCTATTCCCAGCTCTGCAATTACTGTTAAAGTGATGGGTAATAAGGATATGTCAACAACTTCTATATCCCGTAAACTCTAATTGCACTTAAGCAATACTATATTTAAGAGCGGCTTCCGGTGCCCCGGGGGCCGTTTTTGCATTTTAATGGCGATTAATCGAACTTTTTCTTACTTTTGTAAAAAAGTGAAGCTATGTATACCGAATACACACCAGAAAGGATTACCTCTCTGAAGGAGAATGAGATCTTCGTCTTTGGGAGCAATTTGGCGGGGATGCATGGCGGCGGAGCCGCGCGGCTGGCGTACGAGCGATTTGGCGCGGTATGGGGCCAGGGTGTCGGCCTGCAGGGCCGTAGCTACGCCATCCCGACGATGCAAGGCGGCGTGGAGACCATCCGGCCCTATGTGGAGGCGTTCCGCGAATTTGCCCGGCAGCATCCCGAGTACAAGTTCCTCGTAACCCGCATCGGCTGCGGCATCGCCGGCTTCTCGCCGGAAGAAATCGCGCCGCTGTTCATTAGTGCCGTCGAGCTCAACAACGTCGTCCTCCCGAAAGACTTTGTCGACGTTATCCGCGAAAAGAACAGCTGGATAGACGGCTTCGACGCCGATGCCGACCGCAATGCCGAGAATATGTAAAGAAAGAGAAAGAAAAATGCTATCTTTGCAAAAATACGCGCGCTTTATGAAGAAGTTTCTGTTGCTCATACTCTTAGCGGTTCCGATGGCCTGCGGGACCAGCGATCAGCTCGTCGATATCCTTGCGGAGCACAAAACACATAATCTCGGCTACGGAATCGTCGTGACCGACGGGTCCAAGACGGAATCCGTCTCGACCGTCGAAATGGATGAGAATCAGCCGTATCGGACCATTTATGAGTTCCTCGCCGGGCGGGTCGCCGGTGTGGTGGTCCAGGGCGAAAAGGTGACCATCCGGGGCGTCAATTCCATCAACGCCTCGACGGATCCGCTCTTTATCGTGAACGGTTCGCCTGCGGAAAGCATCTCCTGGATCAACCCCAAGGACGTCAAGACGATCGACGTGCTGAAAGACGGCGCGGCCTGCTCGCTCTACGGCTCGCGCGGTGCCAACGGCGTGATTATTATTACGACAAAATAGACTTCAGCTCTTCTATTGAACGGGCCACGACGGGATAATCCGTCATGTCCTGATAACCCCATGCCACGGCTATACCCGGTACACCGGCGTTGGCCGCGGTTTTCATATCCGTTGCGGAATCCCCGACCAATGCGGCGGCCGATTTGGGCACCCCGGCCTTTCCCAGCACCGTTTCCACGATAGCGGGATCCGGTTTCAGCGGGAAACCTTCCCGGTTGCCCAGAATGGCGACGAAAGGAATGCCGGGGAACAGTTTCTTCACCAGATATTCCGCGCCGGACTGGAATTTGTTCGAGGCCACGGCGAGGGCGACGCCGGCGTCGGAAAGTTCCTGCAGCAGCTCAGGCATACCGGAGTAGGGGACGGTGTGGACGTCGATGTGGGATTCGTAGTAGGACATGAAGTCGGCGAGGCAATCGTCTGACAGATTTTGCCACCTTCGGTGCCATCTCTCGCTGCTCAGTTCCTTCGCGGGCTCGGGTCTCGACTCGCTTCTCTCGCTCGAAATGACAGGGAGAGCACGTTCCACGAGCTTGCGGACGCCGTTGCCGACCATACCTCTATATTCTTCCAGCGAATGCAGCGGCAGCCCGCGCTTCTCCAGGGCATAATTAACGGCCTCGCCGAGGTCTGCTATCGTGTCGAGCAGCGTTCCGTCGAGGTCGAAGACAATCGCTTGGTATCTTGCCATGGTTACAGCAACTTCGCGGCGAGGTCGGAGAGCGGCGAGCGGACGCCCTGGCGGAGGAAGATGTGCTGGAACAGGGCCTGTCCGGTCATCTTCTCGGTGAGGTGCGTCAGGCCGTTGGACCACTGGTCGAGGTAGGGCTGGTCGATCTGGAAGATATCGCCCGTGAAGACCATCTTGGTGCCTTCGCCGGCACGGGTGATGATGGTCTTGACCTCGTGGGGGGTGAGGTTCTGGGCCTCGTCGACGATGAAATAGACCCGTCCGAGGGAGCGGCCGCGGATGTAGGCGAGCGGCGAAATCAGGAGCTTCTCCTCGCGGAGCATGGCGTCGATCTTCTGGAACTGCTTGCTGCCGGGCTTGAAGCAGCGGCGGATCACGTCGAGGTTGTCCATCAGCGGCTGGATGTAGGGAGACATCTTGGACTTCTGGTCGCCGGGGAGGAAACCGATGTCCTGGCCGCCCAGGACGACCGTCGGGCGGGAGAGGATGATCTGGTCGAAGTCGGCTTCCTGCTCGATGGCGGCCGCGAGGGCCAGCAACGTTTTGCCCGTTCCCGCGCCGCCGGTCAGGGCGACGAGTTTCGTGTCGGGGTTCATGCAGGCGTCGAGGGCGAACTTCTGTTCGATATTGCGGGGGCGGATGCCGGCCGCGTTGATGTCATGGACGAGGACGACCTGCTTGGAGGAGCTGTCGTAGCGGGCGCAGGTGTCGGGGCCGCTGTCGCCGATGCGGATGCGGAAGAGCTGGTTCGGCGCGGGTTCGCTTTTGACGATTTTTTTCCAATGGACGCAATTGTTCTGCCCGTAGGCGAGCGACTGCAGGGCGGGGGAGTCGGCGCCGTTGAGGTCCTTGACTTCCTTTTCGCGGCGCTCGATCTTCTCGTCTTCGACCTTGTCGGTCAGGTAGTCCTGGGCCTCCATGCCGGCCGCTTTGGCCTTGAGGCGGAGGTTGATATCCTTGGTCACGAGGGCGACGAAATGCTCGGGGTAGTTGTTGCGGAGCCAGATGGCCGTCGCGAGGATGCGGTGGTCCTGGGTGTCGTCGAGGAAGAGTTGGTGGAGACCGCCGGGGAAGGGATGGTTGGGCTCGATCTTGAGGTAGCCGTAGCGCTTGCCGATCGGGACGCCGCGGGGGCCGAAGGTCTTGCCGTCGGTCAGGAGGTTGACCTCGCGCATGAAGGCGCGGGCGTTGAAAGCGAGGTTGTCGTTGCCTTTCTTGAACTTGTCGAGCTCCTCGAGCACGGCGACAGGGATGACTATGTCGTTGTCCGCGAACTGGCGGATGGCGTTGAAATCGTGGAGGGGGATGTTGGTGTCGAGGACAAAAATCTTGGGGAGTTTCTTGCCTTTTTTGGTGCTCTTCTTTTCGGTGGGCATAAGCTAGGGGTTATCAGTCTTCGCCTTCGGAGGCGCTGAGGAGGGATTCAAGGATCGAGGAAATGCCGGGGGCTCCTTCCGGGGCGATGCGGATGCCGCTCGTCTCGGGGTTCGGGTGCCCCAGCGGGAAATAGGCGACGTCCTGCAGCAGGAGCTCGGCGTCGAGATAGTCGAAATCGATGTCGGCGATGGTGACAAGCACGCCCGGGACCTCGCCGTAGAGGGCGCGGACGGGGAGGACGCCGTTCCAGGACTTGCGAAGGAGCGTGATGTCGATATCGGCGCCGGTGCCTTCCGCGGTCATGGCGCTGAGGGCCGTCAGCAGGCCGCCGGGACCGACCGGGACGCCCGCCTTGACGATGCCGTCTTCGATCAGCTCGCGGACGACCTCATAGCAGTCGATGAAATAATCCGCGTCGCCGATGTCCGGAGCCGTTGCGGACGGGGCCTGCATGGCTTCCGCCAGGACGGAACCGCCCAGCCGGGGCTCGCAGGAGTCGAAGGGGATATAGACGATCCAGTCCGTCGGATTGTCCGCCAGGACGGACGGGCAGCGCCGTTTGCGACCGAAGCGGATCCGCCCGGAGGTCTCGTCCGCCAGCTCTTCGTCTTCGGGCTGGGGATCGCCGCCGGCGAGACCGGCCTTGACGGCGATGGAGCAGTGCCCCGCCTCGTTGTAGGCCCATCTCCGCAGCCGGATCCCGAGGCCGTCGATGTATTCGCACGCGGCCTGGACGCTCGCATAGAGCGAGGCCATGTTGCCCATCGGCTCGCTATTCCAGTTCCATTCCAGGTCCGCCCCGAGATCCTCGAGGTGGAAATGCCCGCTGCGGAACAGCGTCTCCAGCAGGGCGGCGGCGATGCGGGAGCAGGCATAGGATTCCGGAAAATTGACGGGGTATTTGCGGGGATTGCCGATGGCGGAGAGAACGGCCGGGAGATAGGATTCCGCCGGGGTGCCGTCGTCCGGGAAGGTCCCGGGGGCGAGGTCCAGCGTCTCGTCGGCGAGGGGTTCGGCCGGGGCGGGCGTGGTCGCGTCCTTCCCGGCGCAGTCCAGGAGCATCATTTCCGGGGTCACGGCCTGCGGCACGCCGTCGATGATGAAGGGCCGCTTGAAAGGGGATACCCGGACGCCAGTGGGCTTGTCGCTGCTCATCTTTCGCAAATAAGATTCAAATTCTCTCCAAAAATACGTAAATTTGTGATTAGTTCAAAATGATTCGTGCGATGGAGTTCGATAAAAAGGCTTATGAGGCGCTTGTAGCATCGGTTTTTCTGCGTTTTCCTTCCGTCCAGAAGGCGGGTTTCGACGGGGCATACAAGCCCGGGCTGGCGCATATGCTGGCTTTTGACGAGGCGCTGGGATACCCCTCCCGGGCGTTTCGCTCCATCCACGTCGCCGGCACCAACGGCAAAGGTTCCGTCTGCAACATGCTCGCCAGCGTCCTCTCTGCCGCCGGTATCCGCACCGGACTCTATACTTCTCCTCATATTACTGACTTTAGAGAAAGAATTAGGACCTCTTTCGCTGCAGATGGCTGTCGGTTCAAAACCGTCGCCGGTGGCGACCCCAGTCGGTCGCTATGCGACCATCCCTACCCTCTTACGTGGCCGAGGGTGGCCACGGGTTTTGAACCGACACCATCTTCCGCTTCAGAGGTTTGGTCGCTGATTCCGAAGGAATATGCTTTCGAGTTTTTGTCTACGTGGGAAGGGTATTTTGTCAAAAACGACCTGTCGTTCTTCGAGATAACGACGGGGCTGTGCTTCAAGTACTTCGCGGACAGCGGGGTGGAGCTGGCGGTGATCGAGACAGGCCTCGGGGGACTGCTGGATTCGACGAATATCCTGCGGCCGGAGCTGACCGTGGTGACGAATATCGGGATGGACCATATGGCGTATCTCGGGAATACGCTGGCGGAGATTGCGGCGCAGAAGGCGGGCATCTTCAAGGAGGGGGTGCCGGCGCTGGTGGGCGAGTGCGGCGAGGAGACCGATCCGGTCTTTGCCGAGAAGGCGTGGATGCACTGCCCGCTGACGTTTGCGGAGAAGGTGAGCCCGATGCTGTGGAACCGGCGGAAGGAGATTCTCGGGAAAATGGACCTGCAGGGCGCGGCGCAGGAGAAGAACCTGCGGACCGTGCTGGCGGCGCTGGACATTCTGCGGGATACGCAGGGATTCCGGCCCGACGAGGCGACGGTCGTGGACGCCATCGAGCATACGGCCGCCCGGACGGGCTTCCATGGCCGCTGGGAGAAGCTTTCCGACGTGCCGTATGTGCTTTGCGACATCGGCCACAACGCCCATGCGCTCCGCTATAATTTCGCCCAGCTGCGGCGCGAGGTCTCCAGCGGACGTTTTTCCTCGCTCATCATCGTCTACGGCATCATGGCCGACAAGGATCTCGACCCGATCCTGCCGCTGATGCCGGAGGAGGCGACCTATATCTTCTGCGCTCCCGATACGGCGCGGGCGCTGTCGGCGGAGGACCTGCTGGCGCGCTACCGGGCCTATTGTGCCGACAAGGGCCTGAACCCGCGCGCTTATACGGCGGCGTCGGTCCGCGAGGCGGTCGGGATGGCCACCAACCTGGCCCGCGACTTCGATAAGCCCTTGATTTACATCGGTGGCTCGACATTTGTAGTTTCCGAGGCCGTTAATCTTTTCCGAAAATGAAGCATACGAAGCGATCCCTACTTCTGGCAGCCGCCGTGGTGAGCGGCTCCCTCGCCTTTGCCCAGACGCCCGACTCCGACGGCCATGTGCTGACCGCCCTGTGGAAGGAATACAAGGCCGCAGCCGACGCCGACCTCCCCAAGAAGGAGGCCGAAATCCTGTCCAAGATCAAGAAAGAGGCCGCTGAGAAGCGTCTGGCGGTCGATTTTTATGATGCCGCGACGGGGTATGTCGAGGCGGTCGTGCGCCGTAACTGGAAGGAACGCGAGAAGCAGAACGCCGCTCTCGCCGAGGACGTAAAAGCTTTTGGCGAACCCATCGTCACCTTCCTCTGGAAGGCCGAATACGAGCGCCCGGGCTACGATGCCCTCGTTGCTTATATTACCGAGCATGCCTCGGAGCTGAACGGCCGGCACGAGGCCTTTTACGACCGCGGCATCCGCGGCCGCTATTTCGGGGGCGCGCTGAAAAAGTTCTTCGCCAGCGACTATGAATATGCGCTCTGGCGCCAGCTGAGTTCCTATGCTTATGGGCCGGTTTATGAGCAGCTGTCTTCTCTGGTGGCGGGCCGCTACCCGAATGAATGTGCCCTGGCGTTCTATACGGTGGAATCCGGCGACGGCCGGAAAGCCGCGCTCGACGCCATCGTGGAGAAGTATAAGGGCACGGCCGCATCGTTCTATCCGCTGGCCGAGAGCCTGCGCCTGGAGTTCTCGCAGATGCATAAGAACAGCGCCTCTTCTGCCGAATACAAGGCCTTCTATGACCGCTGCAACGGTTATGAGAAGCAGCGCAAGGCCTTCTCGGGCGATGAAAAGCTGATCGCCGAGGCCTGCACCGGCATCCAGGGCCTCTGCGAGAGCATGACCGCAAAGAACCTGTCCGTCTCCTTTGTGGGCGGTAAGGCCGTGGTCCGCTTCCGCAACCTTACCTCCGCGACGCTGACGCTGCACAATTTTGGCAAGACGCCGACGCTCAAGAGCTGGGAGCTGAAGAATCCGGCAGCCTCCTTCTATGTGGAGGATACCGTTTCGGTGGATGTTCCGGAGCTTCGTGACGGGGCCTATACCTTCGCCGTCAAGAACGGAAAAATCGTGGCGGAGACCCGCTACACGCAGTATACGCTCTCCATGGCGCTCCGCCCGGACGCCAAGGGCTGGAGCCTTTTCGTGACCGACTACCTGACCGGTAAGCCGCTGACGGGCAGCGTCACCGTGCTGGTCCAGAAGAAGGGGAAGGAGGTGGCCAGGACGGAGGTGAAGCTCGGCAAGGGCTTTACCACCCTCCCGGAGAGTCTCCAGAAGGTCATCAATGACGGGTCTTCCTGGGTGAATGTATCCGTCCAGGCCGGCTCGCGCCTTTCCAAGGAGACGGAGATCTGGCCGGAGTCCTACCGGTCGGACGACGGCGACGATTATGCCGGCAACTACTGCCGGATCCTCCGCGACCAGGGCGCCTACCGCCCCGGCGAGACGGTCCGCTTCAAGGCCCTGCTTTGGAACGGCAGCATCTCCAAGGGTTTCAAGATCCTGTCCGACAAGGCGGTGAAGGCGGTTTTCTTTGACAGCGAGGGCAATGAAATCGCCACCAAGAGCCTGAAGACCAATCTTTTCGGTTCCATTTCCGGGGAATTCGCCATCCCGAAGGACCTTCGCGGCGGCTATTTCTCCATCCATATCAAGAGCGGGAAAACGCTCTACGGGAACGAATACTTCCGCGTCGACGAGTTCGCCATCCCGACCTTCGACCTGACCTTCGAAAAGAGCGACAAGCTCTATCTCGTCGGGGATGAGGTGCCGGTCCTGGGCACGCTCAAGAGCTATTCCGGCCATCCGCTCTCCGGCTCGACGCTCCGCATCAAGGTGGACCGCTGGGGGAATCCGGTGGCCGATGAGACCGTGGCCTTCGATGCCGTCACCGGCAAGTTCGCCTATGCCTTCAAGGCGGCGGATAGCGGCTACTACGGCATCACCGCCGAGGTCGTGGATCCGACGGGCGAGACGCTGAGTTTCGAGACGGCGATCTGGGTCGGCGACGGGATCGAGCTCGGCATGGAGGTCCGCCAGACGCTGGAGGGACGCTTTGCGCTGAAGAATGAACCCGCGACCTATCGGTGGGGATGGCGCCGCCCGCAGCGCTCCGTCATCGCGGAGGATGCCGCCCGGGTGCTCGTCACGGCGAAAAACAGCCAGGGCGAAGTCATTCCCGAGCTGCCGCTGGCGTATACATTATATAATATCTCGCAGAAGGATTCCGTGACCGTTTGCAGCGGCGCTGCCAAGTCCGGTGAGGAGCTGTCCCTGCCGCTTCCCGCGGAGAATGCGCTCTATGTGCTGGAGCTTCGCTGCGAGCAGAAAAATGGCCTCGACAAGGTGGTCAAGGCCGAAAATACCTGCCAGATCCTCCATCTTGGCAGCGGCTCCCTGCCTGAGCGCCTGAGCTATGTCTATGCCCGGCCCGAGAAGCAGGAGAGCGGCCGCATCCGCTTTGCCGTCGGCGCCTGCGACGGCGAGCAGTGGACCTCCGTGGCGGTCTTTGACGCCAGGCTGGGCCGGCTCCATAATGACGTGGTCCGGACGGTTGTCCGCGAGCTCAAGTGGGTGGATGTTCCGGTGCCGGCCGCCTGGCCGGAGGAAGTGGCCGTGAGCCTGATCGCCTTCAAGAACGCCTCCTACGAGCAGTACGGCTTCGACCTGACGCTCCCGAAAAAGGATGCCCAGCTGCCGCTGACCCTGACACGGTTTGTGGACAGCAGCCTGCCCGGCGCGGAGTACAGTTTCACGCTGCAGACTTCGCCCGATGCGGAGGTGCTCGTCGCGGCCTGGGACAAGGCGCTCGACGCCATCCAGTCCAATCCCTGGCGCGCGGTTTCCCTGCCGCGACCTTCGATGCCGTCGATCAACAGCTCCGTCGTGACGGGCTTCGTGGACGGTCGCAATAAGGTGGAGGAAGTGGATTTCGACGGGATGTTCATGGATGAGGAAGAGGTGGCGGACGAAGCGATTGTGGTGGGCTATGGTGTTGCCAGCCCGAGGCGCAACGGCGCGGTCATGATGGCGAAGTCCGTGGAGACTGTGGCCGTTGAGGCGGAAGAATCGGCCGACGAAGCCGGCGGCGCGGGCAGTCCCGAGCCGGTCATCCGCAGCGAATTCGCTACGGCCCTGACCTTCCAGCCGCACCTGCGTCCTGATGCCGACGGCAACCTCACCGTCAGCTTCCGCACCTCCGACAAGCTGTCGACCTACTGGCTTGGCGTCTTCGCCCACGACCAGAACGTCCGCAGCGCCGTTCTCCAGCAGGAAATCCTCGTGACCATCCCGGTCAAGGTCTCCCTGCTCGAACCGCGCTACCTCTATGCCGGCGACGCCTATGAAGCCGCCGTGACGGTCTCCAGCAATGCCTCCGAGGCCCTGAGCGGTACCGTCCGCCTGGTGGCTTCCTACCGCGGCAGCCTGGCCTCCAATGAGGTCGTTTCGAAGGAATTCTCGCAGACGGTAGAACTGGCCGCCGGCGGTACTTCCGTCGTCCGCTTCCCGATCGAGGCGCTGGAAATGACGCCGGCCTTTGTCGGCGACCGCGGCACCCTGACCCTTACCGCGTCCTTTGTCAGCGCCGGCTTCTCCGACGGCCTGATGGTCGACGTCCCGGTCTATCCCGCCGCCCAAACCCTCACCGAGGCCCATTCCGCCGTGCTCCATGGCGGTGCTGACCGCGAGGCGCTGCTTCGCGAGCTCCTCGGCCGCTTCGTCAATGTCCCCGGCTCCGCGGCGACCCTTCGCGACATCTCCATTCTTGACATGGTCAAGGAGGCGATTCCGACCAAGGTCGAGCCCGCCGGCAACGACGTGCTGTCGCTGTCCGAGGCCTGGTATGTCCGACTGTTGAGCGGCAAGCTGCTAGGGGAGGCGTTCGAGACGTCCGATCTGCTCGACAAGATCCTCGCCTGCCGCAATGCCGACGGCGGATTCGCCTGGTTCGAGGGCATGGAATCCTCGCCGATGATGACCGCGGTCGTGCTCGAGCGCATGGCCAAAATCGCCGCCCAAGGCTTCCCTGTGCCTGATATGGCGGCCTCGGTCCGCTATCTCGACAAGGCCCATTTCGACACTTCCCGCCCGGTCTGGCGCTGCGGCGTCTCGGATGCGCAGTATATGTATGTCCGCTCGTTCTATGCCGCCGTCCCGTTCGCGTACGAGCCTGTCGGTGATGTCGCCAAGAAGGCCTTCGCCGAGTACAAGAAGGCGGCGGTCGAGTACCTGACGCCTCGCAAGGCCCGCGGTCTCAAGGGAGAGATTCTCGCCAAGGCCCGTCGCCTGCTGACCCTGCGCCAGCTCGACGCGACTGCGGAAGGCAAGGCTCTCGCCAAGGCCTGGGGCGTCACCCCGTCCAAGCTGACGGCATCGCTGAATGCCGATATCCGCTCCCTCGCCGAATATGCCGTGGAGCACCGCGACGGCGGGCAGTATTTCCCCAACGCCGTGATGCCGTGGAGGGGCCTGCTCGAGAGCGAGGCCTATGCCCACGCGCTGCTGTGCGACCTCTTCGATTCCACGCACCCCGAGATCTCCGACGGCGTCCGCCTGTGGCTGATGCTCCAGAAGGAGACCCAGAAGTGGGATGAGGATCCGGCCTTCGTGGATGCGATTTCCTCCATTCTCCATGGCTCCCAGCAGGTGCTTGATACACGAGTGCTGGCCCTGAGCGCGACCTATACGGCTCCGTTCACGGACATCCAGGCCGCCGGCAACGGCTTCACCGTCGAGCGGCACTTCTTCCGTGAAAATGGAGAGGAACTGGCTGAAGGCGATGAGGTCAAGATAGGGGAGCGCATCCGTGCCGAATACCGCATCTGGAACGCCGAGAACCGCAGCTTCGTCCGCCTGAGCGCTGGCCGTGAGGCCTCCCTCCGTCCGGTCGAGCAGCTCTCCGGCTACATCCACAGGGGCTTCATCCATCCGTTCCGTTCCGGCTACGTCCTGGCCTTCAGCCCTTACGGCTACCGTCACGTCAAGGCCGAGCGCACGGACTACTTCTTCGACGCCTACCCGGAGGAGTCCACCGTCCTGTCCGAGGAATTCTTCGTCCAGCTCGCCGGCCGCTTTACGGCGCCCGTCGTCACGATCGAATCCCTCTACGCGCCCCACTACCGCGCCAATTCCGCCTCCCACGCCCCGCTCGTCGCCCGGCCGTAGCGCCCACCCCGCGCCCGGCCCCACGCCCGGCCCTGTGCCAAAACCATCAAGTGTGCATTCCCTCCTCAAAACACGAGGGGGAGTGCACACTTTTCTGGCTTTTTCGTGCATTCCCTCCTTGAATTAGAAGAGGGAATGCACACTTCTTAGAAAAATATCGTACATTTGGAGAAGAAACACCTATCCCATGAAATACCTCCTTTCCCTCACCATCTCCTTCCTCCTTCTGTCCCTTTCCCTCAGCCTCCGGGCTCAGGAATTCGACGGCCAGAGTTGCACGTCCATCATGGTCGGCCGTAAGGCCTCGACCGACGGGTCCGTCATCACGTCCCACACCTGCGACGGGCGTTACCGCACTTGGATGCAGATCGAGCCGGCGGCGGATTATAAGAAGGGCGCGATGCATCCGGTCCTGCGCGGAACCATGCACACCGCCTTCCGCGGCGATACGACGGGGGTGAAGCTGATGGGGGAAATCCCGCAGGCGCGGCATACGTATGCCTACCTCAACACCGCCTACCCCTGCCTCAACGAGAAACAGCTCGCTATCGGCGAGACCACTTTCGGCGGACCGGACACCCTCGTCAACGAGGCCGGCTGGTTCACCATCGAGGAACTCGAGCGCGTCGCCCTCCAGCGCTGCGACAATGCGCGCGACGCCATCCGCCTGATGGGTTCGCTGGCGGAGAAATACGGGTATGGCGACAGCGGGGAGTGCCTGACGGTGGCGGACAAGAACGAGGTGTGGCAGTTCGAAATTGTCGGCGCCGGCAAGCATGCCATCGGCGCGGCGTGGGCAGCCCGGCGAATACCGGACGACCATGTCGCCGTGTCGGCGAACATTCCCCGCATCGGCCGGATCGACCGGAAGGACAAGGACATGATGGCCTCGGACAATGTCGAGCAGGTCGCTCGGGAGTGCGGTCTCTGGGATGGGACCGGCGAATTCATTTTCTGGAAAGCGTTCAACACCGACTACGCCAAGGGGAAAAACTTCAACGACCGGGAGTTCTTCATTCTCAATTACTTCGCGCCGTCGCTGGGGCTGCGCTACGACATGGAGGAACTGCCGTTTTCCGTCAAGCCGGAACGGCCGGTCGATGTCCGCGAGGTGATGGCGCTTTATCGGGAGACCTATGAGGGGACAGACTTCGACATGACGCGAAAGGTCCTCATGGCCCGCCCGGCGAACCGGGAGCATCCGGCGGATACCGTCGTGAGCCCCGTCGCGAACCCCTGGCTGACCACCGCCATGCGCAACACGCTCAACACCCTTGCTCCCGGGACGGTCGAGTTCCGCCGGACGGTCGCCGTCGCCTGGTGCGCCTATTCCCATGTTACGCAGCTGCGCTCGTGGCTGCCGGATGCCGTCGGCGGCGTCTGCTGGGTATCCGTCGACAATCCCGGCCAGAGCCCGCGCATCCCGGTATTTAGCGGCACGACGGCACTTCCGGAGGCCTTCGAGACCTGCGGGCAGCGGCAGTATGATCCCGACTGCGTCCTCTGGCGCTTCCGTCGGGCGAACAAACTCGCGACCGTGGCCTGGCAGGACACGAAGAAGACGCTGATCGACGAGGTGCTGCGACTGGAATCGGAGGCCATCGATGCCCTTCCCGGGAAAGGAGCGACCGCGGAGGAACTGACCGCATTCACGAAGAACGTCTTTGAGCAGGCATCCGATGCCTGGATGGCGCTGGAAGAGAAGTTCTGGCTCCGCTTCGGGATGGGTTTCTAGGCCTGGAAATCCTCCAGCAGCCGCGTCACCTTTTCATAGGGAAAACCGGCAGCGCGGGCTAACTGCGTAACATCCGCCGAGAATCGAAACCGCAACTGCCGGAACAGCTCCGCCAGCTGCGGTTCTTTCAGTACGTTGACAGAACGGCATTGGAAAAGAGACTGGCACAGATCCGGGATGGCCGCGACGAGGACCTGGTCCCGAAAGGCAGGCAAGCCATCTTCGGATCGGGCCATGCGCTTCTTGGCTTTTGAAGAATTCTGCAGAAAATGCAGCATCCGCTTGGGAGTCTGAAAAAGGCCTTCGACGAACCGGACATTGACGTAAGACTCGGGCAGGATGTAGCCGTCATCGCCGAGGAGCAGGTGTTTGGGGACTTTCTTTCTGGTATGCAGTAAGCGGGTCTGCTCTCTCCCGGACAACTGTCCAATAGGAGTCCCTCTGACGGGTTTTACCCGGAAGAAACAGCTCCCGCTTCCCCAGGGATAGTCCGTTGGATAGGTGCAGATGTTCGCTGCCACGCTGTTCATCTGTGTGTAGGCGATGACTCTTTCCACACACTCATCGGAAAACTCGATTTCCTGAATGTCGACCCTAATTCCTTGCAGTGTCTCCTGCATTCCGTATTTTTTCCACAAAAAGCGTGAGTGGTATTGTTTAATCAGGTTGATGAATTGCTGTGCCTCCTCGTAGGAACATATCAAAACGAAGTGTACGTGGTTGGACATCAGGATAAAAGCCAATACGGAAATGGGCATTGACGTGGCCAGGAGGGCGACCAGATTCATCCCCGCCTTAAAGTCTTCTATGTCCCGGAACCAGAGGCTGTCTTCCAGGTGCTCTGTAGTAACGAAAAAAACCTTCATATACGAAACAATCTACGCACGGTCGTGTGCGTTCAACGCCTCCCTTCCGATACAAAGATAGAATGATTATTCTTTAGAAACAAGTGGTCTATCTGTCTGAAAAAGAGCCGTTTCCGATTATTGGAAATGGATCTTCCTCATCATGCTCATTTAGTATGACTTGTCAAAAACCCATTCTCTGGATTTTTTGGAGGAGAGGTGTGCATTCCCTCCATAGAGAAGGGGAGGGAAAGCGCGAAAACCCCGGAAAAGCGTGCGTTCCCTCCCGCGTTCTAAGGAGGGAAAGAGCACTTGGTAGAGGAAAGGGGGGCTTGCGGGGGTTAGAGGCAGGCGCGGGCGGCGGCGACGTCGTGGACGCGGAGGATGGAAGCGCCGCCGGCGACGGCCAGGCGGTGGAGGCGGGCCATCGCCGTATCGATGTCTTCGGAAACGGCGCGGACGAGGCGCTTGCGGGAGAGGCCGATGAGGATGGGCCGGCCGAAGTCCAAGAAGGCGGAAAGCCGCTGCAGCAGCTCCAGGCACTGCTCCGGGGTCTTGGCGAAGCCGAGGCCGGGGTCGAGGATCCAGTCGTTGATGCCCATGGCCAAAGCCAGTTCGGCGAAGCCCTCGAAGTAGGCGTGCACGGCCCCGACGACATCCCCGCCGTAGTCGCAGAGCGTGTCCATGGTCGACGGCGTGCCGCGCATGTGCATGGCCACGTACGGCAGCCCCAGCGCGGAGACCGCCGGCAGCATGTCGGCGTCCAGCTGCCCCAGCGAGATGTCATTGACCAGGAACGGCCCCACGGTATCGAACACCCGCCGGACGATGCCCCCGCGGAAGGTGTCCACGGACAGCAGCGGCAGGAGCTCCGGCGCCTCCGAGGTCAGTGCCTCCAGCGCCGGCGCGATGCGGTTCCATTCCTCCGCCTCGGACACAGGCTCGGACCCCGGCCGGGTCGAACAGGCGCCGAGATCAAGGTAGGAAGCCCCCTCGGCGGCCATCTGCCGGCAGCGCGCCAGAAACCGCCCGCGGTCCAATGATCCGTCAGCCCCGAGCATGCGGCTCGGCGGATAGAACGAATCGCCGGTCAGGTTGACGATTCCCATGATGCGGACAGGGGCGCTCATACCAAAGACAAAGATGCACATTATTTCGGAAAAAGAGCGAAAAAATCGCTATCTTTGCAACATGTTCATCGTTATCGAAGGCCTTGACGGGGCCGGCAAATCCACCCAGGTGTCCCGTCTCAAAGAGTGGCTCCGCCAGCGCGGGGACCTCGAATATATCCATTTTCCCCGTTACGACGCCCCCGTCTACGGCGACCTGATCGGCCGTTTTCTCCAGGGCCGTTTCGGGGCCATCGACAAGGTGCACCCCCAGCTCGTCGCCCTCCTGTTCGCGGAAGACCGCCACGGCGCCGCCCCGCAGCTGCGGGAGGCCCTCGCCGCCGGCAAGACCGTCCTGCTGGACCGTTACGTCTATTCCAACATCGCCTACCAGTGCGCCAAACTCTCCGATCCCGCTGAAAGGGAGGAGCTGCGCCGCTGGATTCTGGAGACCGAATTCGGCCCCTTCGGCCTGCCGCGCCCGGATGTCAACCTCTATCTCGACGTCCCCATCTCCTTCGTCGAAGCGAGCCTGAGGAGCCAGCGCGAGGGAGGGGACCGCGCCTATCTCGACGGCGGCAAGGACATCCACGAGGCCGACATCAACTTCCAGAAAACGGTCCGCGAGATGTATCTGGCGCAGGTTCGGGAGGATCCGCATTTCCTCCGGGTGGACTGCTCCGCCGCGGACGGTTCCATGCTCCCGCCGGACGATATTTTCGCCCGCGTCATCCAGCACGTTGAATCCTTCGTCCGATGACCGTCTACAACCGCCTCCAGAAAGTCGCCGCGGTCCTCGTGGGCACGACCCTTTTCGTCTCGGGTTCCTTCAAACTGATGGACCCGGTAGGGACGGGCCTCATCGTCGACGAATACTGGATGCTGTTCCATCTCGGTTTCATGTCCCCGGCCTCCCAGGTCGTCGGCCTCATCCTGTCGCTGACGGAAGCCCTTCTCGGCGTCGCCCTGGTGACGGGTCTTTTCCGGAAAACGGTCCGCATCGCCGCGGCCTCGCTGGTGGGATTCTTCACGCTCATCACCGCCGTCCTGGCCATCCTCAATCCCGTCATGGACTGCGGCTGTTTCGGGGAAGCCCTCCACCTGAGCCATACGGTCTCCCTGCTGAAAAACCTCGTTCTGCTGGCCCTCTGCGCCATTTTCCTCTTCCCGAAAGTCGAAGCGCCGTCCCGCAAGCCCCGTTATCTGGCCGCCGGCCTCATCACCGCTGCGGTCCTGTTCGGGACCGTCTGGTCGCTGCTCTATCTTCCCGTGGAGGATTATACCGAATTCGCCCCCGGCGTTGAACTGACCGCCGCGCAGGAATTCGACGCTGACGAGCTGCCCGAGCCGGCCTTCTTCTACGAAAAGGACGGAAAGACCCAGTCCTTCCGCCTGTCCGAGACGGAAATGGCCGAGCAGGAGGGCTGGACCTATGTCGACGTCGACTCCCTGGCCCGCCCCGCCATCCCCGTCCATGACCAGATCGTTGATCTTTCCTTCCTTGACCGGGAGGACCGTCCGGCGGATACCCTTGCCGCGCGGGGTCCGGTCATGATCGTATCGGTCTATGACACGCCGCGGATGAAGGAGGGGCAGTGGAAAGAGGCCGCCGCCTTCCTCCGGGATGCCGCCGAAGCGGGCTACCGGCCGATTCTGCTGGTGGATGCCACGCTGGAGGACCTGGACGGCCGACTGGGCGTCCTGCCTGCCGCAGACGGCACGTTCCTCCGCTCCTGCAGCTACCAGGCGGACCGCCGCAAGCTTCTGGCGCTGAACCGGGACAATAGCGGCGCAACCTATTTCGCCGACGGCATGCTCGTCATCAAATGGGCCCGCAGGGCATTGCCGGACAAAGAAAAACTCGGCAGCGTCCTCCGGGAGAGTCCTGTCGAGTGCATGATGGTATCCAGTACGCACGGGCGCGTCGCCCTGCACGGCTATTTCCTTTATGCGCTGGCCATCGCGCTGCTGCTGTAATTATTCATCGATCAGCCAAACCTCGTCGTCGTCCTCCACGAAGTGGGCGGTCTCCCGTGCATGCCGTTCGAGGGAATCCTTCGAGGCGACGATGGCGTCGTAGCGGCTCTGCAGCATCTCGTTTTCGTGCTGGAGCGCTGCCTTGGTCTCCTCCTGGCGGTTGTACTCGCGCTTGGCCCGGAACCAGCGGAGAAGGTTGTCCCGGCTGATGAAGGTGATGAAAACGAGGAAGACGGCGCCGGCAATCAGCGCATATCGGGTAAAGTTATTGTGATTTTCTGCCATATCGCGAGGAATTCTCTGCAAAAATAGCTAATTTTGTGGACTGGACAATAAAATTATAATACTATAGCTACTATGAAACCTACACTTCTCGTTCTTGCTGCCGGCATGGGCAGCCGTTATGGCGGACTGAAACAGATGGACGGCGTCGGCCCTTCCGGCGAGACCATCATCGACTATTCCATCCACGATGCCGTGGAGGCCGGTTTCGGCAAGGTCGTCTATATCGTTCGTGATTACTTCAAGGCCGATATGGAGAAGGCCGTGAAGGAAAAATATGCCGGTGTCAAGGCTATTGACGGAGAGCCGCTCGAGTTCGTTTTCGTGACCCAGGAACTCGACAAGATTCCCGCCGGTTACCCCGTCAACCCCGACCGCGAGAAGCCCTGGGGCACCGCCCATGCCCTGCTGATGGCCAAGGACGTCATCCACGAGCCTTTCGCCGTCATCAACGGTGACGACTTCTACGGCAAGGAATCCTTCAAGATCCTCGGTGACTGGTGCCGCAAACATGAGAATACCGAGGGCCAGTACTGCATCATCGGCTTCGAGCTCGAGAACACTCTCTCCGAGAACGGCTCCGTCTCCCGCGGTATCTGCTACTACGACAAGAATGGCATCCTGGAGGGCGTCGCCGAGCATCTCGACATCGCCAAGGCAGAGAACGGCAAGGTCTACGGCGACAATTCCGTCACCGGCGAGAAACGCGTCGAACTGGCCGCCAAGGCCCTCTGCTCAATGAATATGTGGGGCTTCACCCCGGATTACTTCACCAAGAGCGAGGCTTCTTTCCATACGTTCCTCAAGACCTATGGCATGGAGCTCAAGAAAGAGTACTATATCCCTTACGCCGTCGACGTTATCGTCAAGGGCGGCCAGGCCCGCTGCGAGGTCCTCTCCACGCCTTCCAAGTGGTTCGGCGTGACCTATAAGGAAGACCGTCCCGGCGTCGTCGCGAAGTTCCGCGAGCTCGCTGACAAGGGTGTGTATCCGACTCCGCTCTACAAGTAATGTCCCGCGAAAGCAGAAAACGTCCGCGCAGCTACGACATCTTCGGCCTGTTTCCCTTCTACCTTCCGGGGCTCGGGAACGCCTGGCTGATGGTGGCCGTCTTCATGGTCCTGCAGATTCTGGTCGGGTTGCTGTTCGCCGTCCCCATGGGCCTGGGCGCCTACGGGATGGATTCGTATTTCCTCCTGACCTATGTCTCGACCTTCGCCATCCTGCTGGTGATCTGCTCGAATATCAGCCGCTCCCGGGCCTTCACGGCTGAGTACGGACTGGCCGTGTCGAGCCGGCATTTCGGCCGATGGCATCCGCTCCTGTTGGGCCTGCTGGCGATGGTCGGCATGCTCGGGACGGTCGTGGCTGTGGATCCGGTGACTTCGCTGATCCAGCACCTTTCGCCCGATGCTTCCGCGCTGGAGGAAAGCATGGAAGCGCTCATGGGCGGCAACGGCTGGCTGATGTTCCTCAGCGTCGCTATCTGCGCCCCCTTCTTCGAGGAGCTCTTCGTCCGCGGCATCCTGCTGCGGGGACTGCTCACGAAGATGCGGCCCGGCTGGGCCATCTTCTGGTCCGCGCTGATGTTCGCCGTCATGCATGCCAACCTTGTCCAGGGCTTTTCCGCCCTGGTGCTCGGTATGCTCCTCGGCTATACCTATTACCGGACCGGCTGCCTCTGGCTGACGATGCTCATGCATTTTGCCAATAATGCCCTCAGCTTCGCGCTGATGAAGTTTACGCCCGCCGAGGCTTCCGAGGACATGCTGGCGGTAGTGCCTGTCTGGGGTTATGTGCTGATGATCGTGGCGGGCCTGGCCCTGGCGCTCCTTTTCCTCCGGGTGCTCGACCGCATCCCCCTGGTGAGCCGCCGCGGCAACATGGACGAAGTCCTGCTGGACGACCTGTCTTAACGAAAGATTGATTAACTGACTATAACAATGGAAAACAAAAAGTTCAGCGTCAAGTACTATGTGCTTCTGCCGCTTGTCCTGCTTCTGACGGGGTTCCTGTTCTGTATCCCTACGGAATGGTTCCATATCAACGTCTACAATGAAGCAGGCGAATTCATCGGGCTGACCGTTACGCAGCAGCGTGTCATCGCCCTCTTCGTTTTTGCTGCACTGATGTGGATTTTTGAGATTATCCCGAACTGGACGACCTCCCTGATGGTTATCGTCTTGGCCCTCCTGACCGTGTCGAACAAGGGTATAGGCTTCCTCACGCACCTCGACATCGGTGCCAACGGCAAGCCCCTCATGACCGGTCTCGAAGGCACCTTCGTCGATTATAAGGCCATCATGGCTTCGATGGCGGATCCGGTCGTCATGCTCTTCCTCGGCGGTTTCGTGCTCGCCATCATGGCCGAGAAATACGGCCTCGACGTGACCCTGGCCCGTTACCTGCTGAAACCTTTCGGCACCAAGCCGAAGATGGTTCTCCTCGGTTTCCTCGTCGTGATTTCCGTCTTCTCCATGTTCATGTCCAACACGGCTACCGCCGCGATGATGCTCGCCTTCCTGGCCCCGGTTCTCGCCGTCCTGCCCAAGGATGACAAGGGAAAGATCGGTCTGGCCCTGGCCATACCGGTCGCCGCCAACATCGGCGGTATCGGTACGCTGATCGGCACGCCGCCGAACGCTACCGCCGCCGGCGCCCTCGAAAAGGCCGGTCTGTCCGTGACCTTCGGCGAATGGGCCATGCGCATGATTCCGTTTGTCATCGTGATGATCCTCATTGCATGGGTCGTGCTCTTCTTCCTCTTCCCGTTCAAGTCCGACAAGGTCGTCCTTGAGCTCCCGAAACACGATCGCAAGAAAGACTGGAAGACCTATGCCGTCTGGATCGTTTTCATCGGCACCATTCTCCTGTGGGCAACGGAAAGCCTCACCAAGATCAATTCCAACGTCGTGGCTCTCATCCCGCTCGGCGTCCTGACGGCCCTCGGCATCTTCACCAAAGATGACATCAAGGAAATCAACTGGAGCGTCCTCTGGCTCGTCGCCGGTGGTTTTGCCCTCGGTACCTGTCTCCAGTCGACCGGTCTCGCCGCCGTCCTGATCAAGGCCATTCCGTTCGGCTCGATGCGCGTCGTCCTCGTCTTCATGGTCGCCGGCCTCGTCTGCTACTTCCTGTCGAACTTCATCTCCAATTCCGCTACGGCGGCCCTGCTGATTCCGATCCTGATCGCGGTGGCGGAGGGTATGACCGGCGGCGAAAACGCCGAGTCCTTCGCAGCCCTCGGCGGCACCCAGGCCATGATTTCCTTCATCGCCGTCTGCGCCTCCATCGCCATGCTCTTCCCGATTTCCACACCGCCGAACGCCATCGCCTCCTCGACCGGCCTGGTCGAGACCAAGGATATGACCAAGGTCGGCATCATCATGGGTGTCGTCGGATTCGTGCTGGGCTATTTCTGGCTTACCATCCTTTTCCCGTTCACCGCAGCCTAAACCTATTCCCAACGATATGAAAAAGATTACAGCTTTATTTGCAACGCTGCTTTTCGCGGCCGGTTTCTCCGCCTTCGCGCAGGAGTCCGAAACCCCTGAATACGGCTACAAGCAGACCGGTTTCATAAGCACGCCCAAAGTAGGCGGCTACATCATCGGTTCCTACAAGTACAGCGACCAGGAAGGTGCCCACAAGGGCCCCGGATTCAACTGCCGGCTCATTCGTCTCTATGTCGACGGCAGTATCTTCAACGACTTCAAGTACCGCATCCAGTTCCAGGCGAACGGCCAGAACCCGCACGTCAAGGACTTCTACATCGAATGGGCCAAGTATAAAGAGTTCTCCGTCAAGGTGGGTCAGTTCAAGCGCGCCTTCACCTTCGAGAACCCG
>CAMKRY010000008.1 GCA_946415345.1 uncultured Bacteroidales bacterium | reverse complement strand
GGCCTTGCAGCCCTTCAGCGTGCCGGGGATCCAGAGCTGGTTGCCCTTCTCGTCCTTGAGGAGTTTACCTGTCAGGCTGCCGCCCTCACGGGCCTTGCGGCCCTTTTCGCGGACGTCGAAGGCCACGGCCATGGCGCGGCGAGTCGAGGTCGTATTGAGGTTGTAGTTCACCGCGACGAGGAAATTGCGGGCGCCCACGTTGGTGGCGCCGGCCTTGGCGGCCACTTCGTTCCACTCCCCGCCGAAGTCAGGCTTCCGGGCGGGATCGGCCATCTTTTCCTGCAGGGCCTCATACTCCCCTGCCCGGCAGACGGCAAGATTGCGGCGCTCGGGCGTGAAGGCCGCGGCCTCATAGCAGTAGCACGGGATGCCGAGTTCCGTAAAAAGGCGCTCCGCCAGCTTGCGTGCCAGGGAAGCGCATTCTTCTAAGGTTATGTCAGCTACGGGGATCAGCGGAAGGACGTCGGTCGCTCCGCTGCGGGGATGGGCGCCATGGTGCTGGCGCATGTCAATCAGCTCCTGGGCCTTCTTCGCGCCCCGGAAGGCAGCCTCGCAGACCGGCTCCGGCGCTCCGACAAAAGTCACGACCGTGCGGTTCGTCGCCTCACCGGGGTCCACGTCCAGCACTTTGACGCCGGAGACCTTGGCAATCTCCGCAACAATGGCGTCAATCACAGCCCGGTCACGACCTTCGCTGTAATTGGGTACACATTCAATAATCGGGTTCATTATGTGGTTAATTGGGTTATTCCATTTAAGCTAACAAATGTACGATTTTCCCCGCTGATTTGCAATACCTCAATGTGCTTCGTATCCAGCTCGTCGCGTGACTTCTTTCCCATCACCCAGCCGTTGAATGTAAGCTCCTAGCCTGCAGCTAGTTAAGCGATTATCTCCTCATCTCCACAAGGGGGAGACATTGGTTTATTCGTTTAATAATCAGCAACTTCTATTCAACGCATATTCTTTGCATCACGGGGACGGACAAGCCGGATGTGAAGGTATTTGGCTATTTGCTCAGGGATTGCGGCGGTCCTGGGAAGCAGCCACTCGAAAAGATCCATTTTGGCTTCCGAAGATAACGCCAGCACATCATGGATGTCCTGGAAGCGACCGGTTTCCAGAAGCAGGCGTGATATTTGGAAATACACGGCATCCGTCTTGCCTGTTTCAATCTCACTGATATCATATTCACTCCCTGTGTTGGCGTGGGTGCTGATCAACATGTTCTCCAGAGAATCAAAGAATCGTATACAGTACTGATAATCAATAATATTATAGGTTGTTACTATGAAATCAGTGAGTTGTTCTTTTTCTGGACGGGTAAGAGGTGCAAACAAGCGCTGAAGCAAAGGATATGAAAGGTAATGGCCCTTCGCATGCTGCCTCTTAATCATGCGTACGGCCTGCTGCAGGGGATATCGGGCCTTCCGTAGAACCAGTTTGTCAGAAAAAGGATGATCACTGGCAGCATAGGCCAGAAAATTCCATCGATACTCTTCCGCCTTTCTGACCAGCTTCCGTTCTACCGGGTTATTGTCTACATAGATGAAATTGGTCCGAACCTTCTTGTCGCTCGTTTTGGGAGCGAATCCAAATGGCGAGTTGAAAACGGGGCCCTTTGAATGACAAACAGCATTGTGTTGACGGGCAAAGAGGGATGAGACCTCTTGGATAAAAGCGAAAAAGCCGGTCCTGTTCGTTGCCATGACAGAGAGATGGATATGGTCTACCATAGGACAAACTTTCAACACCTTGACAGGATATCGGCGAGCGACGGTACACAGAATCGTGAAATACATCAGATAATCACTGACGTTGTAGAACAACAGAAAACCATCCGGGGTATTCTGGTAACAATGATGAACGATATTTCGGTAAAAAAGACGAGTTTTCTTCATAACACAACCGTTGAATGTTATTAATTGACAGTCAACAACTTCGTTAATTCACTCCCCCGACTGCAATAGGAGAGTAAATTACCCAACTTGCTATTTATCAATCATTTCCATTCAACGGCGTTCCTGGAGGAAAGCCAGCAGTTGGAAAAGAGCCTCGTTCAAAGGTACGGTTTTCCGGACAAAATGCAAATAATAATCCCGGCATATAATTTGCATCTCATTATTTGTCATTCACAGTATTATGAAACCCTCCTATCCCCTCATCATTTGCGCTTTTCTGCTTTCATGCATCGTTGCATCAGCCAACGGCGATCCCGTCATTCGCTATTCTTCCGTAACGCGCTCCGGTAATCCAGTCCCAAGGACCGTCAGCGAAGTCGAAATCGTCCACGAATCCCTGACGATTACACCGGGAGTCCCCTACACGAGGATTCATGTAGAGTATACGCTAAGGAACAATTCCTATCAGCCAATCAAGGATATCGACTACGGATTCCCCATCGATTATGAGGGGACGAAAGACAAACGAGGTTTTCGTGATGAAGGATTTACAGAAAGCATCTATGAAACAGGATGGTGGGACAAGAACATCAAGGATGTTTCTTTTTCTTTGAATGGCCAGATGTTACCCTGGCATTCAGCGGATGAAATCGTATCCCTTGAGCACAGAGAAGCGTACGAGCGAAACGCAGATCCTGACAATCCCGAAGATTGGTATGATGTTCCACAGATTTCCCGCCTATGGACTTATACACAATTCAGTATTCAAGCGCGGGAAACTGTCGTGCTAGGGGTAACTTATTATCTCTATCATAAACAAATCATGAGTGTCTATCCCAGCCAGTATTCTTTCATGAGCCGGTACTATACAACTTCAGGAGTTATTACCTATGACTTTACACCAGCACAGCATTGGGGATGTGGAAAGGCCGGTTCCATCGATATCTCAATCACACTTTCGGATTCATTTATATGGCGACATGAAAATACCTATAATGGAAAGTCATATATTTCCCAGTCCCCCGACATTAATTGGACGGGGTTCATCCGTCAGGGTAACAGTTGGAATTATCACGCAGAAGCCTTTGACTTTGCGGAATCAGAGCCTCTGGAAATCTATTTCAAGCCTGATTACACGCATCGATGGAAAGAAACGGAGCCATGGAAGGAAATGAAAGAGTTTGAAATAGCATCAGAACTATTTGAAGTATCTAGCACAACGCCGGAAACCGTTGATATTTCCTTTCATAAACCAACCTACGTTACTGACATGTCCTTCTGCGATGCGGACGCTTGGAAGTTGAGAAACTCATATTACGGAAAATCGTTCTATCATACGCCAGAATCCAGATATTATAAAATCAGCAGCATTCTTGTTACTTTTGCGGATGGAAGTAAAAGCCAGGCTTTTAGCGAGTATCAGTGGAGCAATGATCGATATGACAATCGGTTCAAGACCTACTATGTTACTTTGAATAGCGAAGCGGATTCTGTTTGGGGACACTATTACAAAGATGAAGATGGTGTTTTATCGCCTATGCACAATTACGACAATCGTATCAGTCATATCCAGATTCTCCTAAGCTCGAATTATCCGGAAATACCTTTGAAAACCAATCCGATTACAGACGTGCGACTCTATTGCGTTGAATAGAAGTTATTGATTATTAATCAGTTAAGCAAATGACTACCCCCTTCGAGAGAGGGTAGTCATTTGCTTAATATCCTATGTACTAAAGAGTTACATTCAACAGGCGCCATCAGGGTCGGAAGGAACGGAGGCCGGAGAGGAGGCGGGAAAGGGCGGCGAGGAGGGTTGAGCGGGGGCAGGCGATGTTGAGGCGCAGGAAGCCTTCGCCGGCCTCGCCATACCACGAACCCGGGCACAGCGCCACCTTGGCGTTATCACGAAGGTGGTCCGCCAGACGCTCGGACGATGGACAAATAGAGCGGCAGTCGAGCCACATCAGATAGGTACCTTCCAGAGCGGGCATGGTGACGGAGGGGAGCTCGCGGACGAAGGTCTCGCGGACAAGGCGTTCGTTCTCCCAGAGATAGTCGCGGAGGGCGTCGAGCCAGCCTTCGGACTCGTTGTAGGCGGCTTTCAGGGCGGCCACGCCGAAGACATTGACATCGCAGCACTCGTTGTCGTTGATGGCTCGGTCGATGCGGCGGACCACGTCGGGATCGCGGGCGATGATGTTCGCGATCTGGATGCCGGCGATGTTGAAGGGTTTGGTCGGCGAGCAGCAGGTGCAGGAATTCCGAACCAGCTCAGAAGGCAGCGTCGCGAACGGCACATAGCCCGTGCCGGGGCGTGTCAGCTCGCAGTGGATCTCGTCGGAGATCACGAACACGCCATGGCGCAGGCAGATCTCCCCTACCCGCTGCAGTTCCTCGCGGGTCCATACCCGGCCGACGGGATTGTGAGGGTTGCACAGCAGCATTGCGGTCGTACGCTCGTCGGCGGCCAGTTCCTCCAGCGCCTCGAAGTCCATCTCGAAGCGACCGTCCCGGCACACCAGCGGATTCACGGCCTCGCGGCAGCCGTTGTTGCGCACCGCCGGGAAGAAGGCGTTGTAGCAGGGCGTCTGCACGATGACGCGGTCGCCCGGCCGGGTGTAGGCCTTGATCGCGGCGGAATAGGCCGGGATCACGCCCGTTGTCGGGATGACCATCTCCCGCGTGATGCCCTCCCAGCCATGGCGGCGGGAGAACCAGGAGGCGATGGCGTCGTAATAGTCCTGCGGCACGAGTTCATAGCCGAAGACGCCGTGGTCGAGCCGCCGCTGCAGCGCGGCGAGGATGGCCGGAGCGGCCTGAAAGTCCATATCCGCCACCCAGAGAGGCAGCACATCGGGGGCATAGCGGTCCCACTTCACCGATTCGGTATTCAAACGGGAGGGGCAAGTGTCGAAGTTGTAAGTCATAGGAAAAAAGATGCCCGGTCGAGCCGGGCATGACGGTTTATTGACATGTAATGACGCAGTCGCCGGGGGCCTTGCGGTTTTCGTCGATGATGATCTCGCCGACCGAGTCGACGGTGATATGGCCGGAGGTGGGGTTCTTGATGCTCACCACGTGGCCCTTGACGGTCGCCTCAACGGTGGAATACTCGAAGGCCAGGTCGGCGTCTTCGTCGAAGGTGCAGTTCTCCAAAATCAGGCCCTCGCAGTAACAGAGCGGCTGCGTGCCGCCGATGCGGCAACGGACGAGGCGAAGGTTCTTCGCATACCAGCCAAGATACTCGCCATGAATGTAGGAATCATACACCGTCACGTTCTCGGACTCCCAGAAGGCATCTTTCGTGTCGAGCTCGGCGTTGCGGATCACGACGTTACGGGCATATTGGAAGGAATAATTTCCCTGCTGGCGGTAGCCGTCGATATCGATGTCGGAGCAGTGCATGAAGATGTAGTCAGCCTTCAAAGCCTCCACATCCCGCAGGCGGATCCCGCGGCAGTCCCAGAAGGTCTCAGCGGCATTCGGAATACGGACCCGCTCGAGCGTCACGTCGGAAATCCGGCGGAACATCTTCGGGGCCTCAACCAGCGTATCATACATCCGGCAGCCCTCGGAATACCACAAAGCGGCCCGGGCGCCGTCGCGGAAAATGCAGTTCCGGACAGTAAAGCCGCGGGTCTCCCAGAAGGGATACTTGCCACGGAACTCACAGCCGACGGCCTCGATGTCGGAACCTTCCTTCAGGGCGGACTCCCCCGGCCCGATGGTCACGTTCTCGATGCGGAGTCCGTGGCGGGCATAGAGCGGGCGTTCGCCCTCAAAAAATTGGTCTTTAATGACTTCCATAAAAAAATTACCAGGTCCATCCCAGCCATTTCTGGCCGACAAAAAGCAGAACAATGAGCAGGCAGAGGACAACGAAAAGGATGTCCCCTGCCTTGCTCTTCTTTTTCTTCTCTTCCATCGCTACTTCACTTCAAAGACGACGGAACTGTAGCCCGGAAGCGTCACGCTGCTGCCGGAAACGGTCACCTTGCCGTTGGAGACGATCATCTTGGAGAGGTCGTCGCCGTGGGCTGAACGGTCCACCGTGA
This sequence comes from uncultured Bacteroidales bacterium, assembly GCA_946415345.1. GTDB lineage: Bacteria > Bacteroidota > Bacteroidia > Bacteroidales > UBA932 > Cryptobacteroides. Next base: position 29,028 of record CAMKRY010000008.1, on the reverse strand, counting down.
TGTCGCTGCCGGAAAGGTTGTGGAGCACGAGCACGTTCTCGCTGCCGTCGATGGCGTGGAGATACCAGCCGGCGACTTTGCCGTCATAGCCGTTGACGGTGATGTTGTCCGCCTCGGGATAGCCGTTGGCGAGAGCGGGGTGCGTGCTGCGCGCATAGCCGAAGCGGCGGTAGAGCGTCAGGAGCGACGTCTCGTCCGCGGCCTGGTGCTCGACGGAGATGGACGGCTGGAGCATGCTCCAATCCACCTTGCCGGAAACGCCCTTGGCGGCGGCGGAAGACTGCGAGGACGTCCAGAGGATCGGCGTGCGGACGTATTCGTCACCGCCGGCCTTGGTGCCCCAGTAGCCGAGTTCCTCGCCCTGGTAGATGTACGGACGGCCGGCAGCGGTCAGCAGCACGGCAGCGGCCAGACGCACCTTCGGCTTGTAGTTGCCGAGCTGGGAGGCCGTGCGGTCCTCATCGTGGTTGGCGAGCTTCGGCGTGGAGATGGCGCTTTCGCGCACGCTTCTGTGGTTGTTCCAGCGATAGACCAGCGAGCCCGGGAAGTTCTGCCCGTAACCGGCGCGGAAAATCGACTCATTGTTGATGCACTCGCGCAGATCCCAGAAGAACTGGAACTCGAACAGGGCGGGCAGGCCTTCATAGAAAGGCGTGCAGTCGCCGTCGCCGGAGAGCACCTCGCCGACCATGAAGATATCCTGGTCCACGATGCCGCTGAGGCCGCTGCGCTTGCTCGCGTATTTCTTGTAAAGCTTGTTGGACTCCTCATAGAACGCCTTCCAGAAAGCCTTGTTCTCGGGACCGGTCTCGTTGGCGTAGATATGCTTCACGGCGTCGAGACGGAAGCCGTCGACACCCATCGAGAGCCACTTGTCGACACCGACCATAATGGCCTGGAACGCTTCGGAGCTCTTGCAGGAAGAGGCGGGACCATAGTTGAAGTCCACGAACATGCCCGTGCCGAACTCCGTGTAGTAGTAATACACTTCACCGCCCGGCATGATGATGGACTGGACATTGTCCGGGTTGTCGTCGGAATAGAGCGTGTGCGGCTGGCCGAGGACCATCTGGTCTCCGGTCTTGTTGAAGCCCCATTTGCTCTTGCCCGTCCAGACATCCTGCTTCGTCGTGCGGACGAGGCAACCCCAGCTGGACTGGTAATCCAGCGTAAGGGTGTACTTGTTGGAACCGTTGTCGACAAACTGGCTGTAGGTGCCGTTACCCCAGTAGAGATAGCGCTCGGGGTTGTTGTAGGTACCGCTCGTCGTCACATCCCCTGTCGTCTCGGTCACGGTCATCTTCGGGGCGGAAGCGTTCGTCCAGTCGAGGTCGACCTTGAAGCGCTTCTGTCCGCCGCCACCGACCGTCACCGGGAACCATTTGTACTGGTTGTATCCGTAGGACGGCGGTACCTGGGCGATCTTGCCGGCCTTGACATCGGCCTCCGGGTTCTTGGACAGGGAGAAGTAGTTCCAGTAGGGACTCTTGGTACCGTTGTCCTTGATGTCGAGGAACCACTTGTTCTGGTCGCCGGCATGGTTCATCACATAATCCATATAGATACGGATGTTATGCTGGTGGGCCTTCGTGATGAGCTCCTGGAAGTCCTCCTCCGTGCCGTAGCGCTTGTTGAGGGCCTCATAGTCCGTCACGTCGTAGCCGTGATAGCTCTGGGCGGGCTGGACCGGAGACAGCCAGAGGGCCGTCACACCGAGTTTGTCGAAGTAATCCAGCTCGGAAATGATGCCCTGGAAGTCGCCGTAGCCGTCGCCGTCGGAGTCCTTGAAGCTAAAAACGTTGATCTGGTAGGTCAGGCCGGACTTTTTCTCCGAAGGGGCGAGATTCTCGTCGTAGTCGCCGCCCGTGCTGTAGTCGGGCTTGCCTTCGGCTTCATGCGTCCATTCGGCGCCCGCGTTCAGGATATAGGCGATGCCGTTCTCGGCGCAGAGGTAGAGGTCGTAGTCACCGGTAGTGGAAACAGTCATGTTGCCGGCACCGGCGGAGACGGAAATCTTCGATCCGACGGGCATCGGATTGGCCCCGGTCTCGGAAAACTCGCCGGAGCCGTAATTGACGTCCCAGCTGCGGTCGCGGCGGAACTTGAACTGCTCGCCGGCGGCGATATGGATCGCGCGGCCCACTTCCCAGTAGCCCTCGGCCTCCATCGGGAAATCATAGTCCCAGTTCGTGCCGCCGAGCGTACCGATGACCGTCCAGGCGCTGGAGCCGAACTCCATCTTGTCGGGTTCGGTGCCCTTGCCGGTCACGCCGGGATTGTTCGGATCCTCCACCTGCGTCACCTTCGTGCCGTCCCAGATGAAATAAAGCGTATTAAGAATGGTCAGGTCGCTCCACAGCGGCTCGGTCTCTTCCGGGGCGGGATACTGCTCGGAACCGGCATTGTTGAGGATCAGGTTGATACCGTTGATGCCGTTGAAGCCGGAGGCCTCCCAGTAGGTCCAGGTATAATCGCCGAAAGTCTTCGTGCCGGCGGCATAGGTGCCCGGCCAGCTGCCGTTGGGCTGCAGCGAACCGCCCGCCGCATAGGCATAGAGGTAGGGTTTCGTCCACTGGGAGTTGTTCAGGATATAGATGCGGACGTTCTCGCCGACCTCACCCTGCGACACGGCGTCGCCATGGCGGAATTCCGCGCCGGCCTCCTCGACATAGAGGAGCATGAACGTCGGCTGGATGTAGAGGTCGTAGGTGCCGGGCTCGAGTTTGAAGTTGCCGCCGTCATCCGCCAGCTTGTAGCGCTTGTCGATCTCGGGCTGGCCCTTGCCGGCACCGAGGTTCGTCGCCCAGTCGGCGTCCTTGCGGAACTTGAACTCACCGCCGCCGCTGCCCGCAGCAATCTCCTCGGCGGTAATCGTCACGTCAAACGCGGCAATCCAGCCGTGGGATGCTTCCTCATACATGGTATAGTCCTTGGTCCAGGCCAGGTCCATGATGCCACCCGTCACGCTCCAGACGCTCTCCACGGAGAAATCCTCGCGGGGAATATACAGTGACGAATTGTCCGGACCGTCGTCGATCGGGTCCTCAGGGTCCGGACCCGGTCCCGGAGGGTCGATCGGGCGCTCCTCGCCCTTGCCGGCCTGCACGACCGCCAAATTGATAAACGAGGCGCCCTCGTGGAAGGTCACCGTCGCGAATCGTTTGGTTTTGTCCGGGTTCGCCGCGGCATGCACCTCGATCTCGGCGTCGCCCGAACCGCCGGGCTTGTTGAAGCCCAGCCAGTCGGCATCGGCAGTCACGACCCAGGCCGTCGCGTCGGTCTTGACGCTCACGGTTCTCGTCTCTCCGTCGCCGGCGAAGGCGATGCCCGTCGTCGAGAGCTCGAACGACGGCAGAACGTTATCTTTTTCGGTTTTGTTACACGCAACAAGGCAGAGGACCGCCACGGCGGCCATCAGCAACATATCGGTCAATCTTTTCATGGTCAGAGAAAAGTGTTATTAACAAGCAATATTAGCAAAAAATGCCCGGAATTCAAAGAATCCGGGCAGATTTCACGACGGGAGGTCGCCGTCAGCGGACAAATTCCACGACAAGCGCTTCGCCGGCGGGCACGGGCGTCTCGTCGCAGACCCGCATCCGCTCTCCTGTCAGGACATTGCGTCCCTCGCCGAGGCCGGCGGAAATCTCGCTGTAGCGCGTCCACGGAACAGTCACGTCCTTGTCGGAATTGTTCAGGAAGACAAACACGACTTCCTTCTCATTATACCGGAAATAGCCATAGGTATTCTTCTCCGGCAGGAAGTGAAGCAGTTTGCCGTTGTGGATCACTTCTTTGCCCTTCCGCCACTGGAACAGCGTCCGGCAGTAGTTGTAGAGCTCCGCCTTCTGCTTATCGGCCTTGCGTCCCTCTTCCGTGAAGAGATTGAGCTTGTCGCCAGGCCAGCCGCCCGGGAAGTCCATTCGCAGGCGACCGTCGTCGCGGCGCGGATTGCCGGTCATGAACATCATCTCGTCGCCATAGAAGAGCTGCGGGATGCCGCGGAGGGTCGCCAGCATCGTCATGCCGAGCTTCAGTTTCTCCGGATGCCCCTCGAAGACATCGCCGATGCGGGCGGCGTCGTGATTCGAGAGGAAAATCATCATGTGGCTGAGGTCCTGGTAGACGAAATCATGGGCCAGCGCCTGATAGACCGCGCCGATGTCACCGTTGCGGCTGTCCCTCCCCTCGCCCGGCTGGGATAGGGCCTGGACCATCGCCGTCATCAGCGGGAAATCCATCACCGACGGCAGCTGGGAGTTGAATCCGTCGCGGTTGGGGTTGTCTTTCTGCCAGTAGGCGACCATGTCCGGATAAAGGTTCCAGATCTCGCCGACGATGTTCAGGCCCGGATAGGCGTCGGTCACCGCCTTGGCCCATTTCGCCATGGCGTATTTCTCGTTGTAGGGCCAGGTGTCGACGCGGATGCCGTCGAGGCCCGCATATTCGATCCACCAGATCGCCCACTGCTGGAAGTACCTGAGAACAAACGGATTGTCGAGGTTCATATCCGCCATCGAGGGGACGAACCAGCCCTCCTCCATCCGCTTCGTATCCGCCACCGAGGCGTTCGGATCCATCGCCACCGACATCGCGTGGTTGGTGATTTCGAGCGTATCCTTGACATGCACCCAATCCTTGAAAGGCAGATCCGCCATCCACCAGTGGACGCTGCTGCAATGGTTCGTGACCACGTCCATGATCACCTTCAGGCCCTTCTTGTGCGCCCGGCGGACGTAGTCGCGGTAGAGGGCGTTCGTGCCGAAGCGGGAATCGATATGGTAGTAGTCCGTGCAGGCGTAGCCATGGTAGGAGCCGCGCGGATCGTTGTCCTCCAGAAGAGGCGTCGACCAGATGGCCGTCGCGCCGAGGTCGGCAATATAGTCAAGATGGTCGATGATGCCCTGGAGGTCGCCCCCATGGCGCCCGGAGGCCTTTTCGCGGGCCAGGGGGTCACGTGTATCGGGCGTGGAATCGTTGTCCGGATCGCCGTTGGCAAAGCGATCGGGAACGATCAGGTAGATCAGGTCCTTCGTGGAAAAACTCTCCCCGCGGAAGCCTTCGCCCCGCGTGGCAATCTCATAGGAATACTTGATCTTCTTCCGCCCGTTCTTAAATAATAATGTATACATGCCCGGAGTAGCGTCCGGAGCAATGGCGAGATCGATGAAGAGATAGTTCGGGCTGTCGGCCTTCGTCACGGCGGCGACCGCGACGCCCTCGCCCTCGACGCTGACGTCATCGTAGGCACCGATGCCCGGTCCCTGGACCATCAGCTGCAGCGGCGTCGGCATGCCGACCCACCAGGAAAGCGGTTCCACCCGCTGAATCGAAGCCTTCTGCCCCCTTGCCGGAGCAGCCGTCACCGTCAATGCCATCACAATAAGAATTAAGGTGTATAATGCTTTGCGTTTCATACTTCAAATATACCGATTCCCTTGATAATAAACAAATCTGCAAAATATGTTAACATTATTTGTTTTTGTTAACAATTCCCCTTATCTTTGCCCAAAACCGATGAAGCCATGATGACACAGACCAAAGACCACCGCAAACAAATCGCTTTCCGCTTCGACGATGCCTTCATCGCCCGGATTAAGCGTACCGCCAAACTAAGAGGTCTATCCCTTAATGATTTCGGATATTTGCTATTCGACAGAAATACGGTATTAGATTATCCTCTCATTCCTAAAGATTATCAACCCTGTAATGATCTTCTCTCATTGACAGGTTTTATCGACAGCTTCTCTGATGAAGAACTGGCAAATGATCCGAAACTTTCTTATCTCCTTACCAAATGATTGACAAGATTCGCGTATACCTTGATACAAACATCTTGATTGACCTGATTATTGATAAAGACAGGCCAAATCGTGAATCCTCCCTCCTTATTATCCAGGGCATCATGGATGGTAGGTTTGAGGGGTATTTCTCTACACAAAGCATCATTGATGCTGCTTATGTAGCACAAAAGAAAGAAAAAGCATTCGAGCCTTTCAAGAAGCTGATGAAAATGCTACTTAAGCATATCAATACGTGTTCTATTTCTTATGGAGACATTCAAAATGCCTTGGATTACTATTCCGGAGATTTTGAAGATGATGCACAATTTGAAGAAGCAGAGAATCTGCTCTGTCGATTCTTTATTACAGGAGATAAAAGAATGGATATCTCCGGACACCCATCAACAGAAATGGAAGTTATTTCACCTCAAGCTTTTATAAATCTTATAAAACAATGAGCACTTCAAGACAAAAGCAAGACCAAGAATTCCCAAGACTAGAGAAAGGATTTCAGATTAGTGAAGAAATCAAAGCTCTTTCTTTTAATATTAAAGTTGATCCCAAATACATCACGGATGATCCAATAGAACAAATTCGGTTGGATGATCAAGCCAAATGGGAGTACTTGACAGAAAAATACGGCCTTAAATCAGAAAAGAAATAGACCGGTCTTCCAGACGGAGGACCGGTCTTTTTGTATTAGATTCCACGGACAAGCCGTGGAATGACGTTGCTAGAGAGCCGGATCGTCGCCGGACTTGATGATCTTGTAAACAGCATCCTCGGGGTTCAGCAGGAGGTCATAGGTACCATCCTCTGCCACAGCGAGATTCTTGCCGCCGGGACCGGCAGGAAGTTCCTCACCAAGGGTGACCACATAGGGTTCCTCTGAGATTTCAGGGCCTGCGCCGAAGTTGGTGCCCCAGTCATGGTCCTTACGGAACTTGAACTGGTCCGTAGTGGCAAGTTCGATGCCGCGGCAGACATACCAGGTTCCGTCTGTAACCATCGGTTCGTCCTGATTCCAGCCATTGCCCGTAGAAGCGATGGAACCGATGACGCTCCAGACCTCGGTTTCCTCGAAACCTGCATAGAAATCAGCAGCAACGGCTTCCTGGGCTTCGATGATTTTATACACACCGGCATCCGGGTTAAGGAGCAGGTCGTATTTACCGTCAGCAGGAACGGCGAGGTTCTTGCCGCCGGCACCAGCTTCCAGTTCTTCGCCCAGGGTCACGACATACGGTTCCTCAGTGATAGAAGAAGCAGCGCCAAAGTTGGTACCCCAGTCATGATCCTTGCGGAACTTGAACTGGTCCGTAGTAGCGAGTTCGATGCCGCGGCAGACATACCATGTACCATCCGTGAGCATCGGCTCATCCTGACCCCAACTGTTACCCGTGGAGGCGATGGATCCGATAACGCTCCAAACCGCTGTCGGTTCCCAGCCGGCGTACGGATCGACTCCGCCAACGGCCGGAGCTTCCGCAGCCTCGACACCCTCGGCAGTTACGGTCAGCCAGTAGTCGGCGACACCCGCCTCGAAGGTGATGTCATAGTCGGCCAGCTGGGTTCCGCCACCGTTGTTGTTGAAAATCAGATGCTCAGCAAGACCGAAGATGGTGTCATCGTATTCGAAGTACTTCCAATCGGTGCCGCCGAGAGACTCGGTACCAGCGACCGCCATGCCAGGCCAGCCACCGCCAAAGTCGTTTTTATCACCCCACATGTAGAGGGCGATGGCATCCCAACCGGTCTGATCGTCGATGTACACACGGACACCGTTGTGCGTCGGGAGTGCACCGGGCTTGGATTCTTCCTTCAGGGTCCAGTTGAACTCATAGCTGTCCTCGGAATCGGTGTAGCCGTTGGTCACGCCCTTGGACGGATCCTGGATGGAGGCGCGGACGACGATCGAAACCTTGACCGATTCGCCCATCTCGAAGCCGCGGAGCTGGAGGGCGGCGGTCATGTTCTTGCCGGAGAGTTTGAGGGAAGTACCGCTGTCCTTGGCGTTGGAAAGGGTCACGTCGCACTTCTCATCGTTGACGGCCACCATACCGAGGGTATGATAGGTATTCATTTTCTCGTTGAAATCCATCGAGAAGACGGCGGGCGTGTAGTTGACTACGATATCCGAGCCGACGTTGACTGTCCCGAGAACGGGAGCCGTCACGTCAGACGGGTCGAACGTAGCCTTTTCATCCTTGTTGCAGGAGGCTGCCAGCACTACCAGCAGGCCTGCAGATATGATGGAAAGAATTTTCTTCATGGTTGGAATCTATTAATAACCTTCGTTCTGCTTGAGGTTCGGATTGACCATCATGTCGGAGTTCGGAATCGGGAAGAGGTTCTTGTAATCCTCGACAGCTTCGCCGTCGTGGGTACCGCCCTTCCACTGCCAGATATACTTGTCGGTAGTGAACTGATCGGCACGGATCAGGTCCTGACGGCGCCAGAGCTCGAGATAGAGCTCGCGGGCACGCTCGTCGAGGATTTCCTGGAGGGTCGGGGTCGCGATCGGGGCGAGACCGGCACGGGCACGCACCTCGTTGAAGCCGGCATAGCCGTCAACGGCGGCGCCATGGGCTTCGCACTCGGCGGCCATCAGGAGGACGTCGGCATAGCGGAACACCGGGAAGTCGATATCCACGAAACCGGCAGCCTTGCCGGCAGTGCCGTCCGCATTCATGTTGCGGTATTTCTGGAAGCCGTAACCGTTGGTGAACTCACCGAAATCGGTGACATCCTCGGTCTGTCCGTCGGTCCAGAAGAGAGCGCGCTTGTCAGCGGCGGTGAACTTGTGGTAGAATTCCGGCGTCGTGCGGCAGCCGGCCCAACCGGAAGAAATACCGAGAGCGGAAGGATCCATCGTACCACCCGTAAAGGCAAAGACAAGGTAGTTGGTCACACCATAGCTCTGGGTGTCGGTACCATCCTGTTCAAACGCGAAGATGATTTCGTCGGTGCACTGGTCGTTGTCGGCCAGGAACAGATCCTGGTAGGCATTGTAGGTGGCGCCACGGGCGGTCGTATGGAGGGCGTAACCGTCATCCATGAGGTCCTTGAGGACATTGGCGCACTTGCCCCACTGGGCAGTGCCCGTGTAGACCTCGGCGTTGAGGTAGAGCTTGGCGAGGATCATCTTGACAGCGCCCTTGTCGATGTGGCCGTACTGGGCGGCACGGGCAGCCGGAAGAGCGGAGTTGTCGATGATGTCCGTGAGCTCGGTCTCGAGCCACTCATAGAGCTCGGCGCGGGTCTTGCGCTTCGGAGTCTGCCCCACGAGGGAATTTTCATCGGCGAAAGGACCGTTACCGAAGTTGTCGATGGCGTGGTAGTAGCTCAGGGCGCGGAGGGCGCGGGCCTCGGCGATCCACTCATCCTTCTTGGGAAGGTTGACGGACGTGGCGTTGGCCTCGCGGATGAACTCGTTGCAGTGGGCAATCTGGAAGTACATACGGGAGTAGATGGAGTAGATCAGACCCGTGGAAGCATCCCACTGCATCTTACAGACGGCGGGGACACCTTCGTCGTTCCAACCGCAGACATAGACGTCGGTGGAAAGCTCGCAGAGGTGGAACAGGCCACGGACATACTGGCTCATACCGCCATCCAGACCGGAAATGGAAGGATCACCGTTAGGACCGTAATAACCGGAGGTGCCATAACCCGTATAGATACCGGCGAGGAGGGCCTCAAAATCCTCCGGAGAGGTCAGGGCCTTGTCAGCGGTAGACAGATTCGGATCGATCGGCGTGACGTCGAGATCCTTGACGCAGGAGCTCAGCGCAGCGGCGATGGCGAGGGAAGAAAGGATATATTTCAATGTTTTCATAGTCGTATCCTCCTTGATTAGAAGTTAAGTTTCGCACCGATGACGAAGGTACGCGGGCGAGGATAGACCGTGCCGTCGATACCGCCGAAGACCTCAGGGTCGATGCCCTTGTAGCCGGTGATCGTGCAGATGTTCTGGACCGTACCGAAGACGTTCAGGGAAGCCTCGCGGTCACCGAAGACCTTGAAGAGCTCAGGGAACGTGTAACCCACGGTGATGTTGTCCAGCTTGAGGAAGGAACCGTTCTCGACATAGTAGTCGGAAATGTACGCAGCGTCGTCGAAGTTGGAATCGAGGGCGGAGGACAGACGGTTGGAGATGAAGTTGTTGACCCACAGGTCCTTGAACATTTCGCTGTTGGAAGCGACGTTGTTGTAGACCCAGTTGCCGAGGGAAGCGTGGGCGGAGAGGGCCGCCGTCCAGTTCTTATACGTGAAGTTGGTGTTGAAACCAAGGGTCACGTCAGCCCAGGGCTTGTGGTAGAAGTAACGGTCGGAGTCGGTAATGGCACCGTCGTTGTTACGGTCGACGTACTGACCGAAGATCGGCTTGCCGTCCTTGTCGTAGACCTGCTGGTATACGTAGAAGGAGCTCATCGGATGACCGACGTCGTGGTACTGGACCCAGTTGTCGGTACCGCCGGAGATGCCGCCCGTGCGGACGCCGGCCTTGTTCTCGGAGGAGGCGTTCAGCTTGGTGATCTCGTTGCGGTTCCACGCGGCGTTGATACCGGCCGTCCAGCTCATGTCACGCTTTTCGATGATGATGCCGTTGAGTTCGAGCTCGACACCGGTGTTAGTCATGGAAGCGATGTTCGTATTGAGGTAGTTCGTTAGGTTAGACAGGGCAGAAACCTGAACATAGGAGAGCAGGTCCTTGGTGTCGCGCTTGTAGAAGTCGATGTTACCGGTGAGGCGGTCGTTCCAGAAGCCGAAGTCGAGACCGACGTTGTAGGTCGTGGTGGTCTCCCACTTCAGGTCGGCGTTGTAACCTTTGGCCGTCATCGGGATGATCGTCTCGCCGTTGAATTGATAGTAGGAACCGAGCTGGTTGCGGTAGAAGGTAGCGAAGGTGTCATAGTAGCCACCGACGGACTGCTGACCGGTCTGGCCCCAGGAAGCGCGGAGCTTCAAAGTGGACAGGAGATCAAGACCTTGCATGAAGGATTCCTTCTTGACGTTCCATCCGAGAGCCACGGACGGGAAGAGACCCCACTTGTGGTTCTGGAAACGGGAAGTACCGTCACGACGAATCGTAGCGGTAATCAGGTAGCGGTCACCGAAGCTATAGTTGGCACGTCCGAAGAAGGAAACAAGGAAGTACTCACCCTTCCCTTCGGAGTCACCGATAACATGGGTCGGATCGCTGAGCCAATAAGTATAGGAATCGCTGTCATTATAGAAACGCTGCCAGCTGTAACCGCCCATCACGTCGACAAAGTGCTTGCCGAAGGTCTTGTTGTAGTCGGCATAGAACTCGAGGGTCGTATCCTGACGGCCGTAGTGGTAGTCGGTATGGGAACCGCTTGCGTGATTGATTTTATCGTTCACGGGATCCTTATACTGATGCTGGGTATTGTGGAAGGACTGCTCGGACTCCTGAACCACTTCCGTTTCGCCGGAGCTCTTTGCCCAGTCGATACCGAGGTTGAGGTTGAGGCGGAGATCCTCGAAGCCGTGAATCTTGTAGTCGAACTGTGCGTTGCCGATGAAACGGTTGGCGGTGGCCCAGTCTTCCTTCTCGTTCAGGGTTGCGACCGGGTTGGATGTAGCCATGGTGTTCGGATTGCCATCCGTACCACGCCAGATGCGGTAGCCGTGGAGGCCGCCTTCCTCATCCGTAGCGTAAATCGGCTGGGTCGGGTCATAGCGGAGAGCCTCGCCGATGGCGCCCTGGTTGGCGTACCAGTTCTTGGCGAAGGTGTATTTGCCGTTGAGGTTGACGCTGAGGTGCTTCTCGAAGAAGGTCGGGGAGAGGGCGACAGCCGCCGTTCCACGGTTCATCTGGGAGCCCTTCAGGGTACCCTGCTGCATGGTGAAGCCGCCGGAAACGCGGTACGGGAGGGTGATGCTCTCGCCGATCGCGAGGTTGCCGTTGACGGAAACATTGGCGTCCACGGTCGGGGCGGTGCGGTAGATTTCCTTCTGCCAGTCGGTGTTGGCGGTGCCGAGAGCCTCGAGCGCTGCAGGGGCGATCTTGCCGTCAGCCACGCGCTGGGCGATGAGGGTACGCATCTCGTCGCCGGTCAGGACATCCTGGTACTTGGCGATGGTGTTGACGGAGGTCGTCAGGTCCACGGTGATGTGAGGGATGGTGGAGGCATGGCCCTTGGCACCCTTCTTCGTGGTGATGACGATAACGCCGTTGGAAGCACGGGAACCGTAGATAGCGGTCGCGGAGGCATCCTTGAGGACGGTGAAGGACTCGATATCCTCGGGGTTGATGGAGGACAGCGGGTCGCTCATGCCGGAAATGCCGTCATTGGAAACGGGCAGACCGTCGATGATGTACAGCGGGTCGTTGGAGGCATTCAGGGAAGCGCCGCCACGGATACGGACCGTAGCGCCGGCGCCCGGCATACCGGAACCCGACGTAACGACGACACCCGCGCTCTTGCCGCGGAGGAGGTCGGCAGGCGTCGTGATGACACCCTTGTTGATTTCGTCAGCCTTGACCGTCGCGACGGAACCGGTGAGGTCACTCTTCTTGACGGTACCATAACCGATGACGACCACTTCGTCGAGGAAGTTGGCGTCATCCACGAGGGTGACGGTCGCGGGAACCTGGTTGGCCGGGAAAGACTGCGTGGCAAAACCCATGCAGCTGATTTCCACGATCGCGTCAGGACCGGAAACCATCAGGACGTAGTCGCCGTCCAGACCGGTGGAGACACCGTTGCCCGTTCCCTGTTCGAGAACGACGGCGCCCATGACCGGGCCGAGCTCGTCGACTACAACGCCCTTGACCTGATATCCGCCCTGGGCGAATACGGTCTGACCGAAGATGCAAGACAGCACGACGGCCATTGCGGTGATAATCCTTTTCATTGAGAGGTTGTAGTTAGTTAAATATATTAATTGGTTGATTTTTTCGTATTCACCAGCGGCACGCAGCAGGCTGCGGCGACAAGGAAAATACCGGCCATCAGCATCATCCGCGGCTGTGCGCTGCCCAGCAAATGGAGGACGGCGCCGCCCGTTGCCGCTGCGACAATCTGCGGCAGGCAGATCGTGCAGTTAAACAGGCCGAGGTAGCTGCCCATGTAAGGATTGCCCTCCAGGGCGTTGGTGAGCAGCGTAAACGGATAGGCGAGCATCGCGGCCCAGGCCATGCCGATCAGGGTATAGGAAACGCAGATGGCGTATTTGTCATGCAGGAAGAGCAGCGAGGCGAAGCCAGCGGCACCGATCAGCAGGCTGACGATGTAACCGAGTTTGACGGTCTTGAACTTCGGGAGGACGAGAGCCCAGAGCACGGCGCCCACGGCCTGGAAGGCGAAAACGACGCCCACCCAGTTGCCGGCAGCCTGATAATCCGCGGAAGCGGTATCGGTCGTGTTCCAGCAGTTCGCGGCGATGGTGCCGGGGCTGTAGTTCCACATATAAAGGAAGGCCGCCCAGCAGAAGAACTGCACGAGACCGACCTGCCAGAAGGTCTTCGGGGCCTTGACCAGCAGCTTGAAGAGGTTGCCGCCGCCTTCTTCCTTCGGGGCGTCCAAGTCGATGCCGTGGAATTCGGCGTACTCCTTCGGCGGCATCTCCTTGACCTTCATGAAGGTATAGACGACGCAGAGGATGAGGATGACGGCACCGGCGTAGAAGGAATAGATGACGGAATCCGGAATCACGCCCTCGGGGGCCTCATTGGCGACGCCGATGGACGTCAGCAGGAACGGAGCCAGGCAGCCGACCAGCTGGCCGGCGTTGCAGAGGAAACTCTGGATGGAGTAGGCCTGGGTCTTCTGCTCCTCGGTTACCATGTCACCGACCATCATCTTGAAGGGCTGCATGGCCACATTGATGGAGGTGTCGAGGAAAATGAGGGCGAAGAGACCGAACCACATGGCGGAATTCAGGCCCAGCAGGACGTAGGATGTCGACAAGCCGAGACTGCCGGCGTTCGGCAGGAGAATCATCACCAGGACGGCGATGATGGCACCGATGAGAAGATAAGGCTTGCGGCGGCCCATCTTGTTCCAGGTCTTGTCGGAGAACTTGCCGATCAGCGGCTGAACGATCATACCCATGAGCGGGGGAAGAATCCAGAAAAAGCTCAGCTGGTGCGGGTCGGCACCGAGCGTCGCAAAGATACGGCTGATGTTGGCACTCTGCAGGGCATAGGCAATCTGCACTCCGAAAAAGCCGAAGGACAAATTGAACATGTCCCAGAAGGACAGTTTGCGATTGGCCATAGTTTTACATTTGCGGTTTTATCAAACAAATATAATAATAATTTCGCGATTTGACGCTATCCGAGCGCGATTTGAGGAATTCGACGGACAGAGCGCACGTATTTTCCGACGAACGGAAAATTTGTTTTTTTGGTGCAAATAAAGTAATTTCGCAGTGTTTCGATTTGACATGCGGAAATTGCGGCTTTCATACGTCATTCACCTGTTCGCGGTGCTCCACGGAGCCGTCTGCGCCCTGTGCGCCCGGGTCGGCGTGCCGGACACCATCCTGCTGACCCTGATGACCATGGTGATGACCGTCATCATCTGCACCAGCCGCGAGCTCCGCGTCGAAGCGACGGCCTTCGCCATCATCTTCGTCAACATCGGCGGCTTCCTGCTCGGCACCTCCCTGGCGCGGCTGTTCGACCTGTTCATGGAAGCGGATTGGGTCCCCAACACGATTGCGACCATCCTCACCACGGAACTCATCGGCTGGCTCCTCTACTGGTGCACCGGCCGCCTCCCCCGTGCGTGGTACATCCGTCTTTCCCGCGGGCGCGTCGGCATCCTGATCTTCGCCATCATCTGCGTCTTTCTGGTCCGCATGGCCGCGAGCCTCAAATCGGAGGGATTCACCGTCTCGGGCCTCGACCTGGCCCCTTCAGCCGTCGTGGACGTCGTCGCCGTGCTCTTCGCGGTCTTTTTCGCCGTGGTCCTCTACGGCGTGGCCATGCACGAGCGCGAGCTCGGCCACCGCGCCGACCTCCGTTACGCCACGCTCAAGAACCTCGTCAATCCGCACTTCCTGTTCAACTCCCTCAACATCCTCGACGGACTGATCGAGCCGGAAAACAAAGCGGCGAAGGACTATCTCCGCCGCCTGTCCCAGCTCTACCGCTACATGACGGTCCACGAGAAGGAAAGCCTTGTATACCTCGAGGACGAGCGGAACTTCGCCCGGGACTACATCCAGCTGCTGTCGGTCCGCTTCCCCGATTCCATCCGGGTCCACACCACCGTCCGCGACGAGGATCTCCGCACCCGCATCGTCCCCTGCTCGCTGCAGATCCTTCTCGAGAACGCCACCAAGCACAACGCCTTCTCGAAGGAGCAGCCGCTCGACATCGAGCTCACCAGCGAAAAAGGCTGGCTCACCATCCGCAACAACATCCGCCCCCGCACCTCCCCCGCCCCGTCTACCGGTGTCGGGTTGCACTATATCCAATCCCGTTACCAGGACATTTCCGAACGCGACATAGAAATCATCCGCGACGGGGAGCACTTCACCGTCCGCGTTCCCTTACTTGACTAACACCAAAGCACCGATACCCTATGGATATCAAAGTACTCATCATCGAAGACGAACCCATCGCCCGCCAGAATCTGAAGGGAATGCTTCACAACCTCTTCCCGGAGATTACCGTGGTCGGCGAGACCAGTTCCGTGAAGGATTCTGTCGAATTCCTGCAAACCCACGCCGGGGATGATCCGCTCGCCCCGGATCTCATCTTCATGGACGTCGAACTGTCCGACGGCAACAGCTTCGACATCTTCAAGCAGGTGACCGTCACCGCCCATGTCATCATGACGACCGCTTACAGCGAATATGCGGTCAAGGCCTTCGAGGCCGAGGCGCTGGACTACCTGCTCAAGCCGCTCGACCCCGAGAGCATGAAACGGGCCGTCGGACGGGCGAAAGAGCGCCTCGCCGTCGGCGAACCCGCCCGGATTATCAACCCGCGGGAGCGCCTTCTCATCCGCCTCAACGACCAGATTGTGCCCGTCGAGGTGCGTAACATCGCCTATTTCTATTCCGAAGCCAAGAACTCCTATCTCGTCACCTTCGAGAACAAGAGTTTCGTGTTGGACGACTCCCTCGACACCATCGAGGGCAACATCGACCCCAACCTCTTCTTCCGCATCTCCCGCTCCTGCATCATCAACGAGCAGGCCATCGAGAGCATGGGAAAACTCATCGGCGGACGCTTCCGCATCGCTCTGAAAAAAGACATCGACGCCTGCACGGACCTGACGGTCAGTCGTGCACGCGCCGACGCGTTCATCAACTGGATGGAACGGTAGCCTAACAGCCGCGGCCGCCCCCGAGAATCATTGATCTGATATTGCTGCAGAGTCCTTCGTTCTCCACGAGGGACTCAATTGTGCAGTGGAGGCGATAGCGCCAGTAGTAGCGCGGAATCGCCGGCACGTTGATGCGTTCCTCGGCCGGATCGCCATTGAAGCGGACTTCGCCGTCTGTGGCGAGGTAGTCCTGCAGCGGCAGGATCGTCAGCATGGCGGGGCAGTTCATATGGTCGCGGACCACGCGCTCGGCCACCCACGGCTCGCAGAAGTACGGAGCCTCGCCGCCCTCGTGGAGCATCGTGTTGTAGAAGAGCTGCGTCGCCTCGCGGTCTTCCTCCCACCAGGCGCGGAGCGGGGACGTATCGTGCGTACCCGTCGCGCAGACGCACCAGTACGGATAGGCGGCCGGGTTGCCGAAGGTCTCGGTAACCGCCTTAGGCATGCGCTGGATCTCCAGCGAGAGGATGTTGAGGTCGGCCATGGTGTCCGGCACGCAGTCCGGGATCATGCCAAGGTCCTCACCGCAGGCGAGCATGCCCGTGGAGCGAAGCAGGGACGGGAGTTTCCGGTAGGCGGAGTCCTTCCAGAAGTCGTTGTGGCGACGGTAGAAGAACTCGTTGTAGAGAGCGTTGAAACTGTCCTTCAGCCAGCCGTCGAGGGCGCGGAAGCTGAGCGTGAACTGGCCGGAGATGCGCGGGTGGTAGTAGCCCTTGTGGCGCGGGTCCTCGATGAAAAGGACATCCTCCAGCAGGCCCATCAGGCCGTCGCGCAGGCGGCAGGATTTCGGGTCGTCGCCGGTGAATTTCTCCAGAACCTTCCGTTGGGTGTCCACCGCGGGAACGAGCTTCCCGTCGCGGATGTATTTCGTGCGCACTTCGCCGGCAAGGTCGCCGAAGATTTCCTCGAGGGACCAGTCGCTGATCAGCGGGTTCACGAAAGCGCCGTTGCTGACGTCGAAGCCGCGGCCGCGGAGCTCATCCGCCGAGTACGGCAGGGCGGGGTTGAAGTGCCCCAGAAGGCCGTGGACGGCATGGAGCGGAATCTCCCAGATGCGGAAGAAGCCGAGGATGTGGTCGATGCGGAAGGCGTCGAAGTAGGCGTTCATCTTGCGGAGGCGGGCTTTCCACCAGGCAAAGCCGGTCTCGGCCATTTTCTCCCAGTTGTATGTCGGGAAACCCCAGTTCTGTCCGTTGACGGAGAAGGCATCCGGCGGTGCACCGGCCTGGGAATCCATGTGGAAGAGCTCGGGGAACGTCCAGGCGTCGGCACTGGTCCGGCTCACGCCGATCGGGAGGTCACCCTTGAGGGCGACATTGTGCTTGTGGGCGTAGGCGACGGCATCCTTGAGCTGGATATCGAGCTGATACTGCAGCCAGCAGTAGAAATCGACGTCCTTCTGATTCGCCGCGACGAAATCGTGCAGTTTCTTGGGGCTGTACTTGGCCATGGAACCCCACTTGGAGAAGTCGGCGGTGCCGTTCTGATCGCGCAGAACGCAGAAGGCGGCGTACGGGAGGAGCCAGATTTTGTCCTCTTCGACGAAGGCCTTGTAGGCCGGGGATTCGAGGTCGGCGGCAGCCTTTTCGAAGGCCTTGCGGGCATAGGCGAGTTTCTCGTCGTTCACGGCCTCATAGTCGATCTTCGGCAGGGCGTTGAGCTCGGCGCGGCGGGCCTTGAACCTGGCATCGGCCTTGATGCCGATGGCCTGCAGGTTGAGGAACTGCGGATGCAGCGCGAAGGAGGAAACGGCGTTGTAAGGGTAGGAATCCTGCCACTTGTGGGTCATGGTCGTATCATTGACCGGAAGCAGCTGGATCACGTTCTGGCCGGTCTTTTCCGCCCAGTCGACGAGCTTTTTGATATCGTTGAACTCACCGACGCCGTAGCCGTCCTCCGTGCGGAGGGAGAAGACCGGAACGGCAACGCCCGCGCCGCGCCAGGGCAGCGTCGGGAACACCGGAGCCTCGGCCGCATCGATGACATGCACGCCGGCGCCCGGGATTTCAGCGAAGCAGTGGTTCGAACCGTTCTCCCAGAGGCGGATTTCGCCGGTCTTGCGGTCCGCGATGACGAATTTATAAGAGAAGGGTTCCTTCACGTTGAGGGTGATGCTCCACCACGGGAACTCCGCGTCGGAAAGGAGCTTGGCTTTCTTCCAGTCGCCGAGGGCCTTGCCGCTGCCGACGATGCCGACGGCTTCGCCGGGACGGACCTCCGCCGCAGGGACGCGCAGGGTCAGATTCCCGTCAACAGCCTTATGCACATCCTTATCCCGGCGGAAAATGACGTCCGTGAAGGCGCTGCTCCAGAAGGCGGAGTTAGCCGGGCGGTCGATCCAGCGCTCGCGGAGAATGACAGCGTCTTTGGGGGCCGTCGCCGGAGCGGTAAAACGGTGCTTGCGCCATTCCGTGCGGACGGTTTCGCTGCCGCGGACGATGCGGAAACCATAGAGCTGGCCGTCCTTGAGGGCGGATCCGGGCAAGGTGGCCTGCCAGAGGCCGCCGAAGGTAAACTCCATCGGATAGACTTTCTTCCCGGCTGCGAGAACGACCTCCTCGCCCCAGGCGGTATTGTACTGGATGGAAATGCGGATTTTCATATTTTGAGCTTATTGGTTACAGTTTCTCACAAATATAATAAAAAAAGCGGAAAGGGTATTCTTTCCGCTGCTTTTCCTTGCGACGAACCGCCTATCTGCTGCCGATGAAAATCAATATCATGGCGACGAGCATCACAGCCATGGCGATGGACTTGCGGCCGACGTTCTTTTCGCGGAAGAAGACGGCGCCCGCGATGAAGGTCACGATGACGCTGCTGCGGCGGATCATGGAAATCAACGACAGGGGCGCGCCGTCGGTATGGACCGCGAAGAAATAGAGCGCGTCGGCACCGGTGATCAGCACGGCGATCAGCACGAGGGTCCAGTCCCACCGGAAGGGCTTGCCGGACCCCGGGGAGAACATGCGCCGGAGGGCGATCCACAGCAGGAGCAGCAGGGTGATGTAGAGGTTGGTCCAGCTCTGGACAAACAGCGGCGTGAGATGGAGTCCCTGCAGGATATGCTTGTCGTAGAGAGCGCTCGCGACGCCGGCGAGAATCGACAGGGTCAGCAGGAGAATGCCGCGGCTGCGGGTAAACTGAACGCCATCGCTCTTGCCGGTGATGCTCAGCAGGAAAATGGCCGCGAGGGCCAGCACGGAGCCGCCCCACTGCCAGGCGTTGAGCTGTTCGCCAAACAGGACGATAGAGAAAATGAGCACCAGCACCGGCCGGGACGCCTTCATCGTGCTGACAAGGGTGATGGGAAGGAGACCGAGGGCCAGCATGCCGCTCACCCAGGAGCAGGTTACCAGCACCGCCTTGAACACCAGGCAGAGATGCCCCTGCACCGTTCCCGGCTCCATCACGAGCCACGGGCTGAGGAAAAGGGTCGACAGCGCCGTCGCGCACAGGAGCACGGTCAGGGCGTCATTCCGGGCGAGGGAATGCTTCTTCGCGACATCATAAAGACCGAGCAGAATCGCCGATCCGATGATCAGGAACACCCACATCTCTGCAGCAGCATCAGATTTTGACGAAACTCCGTTGGGCCGACTTGCCGTCGCAGGTCACCATGAGGACATAACGGCCGGGAGCCAGATGGCCGAGCGCCACGGCGATGGGCTCGAAACAGGAAGCGTTGGCGACTTCCTCTTCATAGACCTTGCCGCCGGCGGCATTGAACACCTCGACGAGGGTCGTCGCCTGCTGGCGATCGATGCGGACGTTGAGCACGTCGGTGACCGGGTTCGGGTAGGAATAGACGACTTCCTGGTCTGGATTCTTGACGAAAATCCGGATCGGGATGGTTCCCTTGGCGCCGAGGGCGTCCTTGACGGTCACTTCGATCTCGCAGAAGCCGGGCTTGTTGGTGATAATATGGAGCTTGCCTTCGGTCTTGGACGGATAGAGGGCCACCACTTTGTCGCCGACCAGATTGAAGGAGAACTCGGTCAGGTCTTCCCCGTCTTCGTCGGTGAAGAGGTCGTTGCAGTAGAAGTCGAAGCTCCGGTTCGGGCCTTCGAAGTACCGGGTGATGACTGTCTGGGACGGCTTCGGGGCGTGGTTCTCAAGGAGCGTATAGTTGACGGTCACCGAGCTGGAGAGACCGGTTGCATCTTCCGCCGTGACGACGGCCGAATACTTACCGGGCTCGTCGTTCCGGCCGACCAGGGTCAGGAACCAGGTGCCGGTCTCGTCCTGGTCGAGGGTAACGGCCCTGGAACCGGGATCAAGGGTCACCGTGAAGCTGTCTTGGTTGGGGTCGGTAACGCGGAAGTTGACCGTTATCGTCTCATGGGCCCGGACGGTGAACTGCGTTTCCTGGAAGGTGATGACCGGAGGCTGGGCGTCCGAAGACTGCTCATGGCCGGTATAGCCATTCTGCAGGGCCCACTCGAAGGACGCGAGGGCGTCGAGCCGCTTGCCGATGGGCGAGCTGCCGCCGATCTTGTCGCCGAGGCCGCCGAAGAGAATCTTTTTCGCATCCTCGTTGGTGAAACCTTCCTGGCCGAAATAGGAGATGATTAGGGCGGCGACACCGCTGGCGTGCGGGCAGGCCATGGACGTGCCGGCCCAGCCGGAACCGCCGTAACCGGAGGACCCGCCGCTCACATTGTTGGGGAGGGTGCTCCAGATGGAGTTTCCGGAAGAAGTACCCTCGCCGCCGGGGGCGGCGATTTCAATCCAGCTGCCATAGTTGGAATAGCTGGCCTTGGCACCGCTCGGCTGGGATGCGCCGACGGCGATGACCGGATCATAGGCGCAGATGATGTCGTAATCGATATTCTCGTTGCCGGCCGCGAAAAAGACGAGACCGCCCTTCATCGGGGAATCAGGAGCCTGGTTGCCGTTGGTGTCGCAGCCCGCGTTCTTGATGAAATAGTCGATGGCGGCCTTCATGGCGCTGGAGATGGTTTCTTTCTTGTAGGCGGCCAGCTCGGAAGAAGAGACCTTGCCGTCGTCATTGGTGTCGGCGCCATAGCCCCAGCTGTTCTGGGAGATGACGGCACCATGGTCCGCGCCCCACTTGATGGCGGCACAAGTCCGTGAGTCCGAAGCGTATTTCGTGCCGGAGAAGATGGCGCAGGACTGCAGAAGGGCGCCCTGGATGCCCTGGGCGGCATTGCCGCCGGCGATGCCGCAGAGGCCGATGCCGTTGTTGTTGACCGCGGCGACGGTGCCGGCTACATGGGTGCCGTGACCGATGTCTCCGTCTCCGTCCTCCGGGCGGATCGTCATATCATAGTTACTGCGGGCGAAATTGTAGCCTGTACGACCCTGGGAGTCTTTCCAGAGGTTGGCCTTGAGGTCGGGATGGGTCGGATCCACCGGCTCGTCGACGACGCAGACGATGACGCGGTTTTCGCCGGTCGTATAATCGGTCCAGACCTTCTCCACGTTGATATGGGACTTGGAGGCGGAGGCGCCGTTGTAGTGCCACTGCTTGTTCAGCTGCGGGTCGTTGAAGACGGTGCGGCGCGTGACCGGACGGACCGGATCCACGGAGACGATGCCGGGCAGGTCGGAGAGTTCCATGACGGCTTTCGTCACGGGCATGTCCTCGCTATAGTTCACCACGTAGAAGCGGTGCAGACCGGCGGCGCGGGAACGGGGCTCAAACTCGCCCGCATCGGGGAAAACACGCTCGAGGGAAACGATGCCGAGCTCCGCCAGAACGGCATTCAGCGACGGGGATTTGGTCTCCACGAGACCGGCCTCGAGGTCGCTTTCGATGAGCTCGATCATCGCATCGTCGAACTCGACGATCGCCTGGCCGGCAAAGCAGCCGTCCACGACGGGCGGCATGACAAGATCCTCCTCCGGCTCAGCCGGGAGGGGTTCGGATTCACGTTCCACCTGAGTGCACGCGGCAGCCAGGAAGGCCAGCGCGGCAGTCAAATATATATAATGTTTTTTCATAGTCATGATGATAAGGGTTGCAAAGATAAAATAAATTGCCGACATCCCCAAAAAGGCCGCCCAAATTTGGGAATCCCGTTTTTTATTTCAATCTTTGCGTTTCAAAAGAAAAATGAAATGAAGCTGAAACTCCTTTCCATCCCCGCCTGTGCGTTGCTTACCGTCAGCGCCGCCGCGCAGGACAATACCATCGCCCTCCCCTGGTCCCGCATCGATCACAACCCCGTCACCCTCGGCATGGCCACGGCCGGATACGCCGACCTCGGCGCCGCGGCATGGGCTTCCTTCCGCAATCCCGCCGTCCTCGGCATGGCTCCCGTGACGCTGGACGCCGCCGTCTCCTGGGCCGGCTGGATGCCCTCCTCCGACGAAGGCATGCTGAGCCACATCAACGCCGCCGCGGCCTACCGTTTCGGCAAGATGGGTATCGCCCTCGGCGCAAGCTACATGCCCGGCAAGGAATATGAAGTCTTCACGCTCGCGGGCGTCAGCGAGGGCAAGTTCACCCCCTCCGACATGCAGATCAACGCCGGTTTCGGCTACGAGATCATGACCGACCTCTCCGTCGGCGTCAACGTCCGCTACCTCAAGCAGACTCTCACGAAGGACAACGACTACACCTCCTTCGCCGGTGATTTCGCCGTCATCTACAGAACCGGTGACATTACCACAGCCCTCGGCCTTTCCAATTTCGGCACCGGCATCGAGGACGCCGCCGGCAACAAATACGACATCCCGACGTCCATGACCATCGGCACCACCTGGGATGCCGCCATCGCCCCTGACCACGGCCTCAAGGCCTCCGTCGATGCCGACTACTACTTCAGCGGCGACTTCACGGCCGTTCTCGGCGCCCAGTACGCGTTCAAGAACATGCTGTTCGCACGCGCCGGTTACCATCTTGCCACGGACCATGCCGTCCTGCCGTCCTTCCTGACGGTCGGCCTCGGTGTCAGTTATGCCGGCCTCTCCCTCGACGCCGCATACATCACGGCCAACGACGCTCTCGGCAACAGCTTCTGCCTCGGCCTCCGCTACAGTTTCTAAAAGATTTTTTGCAGATTACGAAAATTGTCGTACATTTGCAGTCCCGTTTTCCGCGGGACTGCTTTTTTTAAGTACTGGAGAGATGCTCGAGTGGCTTAAGAGGCACGCCTGGAAAGCGTGTATACTCCAAAAGGGTATCCCGAGTTCGAATCTCGGTCTCTCCGCAAAATGCGAACAAAAGACTGCGCCAAGCTTGCTTGAGCGCAGTTTTTTGTTTGCATTTTGAAGCCCCGCCGGCTAGGCGGGGCGAGATAGTGCGAGCGAAGCGAAGCAGAATCTCGGAGAGACAATACCATTCCGGCGCCTGATGGCGCCATCGGGCCTACGGCCCTCCAAGGAGCCCCGCGAGATAGCGGCGGCCGCAGGCCGACGGAATCTCGGTCATAGTAATCCCAAAACATCGGCAGGAAGAAGGGAATTACCCTGGTCTTCTTCCGGGCGATTCTTAGTAAACAGTTTGAATAATACTTTTTTACCTTGTGTAAACGGGAGACTATGAGCAATCTTTTCCAGCTGCCGCGTCAAAAGACGTCCGTTTTCGCCAGTGGACCATTTACATTCTCCAATCAAGATAGTCTTTCCATCTATAGACTCTGCCACCACATCCAACTCAACGTCGCGGGGCTTTTCCTCTCCTTCAAGAAGAACCTTTCCCCACCATCGGGAGGCTTTGCCGAAGACAACTCCGTCAATTCGGTTCCCGGATACCGCATCCCGGCACAAATGCTCCCACCAGTATCCGATATGTGAGGATAGATTATCGGCCAGAGCTTCTTCAAGCGGCAGCCTGCGGTCCATCTCGATAAAGGACCGGTTTGCCGGAACGAATTTGTAATAAAAACTAAGAAAAGGGTCCGCTATCTGATATAGGCTTTTTTTGCTTGATTTGGGCGATTCTCCAAAAGGAATATCTTTTTCCAGATACCCCAGATCCAATAGTTTGGCCAGCGGACGCGAGAGGTTTGTGGCGGGTTCATTGCACCTAGAAGCTATCTCTGAAAGGCGATGGATACCGTTCCCGACAATGGACATAATGGTTGCCGTTTTTACGGGGTCTTTAATGTCGTCACGGAAAAGATGAAGCGGCTCCTCATACAGCGCCCCAAGATTAGAAAAGATATGCGTATTAATGGCCTCTTTCAGGCTGGAGCAATCTTCCCTGAGCTTCCAGTAACGCGGTACGCCTCCCCATACAGCATAGTTCTCCACTGTCTCTTGAGCATCCAGATTTAAGGCTTCAGAGAGGAATGGTGCTGCTATCGGCCTCATATTGAAATCGGAATCATCTCTCCCAAACAAAGGAGAAGACTCGTCGTGAGACAGGTCGTACATCATTTGCTGAGAGGAGCCACAAAGGACCAAATTATATTTTACCGGATCTTTATCATCATCCAGTAGCCCCTGTATTATAGACGGTAAAGCTGGTGTGTTCTCAACAAGATAAGGAAACTCATCCAGACAAACGGTTATGGGTTCAGTCACCCTGTGATTGATGGCTTTCAATAGCGCCTTCCAATCCATGTAAACGGCATCAGCAAAGCCCGGAAACCTCCTGCTGATGACTTGTGAGCACAAGAGCATCTGATTGGGCGCGGCCGTTCTGTCAGCCTCAAAATAAATATCGCTGTCCTTCAGCACCCTACCTATCAGCGCCGACTTCCCAATTCTGCGTCGTCCCCTTACGATGACGAACCTGGGAGAACCGCTGTTTAGAAGCTCTTTAAGTCGCTGTTGCTCTTTCTTTCTATCAACAAAATCCATATCACAAATAATTATGCATCGCAAACATAATGTTTTTATAACATAATTCCAAATAAAAATGGAAGTCTCATTTTCCGGCATACTTTAAGCAGTTGCTCATACGAAACCGTTTCTCCATTCAATGCCTGCAAACCGTTGCCGCCACCTGCGGATACGACCTTATTCACCATCACCACGCGCTGGCCGATGCAGAGGCATGCGCTTATATCGCAAGGCAGATTCTATAACCCCTCAAATACCGTAATGCCCACCGGCAACAGCATTGACAGGTATTTCCATGATAAACCTGCAGCCTTGCTTGTAGTCATTGTCCAATTCCAGGGTGCCTCCCAAAAGGACAACGTGTCGTTTTGTGAGAGAAAGCCCTATACCCAGGCCTTCTGAGAAAATGTCCCACTTGAAAAAAGGATTGAAGATATTATCCCTATTATTTTCAGGAATTCCCTTTCCCGTATCCTCAAAGACAAAACGGACACTGGCTTTGTTTGCGCTCACGCCGATGGAGATGTTTTTTCCGTCAGAGTATTTGGCGGAATTGTAAAGGATTTCCCGAATGCTGCGCATTAGGTAAAGATAATCAGTTTTAATGGTGAAATAATCCTCAAGCGATGTCTTGAGCATTACTGTAGACTCCGGGAAATATCGGTTAACATAACCGACACACTCCCTGGCTATTACATTTGGAGACACGGGAGCAAAACTAAGGCTCACAACCTCGTCATGATATCCGCGGTCTGAGCTGTCGTACAGCATCAGGGACATACGACGAAGAATCATGGCGTTATAGTCTATGACATGAATGATCTTCTTGAGCTCTTGCTGGGGCATCATGTCCGCACCTGAATCCCGAAGAAGCTGGGCGAAGCCCATGACAAGATTGAGGGGGGTGCGGACCTGATGGGTTATGTTGGAGACAAAATCACTTTGACGGAGGAGGGCCTCCTCAAGCGCCGTATTTGCCTTCTCCAATTCGTCGTTACGCTTTATCAGTTCTTCTGTTTTTTCGTTAACTTCAATGATATCTTCTCTGAGCACCTCCTGCATGTGGGCAAAGCTGTTTTGAAGGGTGCCTATGACGCTGTTTTCGTTGCCGCGAGGCATTTCTGAAAAGTAATCCCCATCTGTAATGAGCCTGGCCTGTTCTTCCAAAAGTTTCAGTGGAGCAAAGGCCCGCACCACAGTTCTCCGGCAAATGAAAAGGATAAAAAGCAAGACGACAAAGACTATAATGAGGATGACTATGTCAAGGTGCCGGTATCGGCGCAATACGTCTTTCTCCGGGCTTACCAGGGCAGCGCTCCAGTCAGTCCCGGGAACAGGCTCATAGCAAATCAGGCTTTTGACGCCGGCAACGTCAGCATGCATGGCTCCACTCTTGCCGGCAACCATTTCACGTCCCAGGGTCAGTTTGTCAGAGAAATATTGACCCGAAGTGGGGTCAAAGATGGTATTAACCAAAATCCTGGTGGTGTCCGGGTGATCGAAATACCGGCCATCATGCCCCAGAAGAAAAAAGTATGAGTTGCGGTAGGGCTTTTCGGAAGACATGGCCCTGGATAACTCGGGGAGGGAAAAGTCTGTGGAGATTACGCCAATAAGGCGGTTCTTCTTGTCAAACAGGGGGCGGCTATATGAGGCAATCAAATGATCGGCCGAAAGCGAACCTGCATTTTCGTCCACAAAGGGATCTATCCAGACGGCATGTCCCGCAGTTGCTGCTTTACTGTACCACTCATAGTCGAAGTATTCATACACGTCCTCCTGGACGGTAATGATTTCCTCTCCTTTTCGGACTGTATATGCAGAAAAATAGCGTCCTTGACTTGGAAAAATATTGGGCTCTGCCGTTATGGAACAGCCGGAGATGAAACTGTTCTGCTCGACAATGCGCCTTGACAGTACCAGCAGGGAATCCGGCCTGAATTTGTTTTCGACAATCCAGGCGGTGGTATTGGTGGCGTTTTCCACACTCCTGAGATAACGTTCAGCCCTGGCAACGGCAGTGTTAAGGTTTTTCCTGGCACTGTTCATGGCAACGGAGTGAAAATGGTACTGAGACAGAGCCACTGAGACAATATTGGCCAGGATAAACACCAGCAGAGCAATGCAGAACATGCTGAGGCTTATCTTGGTGGGAAGCGAATCCCGTATTCTTCCAATCAGTTTCCGCATAGGTCTCTCATTTCTTTATGCTTAACATGTCGGAAAGGATTTCGGTTACCTTGACACCGTTGCTATCAATACTGTCCAGTATTCGATTCAGCTCTTTTTCGTCCATGACACCGCCGCTTTCATAGAGTTTGTCCACGTCGGCATATAGATCCGTCGTGACATCGGTCATCTGATGGGTCATTTTACCGAGAATGGTACTCCTGTGCTTTTCCGCTTCTTTGGTTCTGGCATATGCTATGGCAAGATCTTCCCGGCGGGCCTCCTCTTTCCTGGAAAGGTCCATAAGTCTTTCCATATGGTCCGAAATGGACTTCTGCATCTTGTTGAAAAGAGCCTCGAGCCGCCCAACCTCGTCTGTACGCGTTGCCTCAAAGTCTGTAGACAAATAATTGCCGCTTGCGACGCTCTGGGATACATCTGTGAGCTTCCGAAGCGGCTTAAGGCCGATACGCGCAACGGCTGTGGCACCGGCAATTAGAAGCAGTACGCCGACAAGGATTATCAAAATGGAATAGCGGAAGCCGGGGTCATACTGGCTAATCAATTCATTTTGCGGATAAAAAACAGCTATGCTCCAACCAAGGTTGTTTATCTGCCGCCCTGGAAGCGCCAACGGCTTGAATGGCGTATATGCTACGTAATAGGGGACGGAGTCAAGAGTTAATAATTTCTTTCCGGATTCTCCCGCTACCATTTCCTGGATTGCACCCATGAAGGCGTTATCTTCCGAATCACGGTAATAAGACATGCTGTCCACATTGAACAGCCTTGTGCTGTCCGGATGGACAATATATGAACCGCTGTTATCCAGAATGGTTATGTAGGAATGAGATGTTGTCTTGTATTTCTGGGCAATATCTGTGAGGGTACTCAGAGAGACATCTACGCCCAGAACTCCCACGGTCCTGCCATTATCCACAATTGGCACAGCATAGGAAAGAAGGGGTTCTTCTTCGGTATCCTCATTCTTTAGCGGGCCCACCCATGAAGGAGTACCCTCTAAGACGGGTTTTGTATACCATTCCTGCTGAGTATACGGCCGGGAGGTGAAGGTTTGGGAACTGACAAGCGATTCCCCTTTCCTGTATATATATGCCATGAAAGGTTTTCCCCCATCGGTATAATAATCCGGGTTAAGGGCAATGGCGCAGCCGCTTATGTCTGGATTGGCCTTAATGGCTTCACGACACAATTGCAGCAGTTTCTGAGGGCTCTCAAGAAAGATTGGAATATCTCCTTCGATAATATGGGCAGTCTGTTCCACTCCAAGGAAGGTGTTGTCAATCCTGCAAACAACGCCCTCCAATGTCTGGTCTACCTGGCGTCCGATTTCTTCCTTTACTGAAATACGCATGCCGATTGTCATTGCCAGAATGGTGATTGCAAGGAGAACACCAACGTAGGATACTGTCAGGAAGATGATTCTGGCAGCTACGGTTCTGGGTATGAAGACCCTTGGCTTAGACATGTATCCAATTGGTTTTGTGCGTTTCAGTGTACCTTGTTCTGCAAATATACTAAAAAAAGGGTATTTACAATCGAAAAAACCGGAGGCCTTGTATCGGGTATTGGTTTTCGTTTTCAAATAACATATTCTCAAGGCCTTCGACCACTGTCTTCAGCCAGGAAACAAAAGAAGCCAAGGCATTTTTGTTCATCCAATGCCTCATGTTGTATGCAGCAGCAGCCATCAACGTATTGATGGCGTCCCCAAGGGTGCCCTTGAGGTAGTTCCGTATCATTCGATGGTCTGATTTCAGACGGCCTACATAGGTTCTGCCAATCTCACAGGCGCAGGCATCGGTATGAAGAGTACCCGCACAAGGAACTTCGAAGCGGGCATACTGACAGATGATCCTGCCCTCGTAGAAGCGGCGATAAACCAATTCGACTCCGTTTGGGCAGGATTCAAGTGTAAAGCTTTTTCAATCAAAAACCCTGTTGTGCCCATCCACAATGAGCTTTTGTCCCGTAAACGAGAAAGGATA
>CAMKRY010000007.1 GCA_946415345.1 uncultured Bacteroidales bacterium | reverse complement strand
AGGAAGCCAAGGAGAAGGGTGTCAACCTCAGCCTCTCCGTCGCGACCGTCTGCGGCCAGGCCTTCGACAACGACACGCCCCAGAAGATATTCCCGATCGACCAGATTCCCGACGAGTGGGAGGGCATGGACGCTTCCCCGGCATCCCTCGAGATCTGGAAGAAGATCATCCTGAGCTCCAAGACCATTCTCTGGAACGGTCCGGTCGGCGTGTTCGAGCTTCCGAACTTCGCCAAGGGTACCCTCCAGATCGCCGAGGACCTCGCCGAGGCCACCAAGAACGGCGCCTACACGCTCGTCGGCGGCGGTGACTCCGTCGCAGCCGTGACCCAGATGGGCTATGCAGACAAGGTCTCCTACGTCTCCACCGGCGGCGGTGCCATGCTCGAAGCCATCGAAGGCAAGATCCTCCCCGGCGTTGCCGCGATTCAGGACTAATGAAAGTAGAATTCCCAGCCTCCTATTGGAAGGACTATCAGCTGCTGGACAGCGGACGGGGCGAAAAGCTCGAGCGATTCGGGCCTTTCGTCCTCCGCCGTCCGGAGCCGAAGGCCCTCTGGGACCCTTCCATGCCCGATGCGGAGTGGAAGAAACGGGCCCATGTCACCTTCGTTCCCGGCGCCGGATTCGGCAAGGCCGGCAAGGAGGACAGCGGCACATGGAACCGTCTCAAGAAGATGGACGACCAGTGGGTCATCTCCTACAAGGGTGCGGCTGACGCCGAGACGGGGGCGAACTCCGACCTCGACCTGTCGCTGCGGCTCGGCCTGACGGCGTTCAAGCATGTCGGCGTGTTCCCGGAGCAGGCCCCGAACTGGGAGTTCATCTTCGCGGAGACTTCCCGGCTCGTCCGCATCAACAAGGCCAACGGCCTGGACCGGCCGAAGGTCCTCAATTTATTTGCCTACACGGGCGGCGCCTCGCTGGCGGCCAAGGCGGCCGGCGCGGACGTCACGCACCTCGATTCGGTGCGGCAGGTGGTGACCTGGGCCCGGGAAAACATGGAGCGCAGCGGCCTGGACGGCATCCGCTGGGTCGTTGAGGATGCGCTCAAATTCGCCCGCCGCGAGGCCAAGCGGGGCAATCTCTACCAGGGCATCATCCTGGACCCGCCCGCCTATGGCCATGGTCCCGACGGCGAAAAATGGAAACTGGACGAACTCCTGTTCGACCTGCTGAAGAACGTGGCGCAGATCCTGGCCCCGCGCGACAGCTTCCTCGTGCTGAACCTCTACTCCAACGGTTATTCTGCCACGCTCGGCGAGACGGTCTGCCGCGAGGCGTTCGGGACTTTCCGGGAGCTGGAAAGCGGCGAGCTGGCCCTCTGTGACGAGTTCGGCAAGGTGCTGCCGCTGAGCATTTTCGTCCGCCTCAAACGATAGATTATGATGACTCCGCTAGCTGTCACTTGGAACGTTGACCAAGAAATCGTTCACCTTTGGGGGAGTTTCGGCATCCGCTGGTACTCCCTGCTGTTCGTGTCAGGTTTCGTTATCGGTTATTTCATCTTCCGCTGGTTCGTCCGGCGCGAGGGCGTCAAGGAAAGCCTCCTCGATCCGCTCCTCTACACCCTGCTGATCGCGACCATCGTCGGCGCGCGTCTCGGGCACTGCATCTTCTATGAGCCGGAGGACTATTTTACCAGCTGGGCAGGGTTCTGGGAGATCTTCCAGCCCTGGCACGGCGGTTTGGCGAGCCACGGCGGCGCCATCGCCCTGGTGCTGGCGATGATCTGGTTCGCCCGCAAGTATGGCCGCAAGAACGGCTTCGACATCTGGTGGATCTTCGACCGGCTCGTCATCACGGTCTGCTTCGCCGGCGCGCTGATCCGCTTCGGCAACCTCTTCAATTCTGAAATCTACGGTGCTGTGACCGATCTGCCGTGGGGTTTTGAATTCCCGAAAGACACGGGCTGCCCGATTTGTTATCCAGACGGGCGGTACGGGGCTTATGTGGCGCATGCCCACCATCCGACGCAACTCTATGAGGCGTTCGGGTATATCATTCTGGGCCTGGCGCTGCTGTGGATGTATGCCAAAAAGCTGTCTAAACTGAAACGGGGCACCATTTTCGGCATCTTCCTGATCGGCCTGTTCGGCCTGCGCTTTGTCGTGGAATTCGTCAAGAACGATCAGGTCAAATTCGAGGACGGCATGGCCCTGAACATGGGACAGCTCCTGTCCATCCCCTTCATCCTCGCCGGCGTCGTCGTGCTCTGGTGGAGTCTTCGCCACGGCAAGCCCGCCCCTGCCGACCCGCCCGTCGCCGACACCGCCCCCAAGAAGAAAGAGGCCACGCATTTCGCGAAAGGCCTCGGGGAATAACCCCGTCATGCCCGACCTGATCGGGCGTCTGTAACGGATGATTTGTTTTTTCAGAGAATAATGCTTAAACTTGCAGTGAATTACAAGAATACTGTAATACAAGACATATAGCAAGCGTTAGCGCTTTTCGAAGTCTCCTGAAATCCGGTAAATTTCTAATGTATAAACTTCGATAAGTAGCGATGCCTGCGCCAACGACGCAGGTGTTACTTATTCGATTTATACGGGTTCTACCGGAACCTCAGGAGGTCGGCATAATAAGCAACACCTCGCTTTTTTATACCCCTAAGACTGCTGGATATAGTTTGAATGTATTAAATCCCAAACAGAACTTTTCTTCCGGCAGTCTTTTTCTTCTGTAAAAAAATCTGTATCTTGCTGAAAAGATATTCAGATGCATTGTATTAATAGAATAGGGATTTTTTCTTTTTTCTTTTTATTGATTTCTTGCTCTCGTAGTTCAGTAGAGAGGGAGTTATCTTTGGTGGAATCATTATTGGAGAATCGGCCTGATTCTGCGTTGTTAGTATTGGAGTCAATTCCGAAGGAATCTATTCAAACACATGAGGCTAGAGCGTATTATTCGTTACTGTATGCAAAAGCTTTAGATAAGAATTATATTGATACGACAGATTATTCTGTCATACGGCCGGCTATAGAGTATTACGGCGAGGAGTCAAACCGAAAGGCTATAATGAGTTGGTATTATGCGGGGATTATACAAAAAAATGGAAAGGAATATGTGCCAGCGATGATTGCTTTTGAGCAGGCTCAAAGACTGGCCGAGAATAATGGGGAGTATCATTATTTGGGATTATCTCTTCGTGCAAAAGCCTATATTTTAAATGAGACACTTGATCTGGATCAATCAATAGATTGTTGTAATAGAGCAATATCCGCTTTTGATAAAGCCGGTGAAATGCGATATGCCGATTATGCAAGACTTTCACTTGCCCTCACTTTAAAGAATGCTTTAAGATTTGATGAGAGCAAGGCTGTCCTTTCCGATTTATTATCCAAAGATTCTCTTGAAGGGAATCTTAAAAGTCAGGTTCTAAGAGGTTACGCTGCTTCTTTCCTTTATCAAAGACCTTTTCAAGGGGATAGTGCCATTTACTATTATAATGAGAGTATCAATATGTCCGGAGCTGCCCCTCTTTCCGCATTGGACGTAGGAAACTTGGCTTTTGCTTATGAGCTACTCGGGGAGAGTTCTTTTTCAGATGAGTTAATGAATGAAGCCGAAGAGATTGCCAAGAGTGATGGTTTCATGGGACTTCCCCACATTAAGCACTCCATATCTCGTCACCGAGGAGATTACGAAGAGGCTTTGATTAATCTGGAGGCTTCATTTGAGAATCACACAAATGTGCTTTCAAGTCTAACAAGACAATCATTAGGTTACTCTCTGGGCGTGTATTATAATTCACTCGCAGAGAAAAAAGAAAAAGAAATTGAGAGGCAGACGAGGTTGTTCGTGTATTGCTTATTAATCCTAATATCCGCTGCTCTAATCATATATCATCGGGCACATAAAAAAAGAAAAGAATTAGAAAGAACACTATCTGAAACAGAACAGGTCTATTGGGAAGTGGAGGCATTAAGAGATAGTAATTCAAAAGTATCTAATGTGGCGAGTCTATTACTGGAGGGTACTATCAGTGAAATGAGAAATCTGGCAGATAAGTACTTTTTGTATAGCAACAAGAGTTTGGATTGGTTCAAAGAAAAAAAAGGTGTTGCAACTAAAGAGGAGCTTTTAACGACTTTTCGCAAAGATCTCGAATCATTGAGAGCCGATCGTTCATTCCTTAACACTCTTGAGATCCATTATAATTTGGAGAAGAATAATCTATTTGCCAGACTAAGGGAAAGCGTTACAGACTATGATAGAGCAAGGGCGAAAAATACGCCACTTTTATCTTCAGTCGACTATGATATCCTTCTTTTATATTTCTCGGGATTCACAATCAAAACCATATCTTATCTAACGGGTGTCAATGATTATGTTATCAGTGAAAGAATATACCGCTATAAGGATAAGCTGTCGTTTTTGCCTTCGAAAGAATACCGATTATTCTTTTCGAAGCATTCAGATTCTACATTGTGATGATGTGTTAGAATTGTAAAAATTCAAATTATTATGGATCAATAAGATAGCGCCTAAAATGTTAGGTGCTATTTTTCGTGTTATGATACCCGATTCGTAATTTTGCCTTTGGATTTAATACATTAAACTATGCGATTTACAAAAACATTTCTGTCGTTATGCGGGCTAGTGTTCGCGGCGACAATGATGGCAATGCCTGTTTCGGGCAATTCTTTTAATTCTATTATTGGAGAAGATCCCGAAATAGTGCATATCCGTGTGCAAACGTCAAATGAACCATCTGGCAATCCCCGGACAGAGGTTCCTTTCTTTGCAGCGTACTATGAGTCACTGTCTTCCGTGATGCTTGGCTGCAATGATTCTATTGGTGATGTGACAGTCACGCTGGAGTC
The DNA here is from genome assembly GCA_946415345.1 of uncultured Bacteroidales bacterium. Taxonomy (GTDB): domain Bacteria; phylum Bacteroidota; class Bacteroidia; order Bacteroidales; family UBA932; genus Cryptobacteroides. The sequence goes on along the minus strand of CAMKRY010000007.1, from coordinate 30,715 downwards.
GACAGCTGGGGACTGGTACCAGACGGAGTTTGACACGTCTGACGGTGCAATTCTGGTTCCTGCCAGCGGCGATTCGGGTCACTACACGCTGACCATCGAGACCGCTGCTCATGTCGTCTACGAGGGCGAGTTCTATTTGTAGTTTGTTGAACACGAGGGCGGGAGCCGGCATCGGTTTCCGCTCTCTTTAAGTATCAGGAAAGATGGAAACAAACATACAAAGAAGGGCGTTGACGGTGCTTCTGGCGATTATGCCTGCGGTTTCCGCATACTGCCAATACGAAGAAGCAGCTGTTCCCAAGAACCAGTATGCTCCGACGCCCAAGGCGTTGGAGATGACGCGTTTCGGGCATATGCCGCCGGATTTGAATTCCGGCATATACAGCTACGACATACCTATCTATACATATGAAGACAAGGACTTCAACATTCCTGTCAGCCTGCATTATTCATCTTCCGGTTTCCAGCCGGCAAAGATGAGCGACGAGGCGGGTCTTCACTGGACGCTGATGGCGGGCGGAGCGATAACGCGGGAGATTGTCGGGATTGATGATTTCGGGACGAACGGTTTATACAACTGTGACGTCGAGGTAGATGATTCATTGATGTATCGACTGATTCAGCCGGCAAATACCAACCATTATTATTTTTCGTATAATGGCGAAAACGCTAACACCCCATCGATATATTCACATTCAGAGGAATGCTCTTCGGACCGTTATCATTTCACGTTTCCTGGACATTCCGGTTCATTTGTCATGAACCATACGGATAGTGGTTTTATTGTCTATGGTACCGAGGATGGCCGTGGTCTTTATAGCGTGACTTATGAATCCGGCTCCAAGAGTTTTACCATCAAAACCGGAGACGGATACAGTTACCGTTTCGGCCATGGAGAGGTGGATTCATCACCTCTTGCGCGAGAAATCAACTGGAGCCGGGAAGCGGTATACGGAGGAGAGTCTCCCTCTCAAATGCAGGATGAAAACACTCATGTGGTGACGTGGCTGCTGGACCGGATTACGGCTCCGAACGGGAATACGGTAAGCTTTAAATATGAGTCTGCCCGAACGAACCATGATATCCCCACGGATGGACTGGATGATGTGATAACTACTTTCAGCAGGTGTGCCGTTTATCAACGCCCGGCAGAAACCGGTTCAGATTACTACAAGAAGGCCAGCCTTACCTACACTTCTTATTTAAAGCAGATCATCGTCGACAAGCCGCTGAATTCCGGCGAGACATTCGAGATTGACTTCCATTGGAAAAGGGAAAGCACGAGGGAGGTCGGCAATTCGGATCTGCCTTGCTACGAGGACCTGGTCGTCTCCCGATGCCATCTTGATACGGTGACGGTAAAAGCGGGAAACCGGGTTCTTCGACGGGCGATCCTTGGATACACATCGTCCGGCACGCGTCCGTTGCTGACGGAAGTCGGCATTTCCGGGCTTGGAAGCTATAGCATGGAGTATTGGACCAACCCTTCAACGCCCCTGCCCGGCATCCTTTGTAACGGCCTTGATTTCTGGGGATACTATAACGGTCAGGACAACCTGGGAGATTCCTTCATCTGCCCGATGGGGATAGATGAGAATCTGGATGAATACATCTCATCGGGCGGGATGGATCCCTCCTGGACCCATGCCCGACTTGGAACCCTCAAACGGATTACCTATCCGACAGGAGGCTGGACAAATATCGAATATGAGTCCAACCAGGCCAGCAAGGTCCTCCTTCGCCTTCGGAATTATTCCCCTGGCCTTCAGCCTGCCAATCCAGAGTTGGGTGATCCGCCAGTTGGCGATGCCAACTCGTTCATGCCGGCCCTTTATCCGATTAATACGCTGAACCGTTCCTTCGTTCCCGACTGCGGAGGTGTCCGTGTCAAGAAGTTGGAGGACTATGACGGGCAGTCCTATTCGTCGCATACTTATAGTTATGCCGGCGGCATCGTTCAGCAGTTTCCGCGATTCCTGGCGGGCCGCATGGGAAACACTCCGATGTTCAATCCTGCACTACGTTTTCCGGGGAGTAGCTTTGATCAGCGCCATGTGGCCTATACGACGGTAACGCAGACCAATCCGGACAGTTCCCGGGTTGTGACGCGTTTTTCCAACTGGGAGGATTGTCCTGACGAATACTCCCCATACCATGAAGGATACCTCAACTCATCACCAGTGGATGATCCCCTGGAACAGCTGTTCTATGACCGGATCCTGAGGGAGCCGGACTCCCGTGCCTATCGCCGTGGTCAACCCGTCCTTCGCCAATCCTTCGACAAGAACGGAGCAAAAGTACAGGAAGAATCGTGGCAATACAATGATCTCGGCTCCAGCTATAACACGTATGCCCTTTATAGCGGCCAATATGCCTGGACGGCCCGGACCTTCCTATGTGACCGGAAACCGAGCCGCTATATCCGGAAGGAATGGTTTGACAATACGGCCAACGAGCAGACGGAACAGACGGATTATGCCTATAACGGCCTTGGCCAGCTGAGGCAGACTGCAAGGACGGTAGGCAATCATACTGAGACACTGAGGATATCTTACCCCGGCGACATCGCGAATGGCATCTATCCTGCAATGACCGCTGCCAACTATCTGGACATGCCGGTGGAGCAGGTGACAATCCGTGACGGAAAAGTGACGCAGGGAAGCTTGACCACATACGGTTCCTTTTACAACCTCTACCTTCCCTCTGCCTCCTACCAAGGAAAGGCCGGTGAAGGACTGGCGGAGGAATGGTTCTTCCCCTATCGGGGCACTGACGTCGATGTCACTTTCTACGAAATCGACAACTCGTTCGTCGGCTATGACAATGCGGGGAATGTCACGCTGAGTCTAAACCGCGAAGGAGCTCCGACGACCTATTACTGGGACAAGAGACAGGACAAGCTATCGGCGGTCTTTGTCGGCTCTCGGAACGGCACCCATTCCTATTATGTCCGCGGCGCCATCCCCCATACGGAGACAGACAGTTATGTGAATGCCAATCCGGCGGAAAAGACGTTTACCTGTGACATAGCCGGATCGTTCAGCTTCTCTTTCACATCGGTTGACACGACAAATGTAGTAACGGCAAAGCTGGATGGAAGCACAATCTCCATTCAGAGAATTGGCAATGGAGCACAGGGAACGGCAACTGCCATTCCCATATCTGCTGGAACCCATACATTACAGGTAGTCGGGACAGATCTCATTCTCATTAGGGCGCATCCGATAGTGGACTATCCTGTTTCGGGGGAACTGAGCATAACCTATCCGCGAAGTGCCGCCGTCGCTCAAAGCGGAATAGGCGAGGATTGTTTCTTCGAGGACTTTGAGAATGCCACGGACGGTGTGTTGGATTACGGCTTCGAGAGTTCCCGCGGCCGGCTGCACACGTATAGCAAGACCATAGCGGTTGTCCCCAACCGGACATATATCCTTGATTACATGCAGAAGGACAATGGCGAGTGGCGTTATATGCGGGAATACTTCTCGCCTTCAACGAGCACTCTGACGCTGACGATATCGGCCCAACAGTCATCGCCCGTCGACCATGTCCGTTTCTATCCGGCGGACAGTGCGGCAGCGAGTTTCACTTGGTGGCCCACCGGCGAGCTTCGCTGCCGGGTGGACGGTGACGGCTTGAAGGAGACCTACGAGTACGACACCCTGGGCCGTTTGACCAAAGTGAGGGACAACGACGGAAACGTCGTGAAGCGGTATTCATATAACTATAAGCATTAAGTCATGAGACATCATATACATATAAAGAATAGAAGGGCTATTCTTTTGGCGGCCCTTGCCGTCCCGTTGCTTTGCCCGTTGAGCCTGTCCGCCCAGAGCGGCACGCAGAACTACATCAGCGAGAAGACCTATACACAGCCCGGGGAGACAAGTTTTAATCAGACCATCAACTATTATGACGGCCTTGGCCGGCAGAAGGAGACGGTCAGTAAAGGGGCCTGGATCAGCGGTGGCGCGGTGAGCGGCGACATCGTCCAGTTCCGGACGTATGACAATTGCGGTCGCCCATACCGCGAATACTTGCCCGTGGGATACAACGGCAACGGGAACTATGTCGGCGAGGCAACGGTCTCGACAGCGGCCAATACACTCTATGCCGATGCGGCTCCGTTTGCTGAGGTGCACTATGATGGTAGCCCTCTGGACCGGGTAAGAAGCGAATGGGGCGCCGGCTCTGCCTGGCGCCAGGCCGGGAAATCCACGGAATATGGTTATTGTCTCAACAATCCGAACCAGTCCAATTATCATTTGATCAAGCTCGCTACCACGTATTCGGGGAATATTGAAGCCGTCGTCCAGAAAGGTGGGAACTATTCAGCCGGCGAGCTGAAAATAACGGAAACGACGGATGAGGACGGCCGGAGTCTGCTGACTTTTACGGATGTGTTCGGGCAGACGGTCCTTGAACGCCGCGTGCTTGGGGAAAATGATTATGCCGATACCTATTATTGCTACGATCCGGCAGGAAGGATGATAGCCGTGTTCCCTCCGGAGCTGTCGCAATGGCTAACCGGAGTAAATGGCATGACATTCACACTTTCGTCAGTTCCGAAGTTGAGAGAGTATGGTTACTTCTATAGATATGACACCAAAGGACAGTTGATTGCGAAGAAGCTGCCCGGAGCGGAGTGGGTATATTATATCTATGACAAGGGCGGAAGGCTGGTCTATACGCAGGACGGCAACCAGCGCCTGAGAGGGGAATGGTCCTTCGCCTTGGCCGACCGGAACGGCCGTCCGTGCCTGACGGGGACGAAGGAGATGATACTGTCTCCGTTCACGGATCCGCTAGGAGCGATAAACGTTTTTGTCCAGCGCAATGATCCTTCGACGGATATGCGGGATTATGGATATCTTCCAGTCAACTTCGACCTGAGCGAAGCGGACGTCCTGACGGTCAGCTGGTATGACGACTATGCTTTCCTTGGGAACATGGACGGCATCCCTTCAGCGGCCTCCCAGACGAGCCCGACACGGTTCGACTCGTCGGCGCCGAATGACGACTATGGTGACAAGTATACCTACGGCGGAATCGGAAGAATGACGGGCCGTCTGGAGAAAGTGCTTGGAGAAACGGACGGGAATCAGTATCTTTGGAGTGTGCTGTACTATGATGACCGCGGCCGGGTGGTGCAGGAATCGCACTCGACGCACCGCGGTGGCTGGCAGCGGACAAACACGGGATATGACTTTACGGGTCATCCGCTGAAGGCCAGAATCATCCACAGTGATCCTACGGTTGGCGATATGACGGAGCGTTACACATACAGTTACGATGCCTGGGGCCGTCCGCTGACGGTGACCCACAAGTTGGACGTGCTCTCGCCGGTTGTGCTTCATGACTACGCCTACGACGCTGTCGGTCGCTTGGAGAGCGACAGCAGGAACGGTGATGCGGATCTCAAGACGAATTACGAGTATAACGTAAGGTCGTGGCTGACGGATATCAAGGTGGGCGGCAATGCCCAGCAGGGGACTCTTGGCGAGACATTCACGGAGAAGCTGTACTATCAGACCTTTCGCCCTGTCAATCCCCAGCAGGGTGTCCAGTGGGGCGGGAACGTAAGTGCGATGGACTGGATGGCCGGGAGCGACGGCGTGGGCAGGCGGTATGACTTTGCGTATGACGGACTGTCGAGACTGACGGGCGCGGGCTACGCGGACGACGGAGCGGGACAGAGCGACTACAGCCGCGGCTACGGCTATGACCGGAACGGGAACGTCACGTTGCTTGCCACGGCGACGGACACGACGCAGGTCTCGTACTCGGGGAACCACCTGACGGACGGAAGCAACTACGCGTATGATGCGAACGGCAACCTGACGAAGGACCTGGGGCGGGGAATCGCCCAGATCAGTTATAATTTGCTGAATCTTCCGTCGAATGTAGCGCCGGGTCTGGTTGGCGGACCTCATGGAGTAATATACGGGGTGGATAGCCGTAATTATCTGTACACGGCATCTGGCGTTAAACTCCAGTCGAAGGCGATGCTGCCGTTGAATCTTCCCGACATGCCTGATGTGCGGGAGCGGACGGACTATGTAGGGAACCTGATATACGACCGGACGTCGCTTCAGAAGGTGCTGTTTGACGGGGGTTACGTGGATATGTCCGGGGATAGCCCGGAGTACCGCTTCTTCGTGGCGGACCACCTGGGCAATAATCGCCTGGTCACAGACGCAAGTGGAAGTATTCTCCAGACGAATCACTACGATCCCTACGGCGAGAGCCTTCCGGACGGTGCGGCCGTTGACAGCGGCAATCCGTACAAGTACGGCGGCAAGGAGTACGATGACAAGGCCCTGGCCTACGATTTCGGTGCCCGTCACTACACCTCGTCGATCCCCCGCTGGACGACGATGGACCCCATGGCGGAGAAGTATTATTCGATCAGTCCCTATGCATATTGCGCCGGGAATCCGATGAATAGTATCGATACAGATGGGAGAGACTGGGAGATTACGATTGATCACGATAATCAGCAGATTGTATTATCAATGAACATTCTAGCTAACAGCTCTTCAGTATCTTCTGCTATACGAGGAGCAAAGGTTTGGAATAATCAATCTAATAAGTTTTCATATGATTTCGAGACTGATTCTGGAACCGTATCATACGATATTGTGATGTCTGTCAATGTGATACAGCTGGGATTACAAACAGAAACAGACAGTGCACCTGCTTTTCAAAACGCTTTTATGGTTCTCCCAGATCAGTCCCCCGTTTTCTATAGTAATGGTAATAGTGACGCAGGAGGTGTCTCGAATGGTAAACAAGCAGCGGTGAAGGAATCATATAGTGAATCAGAAATTGTTTCCGCACATGAGATTGGGCATCTTTTTGGGGTTTCTCATTCACCTAAAACGGTAATGTCTGAGACAGTAGGAGAAAACCATAAACCAAGAATTGAGGATTATCAGATTATGGAAATATTACAGAGATCAGAGGTCGGTATTGGGACTAAACCAGAAAAAGAGGTGAAGGGGAAAGTATTGGCCCAACCAATTATTATTGGTACTGCTCCTCAAGGCTTTGGAACCGGTTCCGTCAATAAAATAAGAAAGCAATAGTTATGTGTAAGATAGTAATAAGTTTAATCATAGCCACATGGTCTTCGTTTCTTTTTGCACAATCGGCGGAAAGGATATTGGAACAAAAGGGAGTTGATTATTTCATACAGAATACTGACAAAGTCAATGGTGTTGACCTCTCTGATTGTCGACTTTATTATTCTGGACAAGTTGAAGAACCAGAGCAATGCTTCTCGTTCATGCAGTTAGATTGTTTGATAGGTGAAACAAAGAATCTACTTGAATTATGGAACAAGGAAGAACAGATGTATGAACAAATTGTGGTTGACGCGAATTCTCAAAATAACGAGCGAGTCGTTTTAGATTACTCAATCGTGCATCAAGAAGAACCGAATAAAGATAGCCGGTGTATAACGGATTATCATCTAAGGCTATCTAAAGTTTTCCGTATTAATGGAACTGCATATGTTTGTATAGTAATGATACCATATAGTCAAGAGGCTTCAGTAAATTTTTATTTCGTTGAGTTTAACCCCAGTGGTGATCCTGTCGAAATATACACTACAAGTCTTGATATTTGCTATGTAGAATAGGCGAATAATGAAACATCTTTTATTCATAACTCTCTTCGTGTCTATGTCCTGCGTCAGCGCGCTGGCGCAGGGCGCGGACACGCTGGCCGTGCAGACGATGGCGTGGGATCCGGTGGAATTGCTTCACGGGCAGCCGGGCGTCATCGTTGCCTCGTCGGCGGCGGATCCCGGGTCGACGCCGACCATATATATCGGCGGTGCCCGACTCAATCAGTCCATGCAGCCGGTATATGTGGTGGACGGCGTGCGGGTTCGGGACCTCTCGATGGTCCCGGCCAGCGACTGTGAAAGCATCCGCGTGCTGGAAGGCCCCGAGGCCATCGCCCATTGGGGACCCGATGCGACTGCCGGTGTCGTGCTCGTCAGCACGCGCAAAGCGGACGTTCGTGGGTTCCATGCGGACTATAGCTTTCGTCATGCGAGCCAAAAGATTAACGACCTGCCGCAGCCTTTTTTTGAAGGGATAGACATAGACAAGTATATCGAGCGCAGCAGCTTCCATCGTCAGCACAACGTTGGCGCGCAGTTCCGGAACCGCTGGCTCGGCATTCGGGCTTCTTTCGCGGCGGATAAAGGTGACGGGTATTACCTCGGGAAAGATGACATGAATACCCGCTATGTCTCGACGGTCTCCCTGGAGGCGGACATCCTGCCCTGGATGCGTCTAGCGGTGGGCGGTTCGTACGGGTGGATGATCAAGGATAGCGGCCGCGATAACTGGCTTAGTTTCTGTCTGGGCAATAATGCGCTGCCTGCAGAGGGGCAGGAGGAGTGGGGTGCGCAGCAGCAGGAGCGTGAAGAGCAACGGCTTCGGGCCGATCTGGACATGCGTCCCATCGAGGGTCTGCGCGTGAATGCTTACTTCTCCGGCCGCCGGGACGGACGGGCCATCAGAAACGCTTATTGGGATGGCCGCAATGAAAACAATCTGGTGGTCAACGGCGGCATAAACCGACTGCAACTCCAGCGCATCGAGTACGGCGCGGAGCTCGGTTGGGAGCATGCTTTCATGGAAGACCATCGCGTGGCCGTCGAGGGCGATCTCCATCAGGTACGGAGCTGGAATGCGTTTCGTCAGTATTATTATGATGGAGGGAACCAGCCCGTCTCGACATCCGGGCTTACATGGCTGGATTCGGATGCCTATTGGGGGTGGCTGCTCGAGAAGGGCAAAGACGGCTTCTGGGATTATAAGGATGTATGGCAGCAGGGACATGGGACCATTACCTATGGCTGGCGCGACCGGGCAACCGTAAGCGGCGGCGTCATGACCCGCTGGGGGGACGGGGAATGGATGGCATCCAAACCGTCCTGGTCGCCGTATTTCTCCATAAAAGGTACCGTTCTGAACCGACCTTATATCACATTGCATGCCGATTGGGCGAAAGTCGGACAGGGGGTCGTCGAACGGTCCGGAGAAGAATGGGCGCGCCATACCGATCTTTATGACGTCAATACATATAATGCAGTTCTTATGTGGAACCGGTCCGTTCGCCGCAGTGCGGGAATTGGATTCTCTTCGTCCCCACAGGCTACATGGCGGATTGAGGCGACCTATTACCGGAATCACGATCATATCGGAACTTACTGGAATAGAATCAGGCCGACAGTGAGGAATTCGGTACGGAACGAAGGCGTCGTTCTGTCCGGTCATTGGTCCTTGCAGCATCGGGATTGGGGAATACACTTGTCCGGCAACTATGCCCGGATGCGCAACCGTGTAAACACCGATTTCAAGAATGCATATGCGACGACCATGAGCGAACTGTACGACGGGAGCCCTGTCGGCATGTATTCCTGGTTTGTATTGGAGGGCGTGGATAAAGAGACGGGGGAGGCGATTTGGAAGTATGATGACAGGGGTATGGCCAGAACGTTGCTTGGCGGTATGATGCCTCGCGCGAGCTATGCCGTGGAGGCTACCGTCTCGTGGAAAACGCTGAGCCTGGCTGTAAGCGGTTATGGTTGGGGCGGCAACCGGATCACGAATTGGGCGAACTGGCATTATAATGAACTGCTGAAAGACTGCTGGACGCCGGAGAATCCCGACGCTCCATTGCCGAAGGAAATAACCAACTATGTACTTCAATCGGACAGGGTCCATCCGAGGAGACGTTTCTTCAAATTGGGTCAGATCAGTTTGTCGTGCGGCCTTCCTCGATCCTGGGCCTCCCGTCTCAGAATGTCCGAAGCGAAGGTATGGGTGTCGCTGGAGGATATCGCCTGCTGGTCGAATTATAGCGGCATGGACCCTGAAGCGGCGCTGATGGATACATCAATGGGCTATGAAATCAGCCGCTATCCGCTGATGTCCCGCGCTGTGCTCGGCCTTTCGCTGGCCTTTTAGTTCGATTTGAAGACCCGGAGCCGAGAGGTTCCGGGTTTATAATTCTTCCTGAATTTTCGTTGTTTAAGCGAACCCCATGGCTCATTTTTTGCAGGAAATACGCGCGCGCAAAAACGATTCACTACAGATGCATTTGACAAAGAAAATTCCTTTTGTGGCCATGGCGGCCGTCCTGCTTGGCAGCGGGACGCTTTATGGCCAATACGCCGTCGTGGCGCCTTCCGAGTCCCTGGCCATGAAGATGCCGGAGCAGGAGGAGGGGCCGGCGGCCGATACCCTGGTGCTGAGCCTCGAGGACTGCCTCAAGATCGCCCTCAGCGAGAATATCTCCGTCAAGGTGGCCGACCAGGAAATCACCCGCAACGAATACGCCAAGAAGGGCAGCTACGCCGCGCTCTTCCCGCAGATCAGCCTCTCCGGTTCCTACCAGCGGACCATCAAAAAACAGGTCATGTATATGGACGGCATGTCCGGCAGCGGCGGCATGTTCGGCAGCATGTTCGCGCCGATCTTCAACGTCCTCGGCCAGATGGCCGCAGCTTCGGGCGTGCCTTTCGATCCCGACGAAATCATGGCCGCGATGAGCGGCGGCGATGAGGGGGGCACCTCGTCCTCCGGCGGTATCGAAGTCGGCCGTCTCAACACCTACAGCGCCGGCCTGACCGCCTCCATGCCGCTGATCAACTTCCAGCTCTGGGAGAGCCTCAAACTATCCGGTGCGCAGGTCGAGCTGGCCGTCGAGCAGGCGCGCGAGTCCCGCCTGGCGATGGTGACCAACGTCAAGCAGGCCTACTATGGCGTGCTGCTCGCCAAGGAAGCCTTCGATGTCTACAAGACCGTCTATGAGAATGCCGTCGAGAACTTCGAGCAGACCGAGCGCCGCTACAACGCCCAGAAGGCCTCCGACCTCGAGATGGCGCGGGCGCAGGCCAATGTCGCTTCCGCGATTCCAAACGTCTACACCGCCGAGAACAACGTCATCCTGGCGCTGTGGCAGCTCAAGGCGCTGATCGGCATCGACCTCGACAGCAACATCGACGTGGCCGGCAAGCTGACCGACTATACCGACACGATGCTGGAGGATGTCGCCCGCAACGAGGATGAACTCTCCCTCGACAACAACACCCAGATGCGCCAGCTCGCCCTCCAGGCCGACATGCTGGCCTCCTCGGTCCGCACGCAGAAGTACGCCAACCTGCCGTCCCTCGCCGTCGCCTTCTCCTACAGCTACATGGCGATGACCAACGACTTCAAGTTCAGCGAGTACAAATGGACGCCGTATTCCTATGTCGGCCTCCAGCTCAATATCCCCATTTTCACCGGCCTCAAGAACTACAACGCCGTCCGCCAGGCCAAGGTCCAGCAGAGCGAGCTCGACCTCCAGAAGGTCAACGCCGAGCGCCAGCTCCGCATCGGCATCCGCCAGAGCCTCCAGACCATGGAGACCAACATGAAGAGCTACGCCTCCGCCCAGACGGCCGTCGACCTCGCCCAGAAGGCCTACGACATCTCCAGCAAGTCCTACCAGGTCGGCCGCAGCACGCTGACGGACCTCAACGACGCCCAGCTCGTGCTGACCCAGGCCCGCCTCGGCGTCTCGCAGGCCATCTACAATTATCTGGGCGCCAAGTCCAGCCTCGAGCAGATGCTCGGCTATGACTTCCTCGACGACGAAGGAAACGTCGACCTCGAGGGTTCTTACGGAAAATAAAAAAGTATCAAGATATGAAGTCCTTCCTTCTCAAACTGCTCCCCCTTGCGCTGGCCGTCGCGGCTTGCAGCGGAAACCAATCCTCCGAGTCCAAGTCCGGCGTCCCCGCCGAAAAGCAGGCTGTCCTCGTTGAGGTGCAGACCGTCGGATTCGCCAACGTTCCCCAGGTGAGTTCCTATTCCAGCAGTGTCCAGGCCTATGCGACCAACAACATCATGCCCCAGCAGGGCGGCCGCATCCGCAAGATCAACGTCGAGGTCGGTGACTATGTCGGCAAAGGCCAGATCCTCGCCGAGATGGACCGTCTCCAGCTCGACCAGCTGGCCTTGCAGGTCCAGAATGACGAGATCGAGTACGCCCGTCTGAAAACCCTCTACGAAGAGGGCGGCGTGTCCCAGTCCGACTTCGAGACCGCCGAGCTCGGCTATAAGCTCCGCAAATCCAACTACCAGAATCTCGAGGAGAACACCATCCTCCGCAGCCCGCTGACCGGCTATGTCACCGCCCGCAACTTCGATGTCGGCGACATGTTCGCCATGACGGCGCCGCTGTTCACGATCCAGCAGGTGACGCCAGTGAAGCTCCTCGTGGGCATCTCCGAGAGCGAATACACCCTCGTTAAGAAGGGCGACAAGGTGGATATCACCGTCGACGCCCTGCCCGGCCGCACTTTTGAGGGCAAGGTCAACCGCCTCTACCCGACCATCGATCCGCTGACGCACACCTTCTCCGCCGAGGTTCTCGTCCAGAACAGCGACCGCGTGCTCCGTCCCGGCATGTACGCCAAGGTCAGCGTGACCTTCGGCGACACTGAGCGCATCGTCATTCCTGACATGGCCATCGTCAAGCAGTCCGGCACAGGCCAGAAGTTCGTCTTCGTTCTGGAACAGGACGGTACCGTCACGATGACCCCCGTCACGCTGGGCCGTCACATGGGTGCCGAATATGAGGTCCTCGAAGGCCTGTCCGAGGGCGCAACCATCATTACCAAGGGCCACGCCACCCTCCGTACGGGTGACAAGGTGGAAGTCAAAGCCTAATCCCGGGAAGTCATGAGCATCTACCGTACGGCTGTCAACAAGCCGGTAACCACCTTCCTGATTTATCTGGCCTTCGCCATCCTGGGCGTTTTCGCCCTGCTGCGGCTGCCGATCGATTTCCTGCCGGATATCGAGTCGAACCAGCTGATGGTCTTTGCGTCCTATCCGGGCGCCAGTGCCGAAGACGTCGAGAACAACCTGACGAAGACCCTGGAGAACACGCTGAACTCCGTCAGCGACCTCAAGAACCTGACCTCCCAGTCCCGGGAGAACCTCTCGATGATTGCGCTCGAGTTTGAGTACGGTACGGACATTGACGATGCCGCCAACGACGTCCGCGACAAGCTCGACATGATCACCTCCTACCTGCCGGACGGCGCTTCCACGCCGGTGCTCTACAAGTTCAGCACCGACGACATGCCGATCCTGATCCTGTCCGCGACGGCGACAGAAAGCGTTTCCGCCCTCGACAAGATCCTGGACGACGACGTCGCAACGCCCCTGGCCCGTATCTCGGGCGTCGGTACCGTCTCGGTCGTGGGTGCGCCCAAGCGCGAGATCCACGTCTATGTCGACCCCAACCAGATGGCCGCCTACGGCATCAACATCACGACCATCGCCGGGGTCATCGGCGCCGAGAACCGCAATGTCCCTTCCGGCAGCCTGGACGTCGGCTCGAACACCTACGCCCTCCGCATCAAGAAGGAATTCTCCGACCCGTCTGAGCTCAGTGACCTGGTCATCGGCTACAGCATGGGCAACGCCGTCTATCTCAAGGACGTCGCCCGCATCGAGGACGGTGTCGAGGAGCGCACGCAGGAATCCTATACCTACGGCGTCCGCGGCGCGCAGATCATCATCCAGAAGCAGTCCGGCTACAACACGGTCGAGGTGGTCCGCCAGGTCCGCGAGCGGCTCGAGGAGCTCAAGAAAACCCTCCCGCACGACATCCGGTTCACGGAGGTGATGGGTACCTCTGACAACATCGAGAACACAATCGAGTCCCTCTTCGAGACCATCATGATCACCTTCCTCGTGGTCATGCTCGTGGTCTTCGTCTTCCTCGGCAAGTGGAGGGGAACCCTGATCGTCGTCCTGTCCATCCCGATCGCCCTGCTGGCCTCGCTGCTCTATCTCTTCGCGACGGGCAACACGCTGAACATCGTCTCCATGTCCGCCCTGTCCATAGCCATCGGTATGGTGGTGGATGACGCCATCGTGGTACTGGAGAACGTCACTTCCCATATCGAGCGGGGCGAGAAACCGAAGGAGGCTGCCGTCCACGGCACCGCCGAAGTCGGTATCTCCGTTATTGCCTCGACGCTGACCATGCTCTGCGTCTTCCTGCCGCTGACCATGGTGGGCGGCATGATGGGCATCATGTTCAAGCAGCTCGGCTGGATCGTCTCCATCATCATGACCGTCTCGACGACCGCCGCCCTGACCCTCGTCCCGATGATGTGCGCCTATATGCTGGATGCCAAACGCAGCAACGGCAAGCTCTATAAGATCTTCTTCACCCCGATCAACAAGGCCCTCGACGGCATCTCCCGCGGCTACGGCCACCTGATCGGCTGGAGCATGCGACACAAGATTTCCGTCTTTGTCATCGCCCTCGCGGTGTTCGGCCTGACCCTCGGCCTGCTTGGCCCGAAGATCAAGACCGAATTCTTCCCGACGGCGGACCAGGGACGACTCTCCCTGACGCTGGAGATGCCGGTCGGAACCTCGCAGGATGTGACCGCTGAGGTAGCCTCCCGCATCTACGACCGCCTCAAGGCCGAGATTCCGGAGATCCGGATTCTCAGCTACTCCTTCGGCCAGGCCGATACGGACAACGCCTTCGCCAGCATGCAGAGCAACGGTACCTACCTGATTTCGATGCGTATGAACGTAGGTACGAAAACCGAGCGTATCGCCTCCCACGGCCGTTCGACCTCGGATATCTCCGACCAGGTCCGCGCCATCCTCCGCGACTTCCCCGAACTCAACCGTTCGATCGTGACCGAGGGCGGCATGATGATCGGCGGCGCCTCCAGCGTCAAGGTGGAGGTCTATGGCTACGACTTCTATGAGACAGAAAGCGTCGCCAAGCTGATCCAGGGACAGCTGGTGCAGTCTCCGGTCTTCGCGCAGGTGACCCTGAGCCGCGACCAGTACACGCCGGAGTACCAGGTGGACTTTGACCGCGAGAAGCTGGCCATCAACGGCCTCACATCGACCCAGGCCGCTGCGGCCGTCAGCGCGGCGATGAGCGGCACCGTCGCCTCCCTCTTCCGCGAGGAGGGTGAGGAATACAACATCCGCGTCCGCTATGCGCCCGAGTTCCGTCGCACCGACGAGGACCTGGAGAACATCGTTGTCTACAACCCGCTCGGCAAGGGCATCCGCGTCAAGGATCTCGGCCGCATCGTCGAGAGCGAGGTGCCGCCGACCATCGAGCGCAAGAACCGCGAGCGTATGATCACGGTCAACGCCATCGTGTCGCAGGATTACGCCCTGTCCGATGCCGTGGAGGTCGCCCAGGAGGTGCTCGCCTCGTCCGACATCCCCCGCAGCGTCAGCTGTGAGCTGGCCGGCGACTACAAGGAGCAGCAGGATATGTTCTCCGACATGGCGCTGCTGATGGTCCTGATCGTCCTGCTGGTCTATATGGTGATGGCCTCGCAGTTCGAGTCCTTCATGGGCCCGTTCGTGATCA
The DNA here is from genome assembly GCA_946415345.1 of uncultured Bacteroidales bacterium. GTDB lineage: Bacteria > Bacteroidota > Bacteroidia > Bacteroidales > UBA932 > Cryptobacteroides. Next base: position 15,274 of record CAMKRY010000007.1, on the reverse strand, counting down.
TGTTCTCGATCCCGTTCGCCTTTACCGGCGTGATCCTCGGCCTCTGGGCAACGGGCATCGCCCTCGGCATGATGGCCATGATCGGTATCATCATCCTGCTGGGTATCGTGGTGAAAAACGGTATCGTGCTCATCGACTATACGATCCTCTGCCAGGAACGCGGCATGGGCGTGCGAGAGGCTTCGATCGAGGCCGCGAAGAGCCGTCTGCGCCCGATCCTCATGACCACGCTTACCACCGTGCTCGGTATGATCCCGATGGCGATCGGCACCAAGGAAGGTTCCGAAATGTGGAATTCCCTCGGTATGGCCGTCGTCTGGGGTCTGTCGATCTCCTCGCTGATCACCCTCGTGCTCATCCCGACCCTCTACTGCCTCCTGTCCGAAACCCGCGCCCGCCGTCAGGCCCGCAAGGCCGCCCGCCGCGCCAAAAAAGCTGAAGTATGAAAGCGATATTCATAGCCTACAACCAAGCCTATAACGAAGAAATCGCCCAGCTGCTCGAAACCTTCGGGCAGCGCGGCTACACCAAATGGGAAAACGTCGGCGGCCGCGGCACCGAGACCGGCGAGCCGCACCTGGGCAACCATGCCTGGCCGACGCAGAACCACGCCATCCTGACGGCCGTGCCCGATGATTTGGCTCCGCAGATCATGGATGCCCTGCGTAAAACGGACGTAGCCAACCCGCTCCTCGGCCTTCGGGCATACGTTTTGCCAATAGAGGACGCGTTATGAGAAAACTCCGCAACCTGATCCTCACGGCGGCGCTGCTCGTCGCCGCCCTTCCGGCTACCGCCCAGCAGGCGGCCATCCGCTATTCTTATCTGAACAACGGCTACGCCTATACCTCGGCGGAGCGCGAATATATCGACTGCAGCCAGCCTTTCTGGTGCCGTCTCGAACGGATCGGTTTTCCGGGTGGCTCCGTGGCCTATAAGCTCGAGCTCGATTTCGTGGCCCCGAAGTCCATTAATATTCCGAAGAACGTGAAGTTCTCCGCCCAGACCAACGACGGCAAGATCATCCGCGCGACGCAGATGGCGCAGGAGCGTACCGGCAAACGGGCCTTCACGGACGCTTCCGGCGCGACTTTCTACTGGAACCGCGGCCAGTACCTCCTCGAGGAGGCCGACATCCAGAAGCTCGCCGGCGGCACCAAGATCATGGAGGTGGCCTACAACTGGCAGCCGGACGGCTTCTGGCAGGTCGAGTTCCGCAAGAATGAGCTCGGTCAGGTGCTCAAGCGCCAGCTCGCCGCCATCAAGGCCGCACCCGTCCCCACGACGGAGATCGGCGATCGCATCGCCGACTACGGCGACCGCACGAACAGCCTCACGATCGTCGCCAAGCCCGACGTCACGGGCGACGCGACCTTCCAGCTGCGCTACATCTATTATAAGAAGACCAACAACGAGGACTTCGAGCTGGGCATCCGCCTGGCCACGGGCCGCAGCGACGTGATTCTCTTCGAATCCCCGGTCACCTTCACCTTCAAGGACGGCACGACGATGCAGCTCCTCCAGCAGCAACAGGCCAACAACCAGGTCATCGTCTATCCGACCTCTGCCGAGCTCCACCGCCTGATGAAAAACGTCAAATCCGTGACCTACACGACCGAAGACGGCGCGACGCACACCTTCCCCCTCGCGGACTTCTCCGGGCCCCTCGCCCTCCAGTGCAGCGCCCTCCTGATGGTCGCCCCGATCTAAAACAAAAGGCTGGCTCAAATGAGTCAGCCTTTTGTTTTGTTTGGGGATCAATTACTTCACCATGCCGCTGAAGCCCATAAAGGCCATGGCGAGGATGCCGACGGTGACGAGGGCGATCGGGACGCCGCGGAAGGCCTTGGGGACATTGTTCATGGCGAGATGCTCGCGGAGGCCGGCGAAGATGACCATCGCGAGGCCGTAGCCGAGGGAGGTCGCGAAGGCATAAACCATCGCTTCGCCGAGGCTCAGGATGTGGGCCGCGCCGCCGAAGGTGAACTGCTTGGTGACGACGTCGATGGAGACACCGAGCACGGCGCAGTTGGTGGTGATCAGCGGGAGGAAGATACCCAGGGCCTGGTAGAGGGACGGGCTCACCTTCTTCAGCACGATCTCGACCATCTGGACCAGGGCCGCGATCACGAGGATGAAGGCGATCGTCTGGAGGAAGGTCAGGTCAATGCCGAAGAGGCCGCTCGCCATCAGGAAGTAATGGTTGATGAGCCAGGTCACGAGCGTCGCCAGGGTGATGACGAAGCAGACGGCCATGGACATACCCGTGGCGGTGGACAGTTTGTTGGACACGCCCAGGAACGGGCAGATGCCGAGGAACTGTGCGAGGACGATATTGTTGACAAAAATCGCCGAAATGATAATCAGGAAGTATGTCATGGCCTATTTCTCCTTTTTGATGAATTTGTTGAACAGGACCATCAGATAGCCCAGGCAGATGAATGCGCCGGGGGCCATCACGAAGGCCAGCATCTGATACTGCTCGCCGATGAACTGGACGTTGAAGATGGAGCCGCTGCCGAGGATCTCGCGGACGGCGCCGAGGACGGTCAGGGCGAGGGTGAAGCCGATACCGATACCGATGCCGTCGAGCGCCGACTCACCGACTCCGTGCTTGTTGGCGAAGCCTTCCGCACGGCCGAGGATGATGCAGTTGACGACGATAAGCGGGATGAACAGGCCCAGGGCGTCGTTGACGGCGGGGACATAGGCCTTCAGCAGGAGCTGGAGCAGGGTCACGAAGGTCGCGATGACGACGATGTACACCGGGATGTGGACCTTGTCCGGGACGATCGGGGCGATCAGGGAGATGACCATGTTGGCGAGGATGAGCACGAACATCGTGGCGAGGCCCATGCTCAGGCCGTTGATGGCGGAGGTGGTAGTGGCCAGCGTCGGGCACATACCGAGGATGAGGACGAACGTCGGATTGTTCTTGACGATGCCGTCCAGGATAATGCGGAATTTATTCATTGCTCGGTTCCTCCATGATTAGTTTATAGGCTTCCAGCGCCTGGGTCACGCACTTGGTGTAGGCCTTGGAGGTAATGGTCGATGCGGTGATGGCGTCGATGTCCTTCTTGACCTCGAAGGCGTGTTCGGCGGGGTTGAGACCCTGCCACTGGGTGCGGAACTTGCCGTTCGCATCCTCGCACTTGGCACCGAGACCCGGGGTCTCGCCGTGTTTGAGGGGAGCGGTATTCCAGATGAAACCGGTCTTGGCGTCGATGCCGACCATGACGGTCAGTTCGCCGCCGAAGCCGCCGGTCTTGCTCTCGATGGCGTAGCCGACGACGGCGCCGTCCTTCTGGGCGACATAATAGTTGCAGCCACCGGCCTCGAGGGGCTCTTCGGAGACGGTGTCAAAGGCGGGAAGGACCTCGGAGAGGGCCTTGACCGTCTTTTCCTTGTCGGCCTTGGCGATCGGATCCTTGGTGATGACATAGGCACCGCCGAGGAGCGCTGCGCAGACGAGGCAGACGCCCGTCAGCACGAGGACCATGTTGGTAAGGGTTGATTTCGCTGCCATAGTCTATGCCCTCCCGAATTTTTTCTGCTTGCACCAGCGGTTGAGCAGCGGCACAAACGCGTTCATGATGAGGATGGCGAAGGAAACGCCCTCCGGATAAGAACCGAAGTAACGGATCATCATCGTCAGGAAACCGATGCCCACACCGAAGATGATGCCGCCGAGGGTGCTCATCGGGCTCGTCACATAGTCGGTGGCCATGAAGCAGGCGCCGAGGATGAGACCGCCGGAGAGGAGGTTGAAGGCAGGATCGGTGAAGCGGGCAGAGTCGATGCCCCAGAAGATGAGGCTCGTCAGGGCCACCGTCGCGAAGATGCTGAGGGTGATCCAGGGCTTGATGACCTTGCGGACGCAGAGGTAGACGAAGCCGAGGAGCAGCGCGAGGGCGCAGATCTCACCGGCCGAGCCGCCGAGGTTCGCCAGGAGCATGGAGCCGTAGGAATACTGCGAGGTGATTTCCGTGACGGGGGTGCCGTTCAGGATAGCCTCGTTGACGCTGGACAGCGGGGTGGAACCCGTGAAGGCGTCGGCGAAATGGACGGGACCGACCCAGGTCGTCATCACGGCCGGGAAGGACACGAGCAGGAAGACACGGCCGACCAGCGCCGGGTTGAAGACGTTCTGGCCGAGACCGCCGAAGGTCATCTTGGCGATGCCGATGGCGACGAGCGCGCCGATCATGACCATCCACCAGGGCGTCGTGAACGGGAGGTTCATGCCGAGAAGGAGACCGGTCACGACCGCGGACATGTCGCAGATGGTGGATCTCTGCTTCATCAGGCAGCGGGTGATCAGCCATTCGAAGCCGACGCAGCTCAGCACGCTGACCGCCAGCACGAGGGCCTCCCGCCAGCCGTAGAAGACCACGGAGCAGATGGCCGCCGGCAGCAGCGCGATGACGACGTCGGTCATCAGGGACCGGGTCGACCACTTGCTGTGGATGTGCGGATTAGGGGATACTAAAATATTCATAAAAAATTATTTTTTAGCGGCACGGTCCCGGATGGCCTTCATGGCGTCGGCCTTGCCGAGACGGATGATGTCGAGGAGCGGAATGTTCGCGGGGCAGGAGTAGAGGCAGCAGCCGCACTCGATGCAGTCCTGGGCGGCGTTGGCCTCGAGGGCTTCGACGTCGCCGTTCCGGGAGAGTTTCTGCAGCAGGAACGGCTCCAGGCCCATCGGGCAGGCCTCGGCGCATTTGCCACAGCGGATGCAGGGGCCTTCCTCCTTGCGGGCGGTCTGCTTCTCGGTGAGGAGCAGCAGGGCGCCGGTGCCCTTGAGGGTGGCGGCGTCGAGGTTGGCGACGGCCTTGCCCATCATGGGACCGCCGGAGATGACCTTGACGGCCTCTTCGGGGATGCCGCCGAGGTGCTCGAGGATGCTGCGGAGCGGAGTGCCGACGCGGACGAGGAGATTCGCCTGGTGCGGGAAGCACTCGCCCGTGACGGTCACGGTGTTGTCGATGAGCGGCTTGTTCTTCTGTACCATGTCATAGACGGCGAGGGCCGTGCCGACGTTCTGGACGACCGCGCCGACGGAAATCGGCAGGGCGCCGGAACCGACCTGCCGGTGCATGACGGCGTCGATGAGCTGCTTCTCACCGCCCTGCGGATACCGCATCTTCATGGTCATGACCTCGATACCGTTAAACTTCGGGGACAGTTTCTGCAGCTTGGCGATGACCTCGTTGATGTGGGCGATGGCCTCGGGCTTGTTCTCCTCGATGGCGACGGTGCAGGGCACGCCGCCGAGCACCTGCTTGAGGATGGCGGCACCGACAATGACCTGTTCGCCCTTCTCGAGGAGGACGCGGAAGTCGGAAGTCAGGTAGGGCTCGCACTCGCAGCCGTTGATGATGAGGCGCTCGCACTTGGATCCCGGAGGAGGGGAGAGCTTGACATGGGTCGGGAACGTCGCGCCGCCGAGACCGACGATGCCGCCGAGCTTGATCTTCTCAAGCAGGGCCTTGTTGTCGTCCGGAATATCGGTGACGAGCGTGTCGCTCTGGTCGATGCCTTCCATCCACTCGTCGCCTTCGCGGGCGATTTCGATGGTCATGACCGGGTTGCCGGCGAGGTCGGCGCGCGGGGCGATGGACTTCACCGTACCGGAGACGGAGGCATGGATATAAGCGGAAACGAATCCGCCGGGCTCGGCGATCGGCTGGCCGACCTTAACCTTGTCACCGACGGCGACAAGGGGCTTGGCCGGGGCACCGATATGCTGGGAAACGGCGAGGAAGGCGCTGTCCGGAAGGGGCATGGGCTCGATCCGGCATTCGCGGGAAATCTTGCTGTCGTGCGGATGAACACCGCCGATGGAGAATGTGGGTTTACGCATACTACTTTTCCTCCTGTGGTTTAGATTTCTCGACTTCGCTCGAAATGACAGCTGCCTTGGCGGCGGCTTCCTCGCGCTCTTTCTTCTGGCGCTCGAGGATGCGGGCTTTGGTGGCCTCCTTGTCGAGGGGCTTCGGGAAGCCGGACTCATGGATGGCGCCGGTCGGGCACATGGCGATGCACTCGCGGCAGAGTTTGCACTTGTCGGGATCGATATAGGCGATGTTGTCCGCGACGGTGATGGCCTCGTGACGGCAGGTCTTGGCGCAGATGCCGCAGCCAATGCAGGCGGCGGCGCAGGCCTTCTTGGCCGCGGGCCCCTTGTCCTTGTTGCGGCAGTCGACCCAGACGCGCATGCCGCGCGGGCCCTTGGCACGGAGCTCGATCAGGGCCTTAGGGCAGGCTTTCGTGCAGGCGCCGCAGGCGGTGCACTTCGTCTCGTCGACGACGGGAAGACCCGTTTCCGGGTCCATGCTCAGCGCGCCGAACTGGCAGGCCGCCACGCAGTCGCCGCAGCCGAGGCAGCCGAAGGCGCAGGCGGTGTCGCCGCTGTAGAGGGTGGCCTTCACGCGGCAGGAGGCAAATCCGCCGTAGGTGTTGACCGTCGGACGGTTGGCGCAGGAGCCGTTGCAGCGCACGACGGCGACCATCGGGGCTTTCTCCTTGACCTCGTAACCGAGGATGGCAGCCACCTTGGCCATCGTGTCGTTGCCGCCGACCGGACAGAAATTGTTGTCCAGGTTCGGGGCCTTCACGGCCGCTTCTGCGAACGCCCGGCAACCGGCGAAACCGCACCCGCCGCAGTTCGCGCCGGGCATCACCTTCTCCACCTCGTCGATGCGCGGATCCTCGACCACCTTGAACTTTTCAGCCACCAGGTAGAGGACGAGGGCAAGCACGAGTCCGATGAGGGAGATAATCGCGATTGTTGTCCAGATTGTGTTCATGGTTTCAGTATGCTATTTTGGTTTGTTGTTATTTCAGCGTAAAAATGTGCCGGTTGTTGAGTTTTCCCCTCAGCAGCCAGAGCACAAAATACCAAAGGGCGACCCCGCCGATGCCGGCAAGGCCGCTCCAGAGCTCGTTCAGGCCCATTTCCATGGCGCCCAGGACGATCCCGAGCAGGATCACGACCGGGATGGCGTAACAAAGCCACACGGCCTTGAGGCCCATCGTCGAGCGGAAGGCCACCTCCACCTCGTCGCCCACCTGGTAGCGGGAGCCGTAGATATTGGGGACCTCGACCGTCTTTTCTTTCCTTTCAGCCATCGTACAGAGCCCGGCGGCGCGGCAGCTTCCGCAGGCGGCGCTGGCGGTGAAGCCCACGGTCAGCATCTGCGGGGTCACGGCCGTGACTTTTCCGGGGTGTACGATCTGTTCGGCCATTAGAAGTCGGGGTTGTTGTAAGGTCCGTCATCCGGGAAGGAAACCGGCGCCCCGAGGTCGTTGTTCATGGCCGAGGCCTTGTATTCGCTCGTGAGCGTCTCCTCGTTCTCGACGAACTTGACGCGCTCCGCCTTGAAGCGCATCGGCAGCTCGCCGGTCTCGCCGTTACGGTGCTTGGCGATGATGATATAGGTCGTCTCCCTTCCCTCCGGGGTCTCGGACAGGCCGAGGAAGTCCGGACGGTGGATGAAGAGGACCATATCGGCGTCCTGCTCGATGGAGCCGGACTCGCGGAGGTCGCTGAGCATCGGCTTGCCGTTGCCTTTTTCGCGCTGGACGGCCTGGCGGGAGAGCTGGGAGAGGGCGATGATCGGGACGTTCAGTTCCTTGGCGGTCGCCTTGAGGGAACGGGAGATCGCCGCGACTTCCTGCTCGCGCATGCCGCGAAGGTCGGCGGGGCCCTGCATCAGCTGGAGGTAGTCCACGATGATCAGGCGGACCTTTTTCTGCTTGACGAGGCGCTTGGCCTTCGAACGGAACTCGGTCAGCGGGAGGCTCGGGGTGTCGTCGATGTAGAGGGGCGCCTTGGAGAGGTTCGACAGCGTCATTTCGAGCTGCTGCCATTCGTAGGTCTCCAGCGGCACGCCGCCCTTGATCTTGTCGGCCGGGAGGCCGGACTCGGAGGTCATAAGACGCTTGACGAGCTGGATGGCGGACATTTCCAGCGAGAACACCGCGACGGGGATGTTGTGATCTACGGCGGCGTTACGGGCGAGGTTGAGGGAGAAGGCCGTCTTGCCGACGGACGGACGGGCGGCCAGGATGATGAGGTCCGACGGCTGCCAGCCCATGGTGATGCGGTCGAGGCTCGGGAAACCGGACGGGACACCGTTGAGACCGGTGCGGCCCTGCATTTCCTGGATGTCGTTCAGCGCGGTGTTGATCAGCGAACCGACTTCCTGGACGTCCTTGCGGGTGTTGTCCTGGATGGCGTCGTAGATCTGCGACTGGGCGGTGTCGATGAGGTCGTCGACATTGACGGACTCGTCGTAGGAATCCTTGAGGATCCGGTGTGAGGCGGAAATCAGCTCGCGCTGGATGTTCTTCTGCTTGAGGATCCGGATGTAGTACTCGATGTTGGCCGCCGCGCCGATTTTCTGCGACAGGTTCACGAGGGTCACGGGGCCGCCGATCGCCTCGAGATTGCCGAGGGCGGTCAGTTTCGTGGAGACGGTGATGATGTCGATGGCGGCGTGCTCGTTGGTGAGGGCGGTCATCGCCTCGAAAATCATCCGGTGGACGGGGTCGTAGAAACAGGACGGGCGGAGCTCCTCCATCGCTTCGTCGATGATGGAGGGCTCGATCAGCATGGCACCGAGGACGGCCTCTTCAACATCAAGAGCTTGAGGGGGTTTGGTACCCATCTCAAGCCCCAGTGCTTCCAGGTTGACCGCCTGCTCCTTCCTGCTGACAGCGGGTTTTTTCGGGGATGCAGGCATGGTCGGGAATTATTCGGCGTCCGGATTGATGATGATGCGGCCGCAGTGCTCGCAGATGACGAGTTTCTTGCCACCCGCGATGTCGATCAGGCGCTGCGGGGTGATCTTGTTGAAGCAGCCGCCGCAGGCACCGCCGACGACGCTGACCACGGCGAGGTGGTTGTTGACGCTCTGGCGGATGCGCTCGTAGGCGCTCATCGTACGGGCATCGATCTTGGCAGCACAGGCCTCGCGGACAGCCATGAGCTGCTCCTCTTCCTTGGAGGTGGACTCGACGATCGTGGCGAGCTCCTCTTTCTTGATGTTGAGGTCGTCGGTGCAGATCGTGATACGGTCCTTGATGCCTTCGATGTCACCCTTGGCGACGAGGATCTTCTGCTTGGCCTCGGTCGACACCTTCTCGGCAATCTGCTTGAGGAGGTTGAGGTTCTCGATCTCCTTTTCGATGGAGTCGTACTCGCGGCTGTTGGAGATGCCGCCGAGCTGCTGCTGGTACTTGGCAATCTGCTCCTCATCTTCGAGCATCTTCTGCTTGCTGTCGGCGATGGTCATGTTCATGTTCTCGATCTCCGTCGTGCGCTCGGCAATCTTGCCTTTCAGGCGGGCGATCTCTTCCTCGAGGGCCGCGACTTCCATCGGCAGCTCACCGCGGAGCTGGAGGATCTTGTCGATCTCGGAATCGGCCTTCTGGAGCTCATAGAGGGTCTTGAGCTTCTCTTCTACGGAAAGGTCGGAATCGGCAAAACTCTTACGGAGGGAGACGAAAGTTTCCCTGTTGTCAATCGGGGTCTCGACTTTCTTGATTTTCTTAGCCATATCGTTGCTTAGTAATAAATAACCGGGTTATTCAGCTTCTCGCTGATGCGAACTGCAAAGGTAGGAAAATTTTTCTTAATTAAGGTAAATAATATCTCCGTGATGCCGATTTCGCTCTCGAAATGGCCGATGTCCATCAGCATGAAGCCGTGGGGAGTGAAGAAATTGTGGTAGGAGATGTCGGCGCTGATGTAGAGGTCGGCACCGGCCCTGCGGGCCGCTCCGATCAAGGATCCGCCCGATCCGCCGCAGATGGCGACGGTCTGGATGCCGGTGTGGAGGGGTTTCGAGGAGCGGATGCAGCGGACACCGCAATCCTTTTTCAGCAGATGACGGATTTCGGTGAAAGTATGGGGCACGGGGAAGCGGCCGATCACGCCGAGGCCATGCTCGCCGTCGGCATCCGGCTCGAGGATGCGGACATCCTGCAGGCCCAGTTTGCCGGCGAAAATGCCGCTGACGCCCTCCAGGACCTTGTCGGAGGCGGTGTGGGTCGCATAGACGGCGATGCCGGCGCGGATGGCTTTCAGCACGGCCAGTCCGTCGGGATCCTCCGGGGAGATGCGGCGCAGGCCCTTGAAGATGAGGGGATGGTGCGTGACGATGAGGTCGTATCCGCCGGCGGCGGCTTCGTCGACCAGCTCCGGGGTGCAGTCAAAACCGATGAGGACGCCGTGGACCGTGTCCTCCGGGCTGCCGATGAGAAGGCCGCTGTTGTCCCAGCTCTCCTGGACACTGAGGGGCGCGAACGCCTCGATGGCGGCGGTGATGTCTTTTACCTTGATCATAGCGATTTGCGGACGGCTTCCAGTTCTTTGCGGATGGATTTCAGGGATTCCAGGGCCTTGGCTCTCTTGGCGACGAGGTTCTTCTCGGCCGTCAGGCGCTTGTTCGCTCCCTCGAGCGTCATGCCGCCGTCCTTGACGAGGAGCTTGATCTGCTTGAGGGCCTCGATGTCGGCGGCGGTGTACTGGCGGTTGCCCTTGGCGTTGCGCTGGGGCTTGACGAACTTCGGGAACTGGTTGGACCAGAACCGGATGGCAGAAACGGATTCGCCGAGAAGTTCGGCGGTTTCGCTGATGCTGTAGAACAATTTTTCCATGTCTTCTAGTCGAGGGATTGGCCGGTGTGAGCCGACATATAGAGCATATTCATGTATTCGGTAGGGTTGACGGTCGCGAACAGGCAGCTGACGGGGTCGAGAAGGAGGGTATCCCGCCGGACGACCTCGTAGTGGAGGTGCGGGGCGAAGGCATTGCCGCTCATGCCGACGGTGCCGATAATCTGGCCGCGGGAGACGTGCTGGCCCTGGCTGACGGTGATTTCACCGAGGCAGCGGTAACGGGTCTTCCAGCCGCCTGGGTGGCTGATTTCCACGGTGTTGCCGAGGGTCTTGCCCGTCTTGTCGGCCCGGGTGACCGTGCCGGCTGCTGCGGCGGTGACGGGGGTGTCCTGCGGGGCGATGAGGTCGAGTCCGGTGTGGTTCAGGCCGACTTTCAGCAGCGGGCTCATGCGTTCGCCGAGCGAGGCGCCGACCTGGGTGTAGCTCAGGCCCTCGACGGGGATGGACATCGGCGGCAGGGTGTCGCGGCCCCGGTCAATGAGCCGGGCGATTTCCCGGAAGTTGGCTTCGATGACGTCGGCGTCCGCGAGAAGGCGGTCGGCTTTGCGGGCGGTATGGAGGATCAGGTCGCCCTGGGGGAGGGTGTCGATGGCGGCGAGGAAATCGTCGCTGCGGTACATCTCGAGCGACGGGGCGTCGGCGTAGAAAATGTCCTGGTAGATGGCATGGTCCCGCACCTGGAGGTAGCCGACGGCGTTGCTGACGCGCTGCTCGCGCTGGCGCAAGGTCTCGTACTGGGTGGCGAGCTGTTTGTTCTCGCGGCGGAGGATGCGGTCCTCGTCGGTGCGGATCAGCCAGACGAAAAGTCCCGTCACCACGAGCGACACGGACAGGCTGCCGAGAAGGATTCCCAGCGTCCTGCGGAGGATGCATCCCGCGCGGGTATGTTCTCTCTTTTCCGCCATGGCTTATTTCTTTTTCGGGGTCCCCAGGATGGCCTTGGAGTCCTCTTTCCGCGACTGGATCAGCTTGCGGTATTCGTCGAGGTCCATGTGGAGGTCCATGTAATTATACGGGTTGACCGCGTGGTCGTGGTAGTAGACTTCGTAGTGGAGGTGGGGACCGGAGATGCGGCCGCTCTTGCCGGACTGGCCGATGTGGTCCCCGCGGCGGACCTTCATGCCCTCGGCGACGCTGATGATGCTCATGTGGGCGTAGCGGGTCTTGTAGCCGAAACCGTGATCGATGACCACCGAGAGGCCGTAGCCCTTGTGCTCGAAGGTCAGGCTCTCGACGACGCCGTCGCCGGTGGCGAAGATCGGATTGCCGGGCTTGCAGGCGAAGTCCATGCCCTTGTGCATGCGGGTTGAGCCGTTGAGGGGGTCGCGCCGGTAGCCGAAGGGGCTGGAAAGGTTGTAGGTCGTGGGATCGGGGATGATTGGGGGGATGGCGGGAATGCAGGATGCCATGTCGCCGGAAATGCGGGCGATGTCGGCCACTTCCTCGAAGGAACGGCTCTGGATGTAGGTTTCCTTTTCGACGCGGTCCAGCAGCAGGGCTGTCCGGCGGAGCAATCCGGCGCGGTCGGCGCCCTTGAGCTCGGGATAGCGCTCACTCTCGGAGAGAATGCCTTCCTTGCGGCGCTCGTCGGGGATGGACGGGAGGTCGAAGAGGGAACGGTAAATCGTCTCGTCGCGAAGCTTGAGACCGTCCAGAATCTCCTCCTCCTGGTGGAGGCGGAGACTGATACTGTTGACCTTGGCGGTCAGTTCGGCGTTCTTCTGCCGGCGGAGGATTGTGCCGGGCAGGTCGTAACCCAGTTTGGCGGTGTAAACCCAGAAGTACAGGAAGAACAGACCGATCCCGCCGCCGAGCATCAGCAGCAGGGAGACCAGCCTCCGGGTTCTTTTTTGTTTCCGCTTCTCCATGTAACCAACAAATATAACAAAAAAGTCGCAAACCCGGCGCTTTTTTGCCAATTACGTGCCGGCGCAAGGATTTTTCGCAGATTCTTTGTAATTTTGCAAGTTATTGTAATTTGTTTTCAATATGACTGCAAAGGAAATTCGTCAGAAGTATCTGGAATTCTTCGCTTCCAAGGGCCATACCGTCGTCCCTTCCGCTCCGATGGTGATCAAGAACGACCCGACCCTGATGTTCACGAACGCAGGAATGAACCAGTTCAAGGATATTTTTCTCGGCAACGCCGCCCCCAAGTTCCCCCGGGCGACCGATAGCCAGAAGTGCCTCCGCGTGAGCGGCAAGCACAACGACCTCGAGGCCGTGGGTCACGACGGCCGTCACCATACGATGTTCGAGATGCTCGGCAACTGGAGCTTCGGTGACTATTTCAAGACCGAGGCCATCGACTGGGCCTGGGAGCTGCTGACCGAGGTGTACAGGATCGACAAGACCAAGCTCTATGCGACGGTCTTCGAGGGCTGCCCCGAGGAGGGTACCGAGCTCGACACCGAGGCACAGAAGGCCTGGATGAAGCATCTTCCGGCGGACCATATCCTCACCGGCAACAAGCACGACAATTTCTGGGAAATGGGCGACACGGGCCCCTGCGGCCCCTGCTCGGAGATCCACATCGACCTCCGCAGCGACGAGGAGATCGCCAAGATTCCCGGCCGCGAGCTGGTCAATACGGACAACGACGAGGTCATCGAAATCTGGAACCTCGTGTTCATGCAGTACAACCGCAAGGCCGACGGCCACCTCGAGCCGCTGCCCGCCAAGAGCATCGACACCGGCATGGGTTTCGAGCGCCTCTGCATGATCCTCCAGAACAAGAAGTCCAATTATGAGACCGACGTCTTCAGCGGCCTGATCGGCCAGGTCGAGGCGTTCAGCGGCCACAAATATGCCGAGGGCGGCAACGTCGAGGTCGCGATGCGCGTCATCGCCGACCATGTCCGCGCCATCGCCTTCTCCATCGCCGACGGCCAGTTGCCGTCCAACGTGAAGGCCGGCTACGTGATCCGCCGCATCCTCCGCCGCGCCGTCCGCTACGGCTACACCTTCCTCGGCTTCGACGAGCCGTTCCTCTGCCGTCTGATTCCCCAGCTGGTCGCCGACATGGGCGAGGCCTATCCCGAGCTCCCGGCCCAGCAGAAGCTGATCGAGAACGTCATCCGCGAGGAGGAAAATGCCTTCCTCAAGACCCTCGACAAGGGCATCCATATGCTCGAAGACCACATGGCCAAGGCCGCCGACACGAAGAGAGTTTCCGGCGTCGACGCCTTCGTCCTTTATGATACTTACGGCTTCCCGATCGACCTGACCGAGCTGATCGCCACAGAGGCGGGCTACACCGTCGACCTCGAGGGCTTCAATGTCGAGCTCCAGAAGCAGAAAGAGCGCGCCCGCAACGCCACGGCCAACGAATTCGGCGACTGGGAGACCTTCGTCGAGGGGGAGGAAGTGGTGTTTGAAGGCTATGACACCCTCCGTGTGGAAGGCGCCCGTCTCCTGCGCCAGCGCACCGTCAAGCAGAAGAACAAGGAATACTTCCAGCTCGTTTTCGACCGCACGCCCTTCTATGCCGAAATGGGCGGCCAGGTCGGTGATACCGGCGTCATCGAGAGCGCGTCCGGCGAGCAGATCCGCATCCTCAACACCGTCAAGGAGAACAACCTGACGATCCATCTGGCCGAGCGCTTCCCGGCCGACAGCTCATCCGCGTTTACGCTGAGCGTCGACGGCGCCCGCCGGCAGAACATCATGAACAACCATACGGCGACCCACCTCCTGCACCAGGCCCTGCGCGAGACCCTCGGCAGCCACGTGGAGCAGAAGGGGTCCTATGTCTGCGACGGCTATTTCCGCTTCGACTTCTCGCACTTCCAGAAAGTGACCGACGAGGAGATGGAAAAGGTCGAGCGTCGCGTCAACGAGTTGATCCGCGCCGATTATCCGCTTTGCGAGAAGCGCGATGCGACGATGGAGGAAGCCCGCGGCATGGGCGCCATGGCCCTCTTCGGTGAGAAATACGGCGACGTGGTCCGCGTGGTCCGTTTCGGCGACAGCGTCGAGCTCTGCGGCGGTACCCATACCCGCGCCACGGGCACCATCGGTTACTTCAAGGTGGTGGCCGAGAGCGCCGTCGCCGCCGGTGTCCGCCGCATCGAGGCCGTGACCGGTGAGGCCGCCGAGGAAATGATCCGCCAGACGGAGCAGATGATCAAGGGCATCCGCAGCCTGTTCAACAACGTTCCGGACCTCGCCGGTGCCATCAAGAAACTCGTCGACGAGAATGCCGAGGCCCGCAAGCAGCTCGAAGCCGCCGCCGCCGAAAAGGCCGCGCAGCTGGCGGAGAAGCTCTACCAGACCGCCGTCGAGGTGAACGGCGTCCGCGTGGTCCGCTTCGACCACAGCGTCGACCCGGGCATGGCCCGCAACATGGCGCTGCTGCTGCAGAAGAAGGCCGAGAATCTCGTGCTCGCCGCGGCATTCGCCTATGACGCCAAGCCGAACCTCGTGCTCATGTACTCCAACGATCTCGTCGCAAAGGGTAAGAATGCCGGCAAGGACATCCGTGAGGCCGCGAAGCTCATCCAGGGCGGCGGCGGTGGACAGCCCGGTCTCGCCACGGCCGGCGGCCGTGACTGCTCGACCCTTCCGGCGGCGCTTGACAAAC